>JANOJN010000071.1:0-25361 GCA_031418775.1 Acidimicrobiia bacterium
GATCACGTCACGGATCGTGGTCGTGTTGGTGAGCAGCATGGCGAGTCGATCGATGCCGATGCCGAGGCCGCCGGTTGGTGCGAGTCCGTATTCGAGTGCCCGGACATAGTCGTGGTCCATGACCATCGCCTCGTCGTCGTAGTCGGACTGCCGGACCTGATCTTCGAAGCGGGACCGCTGCTCGGCGGCGTCGATGAGCTCGGAGTAGCCGTTGCAGAGCTCGCGTCCGGCGACGATGCCCTCGAATCGCTCCGTCATGTTCGGCAGGGTTCGGTGATCACGGGCCAGGGGCGAGACTTCCTTGGGGTAGTCGCACACGAAGACCGGATCCCACAGCGTGTGCTCAACGGTCTTCTCGTAGAGCTCGAGGAGCAACTTGCCGGGACCGTAACCAGGCTTGACCTCGACGCCGTGCTCCACGCAAAGCGAACGTAATTGATCGACCGGCGTCTCGATGGAGACCTCGACCCCGATCGCCGCGCTGGTAAGCGCGCTGAGGGTCTTACGCGGCCAGGGGGGTGTTAGGTCGAGCTCTCGATCGCCGTACGCGATCTTCGTGGTGCCGTTGAGCTGCTGACACAGATAGGCGACAACGTTCTCCGTGAGCTGCATCTGGTCCTCGTAGTCCCAGTAGGCGGCATAGATCTCGAGCATCGTGAACTCGGGGTTGTGCCGCGGGGATAGGCCCTCGTTGCGGAACACGCGACCGATCTCGAAGACCCGCTCGAGGCCTCCGACCACGAGGCGCTTGAGGTAGAGCTCGGGAGCGATGCGTAGGAACAGCGGCAGATCGAGCGCGTTGTGGTGGGTCGTGAAGGGCTTTGCGAGGGCGCCACCCGGAATCGGCTGGAGCAGCGGCGTTTCTACCTCGAGGAATCCGTGCTCGTCTTCCAACCAGCGGCGCATGAGCGAGATCATGCGGGATCGGTTGACCAAGGTCGTCCGCGACTCCTCATTCACCACGAGGTCGACATAGCGCTGCCGATAGCGGGTGTCGGTATCGGTGAGCCCGTGCCACTTGTCCGGGAACTGCCGTTTCGCCTCGGCGAGGAGCGTCCACGAGGTGACCTTGATCGACAGCTCGCCCTTCTTCGTTCGCATGACGAGACCGGTGACGCCGATCCAGTCGCCGAGGCTGAGCGAGGTGAAGGAGTCGAAGTCGGGCGTGACGTCGGCCGGCGCGAACAGCTGTATGCGGCCGGTCGAGTCCTGGAGCTGACCGAAGGCCAGCTTGCCCTGCCCGCGACGGAGCATCAGCCGCCCGGCGACCGTCACTTCGCTCGTGGTCTCGGTGGCGTCGGCGACGACGCCCTCGGCGCCGAACTCGGCGACTACCGCGGCCGTCGAATGAGTCGGAGCAAAGCGGTAAGGAACGTCGGCGGTCGTCATAGCGGTCGACGAGTCTCCCACCCGACCGGGTGGGGAACCGTCAACGTTTCGCACTCTCTCTCCACCACGACGCCCGGTCGGGGGATGTCTAACCTGGCAACGTGCTCCTGGTCATCGACGTCGGAAACACCCAGACCGTGTTCGGCGCCTACCCGAGCGACGAACTCGGCATCACCAACGGGTCGGACCTGGCCGACCACTGGCGGATCGCGACCAATGCCGAACGCACCCCTGATGAGCTGGCCATGTTGCTTCGACAGTTCTTCTCTTCCCGGGCGGAGGACTTCTCGGGCGAGCACATCCACGGCGTGGCGATCTGTTCGGGCGTGCCCCGAGCGACCGCGCACCTTCGGCGAATGTGCGAGCGCTACCTCGATCTCACCGCGATGGTGCTCGAACCCGGCGTGAAAACGGGTATGCCGGTCCTCTACGACAACCCGAAAGAGGTCGGTGCCGACCGCATCGCGAACGCCGTCGGCGCGCTCGATCGCTACGGTTCCCCGGCGATCGTCGTCGACTTCGGCACCGCAACGACCTTCGACGTGATCTCGGCGAAGGGACAGTACCTCGGCGGAGCGATCGTCCCCGGGGTCGAGATCTCGCTCGAAGCACTGTTCCAACGCGCGGCGGCGCTGCGCCGGGTCGAACTCGTCGAGCCACGCGGGGTCATCGGAAAGTCGACGGCGGAGTCGCTCCAGTCGGGGGCGCTCTACGGCTACTCGTCGATGATCGACGGGATGTGCGGGCGAATCGAAGATGAGCTCGGGGAGAGCGCCACGGTGGTGTCCACGGGCGGGCTCGGAGCGGTCATTGCGCCGTTCTGCCGGACGGTCGACCACAACGACCCGTGGGTCACGCTCCACGGGCTCCGTCTGATCTACGAGAAGAACACCGTCTCTTGACCGTCAAAGAGCGACGCATTCACCGAAGCCTTCCGAGCGCGCCTTCTCGCGGAGCGACGCAAGCTGCGCCCTCCCTTCGGACGCGGAGATCGAACCCGTGCTCACGTCGGCAACGATGCGCTGCGAGGACCTCAGCGCACCCTTGAGCTGATCGGCGACGTCCGGGGGTCCACCGACGCTTTCGACCTCGGCGAGAAGCCGATCGGTGGCACGGCGTGCCGAGCTCACCGCCTCTCGGGCCTGGGCGTCGACTCCGAGCTCACCGGCGAGGTTCCACGCCAGCTTGGCCTCGGACTTGGAGAGCTTGCACTTCAGGTTCACGGTCTTGACAAAGGCCGACTTCGCGAGGTCGGTGCGAGCCTCTTCAGTGCACGCCCCGACGAGAACTGCGGCGATCACCAACACCGGTGCGAGAACAAGGCGACGCTGACCTTTCATCATTCCTCCGCAGATCGCATGCCAACCCGAAAGACGGTTCGGCTCGTGCCGAACGAACCTACCGGCCTGATCGCGACGACCCCGTCTCCTCGCTCACTTCCGCAGAGATCCGACTCGTCGTCCCACGGAGTACGCGAAGCGTTGCGTCGCCGATTTCGTGGGCGTCGTTGTCACCCCGACGAAGTTCCGCAGGTCGTGGATCCTTCCGAAGCGGGTCGCCTCGGTCATGAGCTGGCCGACGGCGGTTCCGTCCTCCGCGGACATGGCGACCTCGAGGCGGGAGAGAAAGGTGCTGTAGGTGGCGAGGTCGACAGAGACTGCGGCACGCTCGAGATCGAGCAGCCCGAGCAGTGCGACGTACGTTCGTCCGAGCTCCTCCCACGCAGACGCCGAGCGCAGTCCATCTCCGTGCTTCACGGTCTGCAGGGCCACCAGGAATCGCCGTCCGGTCGACGCGTACCGCTGAGCCTTCGCGGCGGAGACGACCGCACCGATCGGCACGACGCCGACGACCAGCCAGCCCAGTTGGCGAACCGCCGATTTCCGGAGGTCGGTGATCCGACCTTCCCACGACGAACAGACATCGGCGAGGTGGTCGAGCAGGTCAGGTTCGACGGCAAGGTACGTCATCGCCCCAGTGGCCATCCGAAAGTCACCGCCACGGCCGCCGACATCCCAGGAGGAGGCGTCATGCTCGAAGCCGGCGTCACCGGACGAGCCGTGCTCCAGCACTTCATACGCCGCACGCACGCGTCGGAATGCCTCGGCTTCGCCGCCCACGTCCGGGTGAGCCACCGCGGCCAGCCTCCGATACTGACGCTTCACATCGCCCGGGCCCCACTCCCCGACCAGGCCGAGAACTGCGGTCGCCTCTGATCTCCTCATCCGCCACGCCCCTATCCAGTGCGATCACCGCGGGGCGACGATTCCCCGCCCACCTGCGTCCACGGCAGGAATTGAACCTGCGACCTACCGCTTAGGAGGCGGTTGCTCTATCCCCTGAGCTACGTGGACCGACGGTGTAACAGCCTACGAGAACGGGTGGCCGGGTTTGCCACTGGTCGAGTCGCCCGGGGTCAGTCGCGCGACGCGACGTCATCGATCGTGATGTGGCCATCGGGCGGGGGCTCGCCGTCTGGTGGCTCGAGCGCATGTAGGACGCGTCCGATGAACCGCTCGATCACCTCGAGTTCGTCATCGTCGGTGATGAGATCGGTGAAGTACCGGCGGACACCACGCACGTGCACCGGCACTGCCTCGGCGAGAACCTGACGGCCCTCGTCGCACAGGGTGCAGAGGAATCCCCGCCGATCGTCTTCCGCCTTGATTCGCTCGACCAGTCCCCGGGCTTCGAGCCGATCGACGCAGTGCGTCAGCCGGCTGCGCGAGATCATCACGAAGTCGGCGATCGTCGACATCCGCACGCCTTCGAGTGGCCCTTCGGCGATCGCCACGAGCACGGCGAATTCCGCAATCGTCAATCCGGTCGAGCTCGACAGGGCGGTATCGAGCCGAATGAGCAGTTGCGTGGAGAGACGGAACTGGCCCCGCCACAGCGCCTGTTCTCGGGATCCGAGCCACGGTTCACCCCGAGCTGTGAGCATCGTCAACGGGATTCGCTCGTCGAATTCGAGGGACACCGCTCGATCCGTGTCCATGGCCGAAGCTCCGTCACCCGTCACGGCGGCGACGATAGCGGTGCGCGACGGCCTATTCACAGGTAGCCGAGCGCACCACGCGGCGACGCGCCGACGGAAAGCGTCAGAGAAATCCGAGTGGGTCGAAACGACGACCGAGAACTCCTGAAGGGTCTGCGCCGAGGACCTGCTCGAGCACGGTGGAGTAGACGCGGCGGAAGTCCGTCGTGACCTTCAGATCGCCATCGACCAGATCGGTCAGGCTCGGGTAGTCGCTGTGCATCCCTCCCCGCACGCCATGACCGAGGACCAGCACGGGGCCGGCGGTGCCATGATCGGTTCCGAGCGACAGATTGGGGGCCACGCGGCGGCCGAACTCGGAGTACACGACAACCACGACGTCCTTCGCCAGCGGGCTGTCGGCGAGTCCGGCGACGAATCGGGTGAGGCCGCGGTCGAGCACGCTGAGAAGAGCACCGTGCGTCCCGGCTTCGTTGGCATGCGTGTCGAATCCGCCGAGCGACACGGAGTACACCCTCGTCGGCAGGCCGGCCCGCAGAAGCGTCGACACTTCTGACAGTTGGCGGTCGAACGCCGAGTAACCCGCTGCGTCCCCGGTCGCACCTTCGAGGCTGACGTCGGCCGACCCCTGGGACCCCGCCGAAAGGATCGGCCGCAATCGGGACACGACCCGGAGGAGGTCGGCGCCGGTCGCGGCAACCCGCCCACCCCACGCGCCGAGCTCGGAGCCCGGAGTTCGGACGGCCTCCGTGTAGGCGTTGAGCAGCGGCGCACCGCCGGGAAGCGTGAAGGTTCCGTTCGGGATGGCCGAGGCGCTGCTCTGACTCCCGATGAGGGCGCGCGGAACGGACGGTCCGATCGAGAGCATCCGCAGCGGATCGGCACCCGTTCCGTCATGCCATCGACCGAGCCAGCCGGTCAGTTCGACGCGGTCCGGCACCCCGGACTGCCAGATGTCCATCGACCTGAAGTGGCTGCGGTTCGGCGTCGGATAGCCGACCCCGGCGACGATGCCGGCCTTTCCGGCGTCGAAGAGCGCCTTGATGCCGACCAGGGACGGGTGGAACCCGAAGCGGTCATCGATCCGCAGCGTCTTGTCCGCGGAGATGCCGGCCTGGCCGCGAACGGAGGTGTAGATCGAATCCTGGGTCGGGACGATGGTGTTCAGACCATCGTTGCCTCCGTACGCCGTGACGAGCACCAGCACGCCCTGCCCTGGGCGTCGGGCGACACCGCCGCCGGCTGCGGGAGAGGAGATGGCAGCCGCGGGACGGCTGGCGAGTGACGGGAGGGCCAGCGCCGCCGCGGTCGCTCCGATCCCACCGAGCACCTCGCGTCGGCTGAGGGTCCGCCCGTCGGGAAGCGTGATCGTAATCGCATCGTCCAGCGCTTCATCCGCGTGGCGTTGGTCGGTCGGGTTCGGCACCGTTCCGCGTGCTGACGTGAACTTCGTCCGGGTCATCGGGATCGATTCCTTCAGGAGGGAAAGCGGCTGGCGAGGGGGTCGACGGGGCGACATCAGGCGAGCACGTATTCCGGGCTGGTGAGGGCCACGACAAGCTGGGTCCGCGGATTAGACGCATTGATCAGCCCTCCACGTGTCGCTTGCGTCCAGCCATCGATGCCGAGTTGACGGGCGATGGTGTCGGGGCGGGCGTTCGCCGCCGCTCCGTTCAGCCAACCGAGATTGGCGCGCGATGCGAGCCCGTTGGCAAAGCGCAGGCGGGCCAAGGAAGTAGCCGTGGAGAGCCAGTAGCCGTTCTGTGGCCACCCCCCCACGCTCGGCGGGTTGAACGGTACCTGGTTGAGATCTCGCAACGTCGCCAGGAGGTTGGGACCGAGGACGTCGAACTGGTTCGCGCGCATACCAACGGCGCGGATCGACCCGACCACCCATTCGATGGGCTGTTTCACAAGTCCCTGGCGTGCTGTCGTGCTGACGAACTGGGGATGACGGAACAGGGCACGCATGACCGCAGCGATCGTCCCTTGGGTCCGGAACACGGCGGCGAGGTCGGCCACCACGGGATCGTTGGCGGCTACCGGATACGCGAAGCGGCTCCAGAGCTTCGAGCTGACGAAGGCCGCGGTCTCGGGGCGATCGGCGAGAAACGAGACAGTGTCGTCGAAGCCGAAAGCTCGGGTCTCGCCCAGGATCGTCTTCGGCGTACCGTCGACCTGGCGGGGAAGCACCGAGACGGTTCCCGATCCTCGATCGACTCGCGTCCCGGTGAACGCCCGGGCTGCTTCGCGGACGTCGGCGTCGGAATAGGACCCGATGCCGATCGTGAAGAGCTCCATCAGCTCCCGAGCGAAGTTCTCGTTCGGACTCCCCTTCTTGTTGTCGTTCGCATCGAGCCAGACGAGCATCGCGGGGTCCTTCCCCACCGCCTGTGCGAGCGGCGTGAATCCTCCGAGGCCACCTGAGCGAAAGATCTGGTTCTGGGCAAGCATGAAGACGGCTTCATCGACCTTCTCCACGGCTGTGGCGAAGTGACCATGCCAGAACAGCGTCATCTTCTCGATGAGCGGACGATCGGTCGCGGTCATCCGATCGAGCCACCAACGGGCCAGCGCCTGGTTCTGCGCCTGCTTGAGCTGGTTACGGGCCTTCTTCTCCTCGCCCGAAGTCCGAGGAAGCGGTGCGATCAGCGTGAACGTCGCCGGCGCCGGCGTCCCCGCTGCACCGGGGTCCGGAGCCCCGACATCGAAAAGGGAGTCGACCGCGGCGTCGTAGCCGATCGCAACAGCAGCATCCAGGGCTGCCGGAGTCGCTCCGAAGCCGGCCCGGCGGGAAAGGTGAGCGATGCGCGAGCGGACTTCATCGGCCATGGGCCCATGATCGGACAGAGATATGAACGCGTCGTGAGCAACAGGTGACGATCGATCAGCGAAGTCCATCCCGAGTCGGCACGGGAGATGACGCGCCGGCGGGCGGCGGGTGCTCCGCCAGCTATTACCGTTGCGTCGTGCACTTTCGACGCATGCCGATCGAGGTGGAGTCACCTGAGGAACTCGGTTACGACACGATCCGCTACAACCTCAGCGAGTCGAGCATGCGTGACGCGACCGTCGGCGACCTCGGGCTGCAGAGCCCGTCCCTCGTCGACGAATTGCAGCACAAGGTGTTGTGGTACGGCGATCACCGCGGCGATCCCGGGCTCCGGTCACTCGTCGCCGCGCTCGGGACGTCGCTGTCGGCCGACGACGTTCTCGTCACCGCAGGAGCCGCCATGGCGCTTTTTGTGGTGCACACGGCATTCCTCGAGCCGGGCGACGAAATCGTCGTGTTCCACCCCAACTACGCCACGAACATCGAGACGCCGAGGGCGATCGGTGCCAACGTCCTGCCACTCCAGCTGACCTTCAAGGATGGATACCGACCCGACCTCGATCGGCTCGAATCACTCGTAAGCGCGCGTACAAAGATCCTCTCGATCACGGATCCGCACAACCCGACGGGGATCTGCCTCACCGAGGAGGAGCGCATGCACATCGTCACCCTCGCCCAACGCCATGGGTGCGTGTTGTTGGTCGACGAGACGTACCGCGATTTGTCCCGTGGACCGGCGCAGCCGTGGGCGGCGGAAATGAGCGAATCGGCCATCAGCATCTCGTCTCTCTCGAAGAGCATGGGACTCGCCGGGATCCGCGTCGGCTGGGCGATCACCCGGAGTCGGGCCCATCAGGAACGGCTCCTCGCCGCGAAGGAGCAGATCATGATCTGCGGTTCGGTGCTCGACGAGACCGTCGCGACCCATGCGCTGCGCCAACGCACCGAGTTGCTGGCCAGTCGACGCGCAACGGCGGAACGGCATCTTTCCATCGTCCGCGAATGGATGAGCGGACACGCCGGCCTCGAATGGGTCGAGCCACAGGGGGGCGTCGTCTGCTTTCCCCGCATACGGGATCCGTTTGCCGTCGACGTCGGCGCGTTCTACCAACACCTTCGCACTGTCGGTGGAACCCTGGTCGGTGCCGGCCATTGGTTCGAGGTCGACCCCCGTTCGTTCCGTGTCGGCTTCGGGTGGCCCAGCGATTCGGAGCTCCGTGGCGGTCTCGCGGCGATCGACGCGTCGCTTGACGCCGCGCATGACCCGGGGAAGAAGTCATGAGCGACCGCCCGCTCGAACTCTCCTTCGTGAAGTCCGCAGTCGACCACACGACCTTCGACGACCTCGGACCGGAGGTCGCGTTCGTCGGTCGATCGAACGTCGGGAAGTCCTCCATCATCAACGCGCTCGCAAACCGCAAGGGGCTGGCAACGGTGTCGAACACGCCGGGCCGAACCAGAGTGCTGAACCAGTTCGCGCACCGAAACGGAGGCGCAGCGATCGACCTCCCGGGCTACGGCTTCGCCCGCGTCAGCGATGCCGAGCGCCGACGCTGGCAGGCGATGATCGAGAACTACCTCACCCAGCGCGAACAGCTGGTCATGGTGGTGGCGCTCGTCGACGGCGAGATCGGTCCCGCCAAACTCGATGTCCAGCTCCTCGAATGGCTGCAGAGCGTAGGGGTCCCGCACGCGGTAGTCGCCACCAAAGGCGATCGCCTGAAGTCCTCCGCTCTGGGACGTCGCCGCAACGAAGTGGCCGAGGGCTGCGGGCTGCACATCGACGACGTCCGGTGGGTCAGCGCCACGAGCGGCAAGGGCGTCGACGGCATGCGCACGTGGGTTCGCGCCCTGCTCCTCGGCACCTGAAAGCCGCACGTCTCCACGGGCCGACCCGGTCATAGCATCCCGACCCGCATCCGGGTCAGAACAGCGAGTCGAGCACCTCCCAGTGCGCGTCGTCGCTCGTTGCCAGCAGCGTCGCCATCCCGACCGCTATTGCGCCCGCGATGTTCTGTTCGAAGTCGTCGATGAACAGGCAGTCCTGCGGAATCAGACGCACCCCGAGCCGTTCGTTCAATGCCTCGACCGTGTGGAGGTAGATCCGCTCCTCGGGTTTGCGCATGCCGACCTCCGACGAATCGATGACGACGTCAAAGAGCGAGAGCCCCCCGGCGGCGTCGAGCTTCGCCGTCCAGTGCGGCCGCCACTCGGCAACGTTGTTGGTCAACAGCGCCAGGGGGATGCCGCGCTCGCGCCAGCCGCGGATCCGTTCGATGACGTCGGCGCGGACCTCGAGTGAAGCCATGAGGGTCGCCGGGCTATCGCCGCTGAAGAACACTCCCGCTCCCGGGACGACCTCCTCGATCCGTTCGACGAGTTCGCCGACCGACGTTTCACCCCGCTCGAGCCGGTTCCAGAGAGCGCCAGGGTCAGGATTGTGCAGTTCGTGCGACATCATCGAGCGCAGCCGGTCGATCGACGATGTCCGGCTCTCCGGGTCGTTCGGTTCCGGGCGGGGTCGGCCACCCATCGAGAGCGGCACCGTGATCACGCCGGTGTAGTCGATGATCAACGCGGACGGTCGTCGGCTCATGCGCTTCCAGTCTGGTCGACCCGGCGGTCCTCGCCGCTTTGAATCCGAGCGCGCAGTGGCGTCCGTAGGCTGAGGATGTGGTCTACACCCCGATCATCGGCACGCTGGCCTATGTCGTCGACCGCACGTCTGACCGCGGTCAGGGCGGCGCAGCGCTCCTCGTTCATCGCAATGCCCGACCCGACGATGAGCACCTCGGCAAATGGAACGGACTCGGCGGCAAGTTGGAGGCCGACGAGGACGTCGCCGCGGGACTACGGCGCGAGTTGCAGGAGGAGGCCGCGATCAAGGTCACTTCGATGCAGTTGCGCGGAACGGTGAGCTGGCCCGGTTTCGGGCCGAACGGTGAGGACTGGTTGGGCTTCGTTTTCCTCGTCGACGGGTGGACCGGAGTTCCCCCGTCGAGCAACGAGGAGGGACGACTGGAATGGATACCGCTTCCGCGTCTGCTCCGGGCATGCAGTCCCGATGCTGACGACCGCGAGGCGGCCGATCTCCCGATGTGGGAAGGCGACCGGTTCTTCCTGCCGCTCGTCTTCGACGACGACCCGCGGTCGTTCCATGGCGTGATGCCCTACGAACAAGGTCGCCCGGTCGGTTGGACGTGGGAACGCTGGTGACGAGCAGGCCGGTTGCAGCACACAGCCGACGGAGAGCCCTTGCACTGGCACTGATCGGCGCCTGCTCGCTCCTCGCCCGCCAGTCCCCACCCGCACCGGCATCCGGCCGGTTCGCAGCGACGGTCGACGAGCGCATCGAGTCGGTCACTGCCCGTTTCACCATTATCCGATCGCACCTGGGCTTGCGACACTGGACGGGATTCGACGAGGTGACTGCGCTCTCCCAGGCCAAGGATGCCCCGAGCGGTCCGTTGACTGGATTGATGGTCGCCGTGAAGGACAACATCGACCTCTCGTGGCTGCCCACCTCTGCTGGTGCCTCGGCTCTCCGCGACCGACGACCGGCTCGGAACGCATCGGTCGTCGACCGACTGCTCGCGTCCGGGGCGGTGATCGCCGGCCACACGAACATGGACACCTGGGCACGCGGCGTCCGATCGGTCAGCGAGACGACCGGAGCGACGGCGAATGCACTCAACCCGAGCCGCGGACCGATGGGCTCGAGCGGCGGCTCCGCAGTCGCTGTGGCTCTTGGAGAGGTCGAAGCCGCTCTCGGAACGGACACGTGCGGCTCCCTGCGCTATCCCGCGGCAGCGAATGTCATCGTGGCGTTGCGTCCGACGCCCGGCCTGGTGAGCCGGGCCGGGATCGTCCCGCTCGCGCCGACTCAAGACGTTGTCGGCCCGATGGCAAGGGATGTCCGGATGCTCGCCCGAATGCTCGACGTGATCGCCGGAGCGGACCCGCGGGACCCGCTCACACAGCTCGCTCCGCGTCCCGATCGTACGTACACAGAGGATCTGCAAGGGCCGCGCGGACCGGTGTCGGGCGTATCCCGTCGCTGGCGCGTCGGTGTCGTGCGGACGCTCGGGCGGTTTCGCCGCGACTCAACGGGTCTCACGATGCTCGACAAGATGAGTGCAGCAGGAATCGACCTCGTGAACGTCTCGATGGCGAAGGCTCCGTACTCGAGCGTGATCGATGACGAGTCCGCGGCCACTCGACCCCTCGTGCTGGCGGGCGCGGACGAGTCAACCTGGCTCGTCGACTCCCTCCGGGTTCCGAACCGATTGACCTATGCGTCCCGGCTTCGTGACCGGAGACTCTCTGCGTCAAGTCTCACGGCACTGCTCGACGGCAACGGTCTCGACGCGCTCACGTATCCCACGACACCGTTCGGGCCCGCTCCACGGGGTCAGCGCCAGGCGAGCGCGAATTGCCAGTTCTCCGCGACCAGCGGGCTGCCGGCCCTAGCGCTCGGGCACGGCGTTGACGCCGACAACGTCGCGGTTCCGGGGGTCGACCTACTCGGCCGCGCATTCGACGAGTCAACCCTGCTTCGGCTCGGTCTCGCGATCACGGAGCCCTGAGCCGCGCCATCTGCGCGTCGAAGAGGGCAGCGCAGGAACGAGTTGCGTCGTCTGCATTCGCCGCGCACCCGATGACAGCCACGACAATCTCGGCGACACAACCGAACGCCAGCGCCGTCCAGACCGGGGTTCCCTCCACATGATCCTCGGATACCAACGCGACGATTGTGGCGTCAGACCGAGCGATGCGGGCGTTTCCCGCGTGGAGCTCCGACCACGAGTCCGCGACACCGAGACCGGCCGCCATCGGATCCCCCATGCGGTAGAGCGCAACGCGTGCCAAGAGCTCCTGGGGTTCGTCGAGCATCCACCAGGTCCGGAGGGCCCCAACGCGGAAGCCGCGTGTGGTCAACCGACTCCGTTCGGCTTGCGGGTCCCGATGAAGCAGAGCCGCGTCGGGAAGTTCCAGGTCGGACGTCTCGATCTCCGCGGCCAGGGGGTCGAACGAGAAGCCAACGAGAAGCGAACGCAGTGACGGCACCCCGCTGATGCTCATCTCACCGATCCCGCGATCGCAATGAGCGACAGGGCGGCGACCGCCACCGACGTGCCGCGGACGACCTGCGGCTCGAGACGACGCACCAAGGCGCTCCGCTCGGCCATCTCCGTTCCGCTGCGAACCCCGGCCGACGAGGCGTACATCGAAAGTGCACGTATCAAGGCGAACGCGAGAGAGCCGCCCACGATCCACCCGAAGCCGGCCATCGCGGCCACGACGAAGGCCACCCACCACGCCCAGGAGACCAGGATCGTCGCCGGGCCGAAGCCCATTCGGAGGCCGTATCGGGCCGCCGCCCTCCAAGGCCCGAGACGGTGTCCGTAGTCGCGGGGGACCTGCCGGTGAACGGCGAGCGGACGGGCCCAGCGGGAGCGGTTCACCACGAAGATGTCGAGACCGACCGCAACGAGTCCGCCTGCTCCGGCGACACCGGCTGACATCGGACCGATGCCGAGACCCAGGGCCGCCAGAGCCGTAGCCACTCCCGGGATGGCGCCGCCGACGAACGCCGAAAAGGCGAACACGGCGATGTTGAGTGGCTGAAGTGCACGTCGCACGGACGGGCTGACGGTCTCCGCGACCGATCGGCCTCAAGGAGACCAGAGCGACTGCAGCCCGGCGATCGCAAAGAGCAGAACGGAGAAAACCTGCGCGCTTACTTCTTCGTCGCCTTCGTGGACGACGTCGTCACCGGCGGAGACGTCGTGGTGGTCGTAGTGATCGGCGCCGCACCCGGAGCGGTCCGCGGCGGCGGGGTCTGCGCGGGCGCAAAGCCGATCGGCCGCTTATGACGGGCCCGCGGAACCGCGCCCGGCACACTGGTCGACGGAGGCGGGCCGGAGACACGGACCATCCCGATAGGACGCTCCTCGAGCGGCTGGGCGAACACGGGCAGTCCGACACCGTCGTCGTCGCCCCGGAGGAACTGGCGGTCGTAGCCGTTGAGGGCGCCCTGTAACTCGAGCACGCCAACGTCGGTGAGCCCACCGGGCACCGTGAGAACGCACTCGGCGACGGCGAACCGGGCCCGCCGGCCCACCAGCCAGTCGCGGAAGTCCGGCGAGATTGCCGAGTCGTCATGCACCAGCAATGGCCCGCCGACCGGAAGGTATCCGCCACCCAATCTCGCCGAGGAAGCCGGGACAAACGCGAGACCGAAGCTTCGGCGGGGCTCGGCCGTGTCGAAGAGGCGATCAGCGAGCGCACGACTGAGCGTCCGCACGCTCCGACCGCTGATTCTCTCGCCTTCGCCCACCTGCGACGGGTCGCCGGCCCCGTCGCCCACCAGGAGGCTGGGACCGGAACTTCCGGACTGCCCCCTGAACGCATTCACCGCGTCCGTCCCGATCAGCAACGGCGAGCCGATCGAGGCGGCGTACGCCGACGCTGATGCGGCAATGTCGAGACTGGTTCCGTCGGCGCCGATGCACACCACGCCGATTCGTCCGGACGAACCGGCAACCAGCATGGCCACGTCGACCGAGGCCACGGCGATGTCAGTCGGTGAACCGACGACGGTGGCGTCGATGTTCGCCGAACGCAGGGCACCAAGCACCGCGTCCGAGACACCGGCAGCGACGACGGTGGCCGAGCGGACCCCGAGTCGGGCGAGTTCGGGAAGCAAACTTGGTCGGAGCGATACCGGGTCGGTGAGCACCAGCGGGGTCCCCGCGGAGTTCGCAAGCGGCCCGGCGATCGCCGCAGCCAGCACGTCGGCCGAAGCGATCACCACGCTCGGTGTCGACCCGGCTGGACGGGTCGCCAAGCGGGCGAGCGAGAGATCCGCGGCGTCGGCGGCGTAGCTGCGTTCGAGCGCGACGTTCTGGAGCCGTGGATCTTCGAGGCAGCTCTCCACCATGCAGTACACGTTGTGCCCGTCGGGGCAGTAGCCGTGGACGTTCGGATGGTTCTTCTTGCAGCAGTCACAGATCTTCTTCAGGCCGCCGTTGGTGCAGCACCCCGGACTCGCGTACCAGCACCAACCCCAGACAACGTCGGGTCCGACGCAGTCATAGGTCGGGCACCTCGGAGACACGCCTGACTGCCCACAGGCCCGCGCCTCGGCGCGAGTGGCGAACACGGAAGCCAGCGTGGCGCCGCCGGCGACGACAACGGCGGCCTTTCCCGTGGTGGCGATGAAGGTGCGCCTGCTCGTCCGCGATGCCATCCATCGGGATGCGCCTTCGACGAGGCGGTCGAAGGTGCTCACGACAGTCCCACGTTCGTGGTGATCGACGTCAGGTTGCGAGCAGTGAAGCGCTCCGGAGCGGCGTAACGCCGAACAAGGCTGCTCATCGGGCGCGTCCCACACCCGAGGACCCGAGCCGGGCTTCGCGGACGAGTTCTTCGATCTGCTCGAGTGAGTTTGCGACCCCGCGGCCGCGAACCGTGCCGGTCGCGTCGACGGCAACGACGTACGGCGTGGACCGCACCGCCATCGCATCGAACACCCCTGCTTCGGCCTCGAGGTCGACCGTCTGCACACGAAGCTCCCGATACTGGCGGCGGAACGCGTCGAGCGAAGGCTTGAGCTCTCGGCACAGCACGCAGGTCGGTGACGTGAACAGCAGGACCGTGAGCGTGCTGACCGACCAGTCGATGCCGACGCCGGGGGCTGGGGCGTCGAGCGCAGGACCCTCGGACGCGAAATGCACTCCCATCGGCGCGAGCCGCTGGTGCAGGACCCCGATTTGGCGCAGCAGGGCGACCACCGCCAAGGCGAGAACCGCTACGACGAGCCAGAGCGCGAAAAAAGCGACGAGCCAAGGGCCGTTCATCTCACGCCTCCGACCGGGGGCTGGGAAACACGGAACCGGTGACGAGCCGTAGTTCGGCCAAGGCGTGCACAAGGAGGCCGACGCAGACCACGCCGAGGCCGACCGCGAGACCCGCCCACAGTTGAACGGCGTCGATCGTCAGGAGGGAAGGGGCCGGCCAGGCGAGGAGCGAGGCGGCGATCAGCGCGACGTTGCGCATCAGCGACACCGAAGTCACCGGTGCCGAGGATCCGGCACCGAAACATCCGCACCGAACGGTCCGTCCCGTGGCGAGGCCGCGGCGGAGCAGCACTGTGAAGAGCACGAGCAGGCCTACCGCTGCTGCGGCCCCCACTCTCGGAACGAGGAGCAGCAGCGTGACCACGACGAGCTCGACGGGGGCGATGACCAAGGCGAGCGACCCGGGCACGCCGAGGGCGACCGTGGCTTCTCGGACCGCCGCCGGCGAGCGGAGCTTGGCGACCGCGGCGACAACGAAGACGCCCGCGACGGCGAACGCACATGCCAGGGAAAACGTGGACAAGGAGACAGCCGTCAGTCGAGAAGGGAGAGCGCTTGTTTCGGACACATGCGGACGGCTAGCTCGACGGCGGCCCGGCGATCGGCCGGTGGCTCTTCGTTCAGCACGACCAACTCATCGTTGTCGTCGATCTCGAAGATGTCGGGAGCGTGACCGACGCAGAGTCCGTTGCTTTCACACTTGAGACGGTCGACCTGAATGCGCACAGATGCATTCTGTCCGAAGCCGGGAGCTACCCCGCGACATCATCGCGCCGCCCGGCGCCCACCAGCCGGGTTGTGACTCCCAACGCAACCTTCCCTAGCTTGGTGCCCATGGCTTTTCGCGACGTGTTGGCAATCGACGACATCAACCTGTCGGAACTGGAGTTCTGGGCTCGACCCCTCGCCGAACGCGAAGGCGCATTTCACCGACTGCGGACCGAACGCCCTCTGGCCTTCTTCGCCGAGCCTGTCGTACAGAGCGACCTCGTCCCCGTCGGACCCGGCTACTACGCCGTGACGAAGTACGACGACATCCTCGAGGTCTCGAAGAACCCTGAGCTGTACTGCTCCGGACGCGGTGCGACCTCGATCCCCGACATGCCCGATTTCATGCTCGACTTCTTCGGTTCGATGATCAACATGGACGATCCCCGGCACGCCCGCCTCCGCAAGATCGTGTCGGCGGCATTCACGCCGAAGATGCTCAAAGCCATCGAGGATCAAGTCGTCATCGCGGCACGCGAAATCGTCGATGAGGTACTGCGCAAAGGCGGCGGCGATTTCGTCACCGACGTTGCTGCCCGCCTGCCGCTCAAGGTCATCTGCGACATGATGGGAATTCCGGAATCCGAGTACGAGACCGTGTTCTCCCGGTCGAACATCATCCTCGGCAACCGGGACGCCGAATACGTCCCGCAGGGGAACGTCGATGTCATCATTAACGCCCTGCTCACCGCGGGCGGCGATCTCCACAAGCTGGTTTCCGACCTCGGAGCCGCACGCCGCGCCGATCCGACAGACGACCTGACGAGCGCGCTCGTGAACACGGAAGTCGACGGAGAACGCCTCAGCGACAGTGAGCTCGGATCGTTCTTCATCCTGCTCGTGGTCGCAGGCAACGAGACCACCCGCAATGCCATCGCCCACGGCCTTGACCTGTTCACGAAGAACCCCGATCAGCGTGACTTCGTCGCCGCCGACATCGCCGCCCGCATGCCGGGTGCTGTCGAGGAGATCGTTCGAGTCGCTTCGCCCGTCGTGTGGATGCGCCGCACGGCGACCCGAGCCGGCACCCTCCGAGGCGTCGACTTCGTCGAGGGCTCGAAGTTCATCCTCTTCTACTGGTCCGCCAACCGCGACACCGACGTGTTCACCGATCCGTACCGCTTCGACGTTTCTCGTTCACCGAATCCGCACGTCGGCTTCGGCGGACCCGGCCCACACTTCTGCCTCGGCGCCCACCTCGCCCGCCGCGAGATCGGCGTGATGTGGAAGGAACTGCTTTCGCGGGCCCCGCATATCCGGGCCACGGCCGAGCCTGACCGTCTGAACTCGTCGTTCATCAATGGCATCAAGCACCTCGAGTTCACCGTCTGACGAATACCGGGTACGACTGCGATGAGGCTGAAGGCAACAGATTCAAGCGCTACTACGAAGTCCGAATCCCCCAGAAGGACGGGACTGTTCGTCCTTTCGAGATCCGGTCGTGCCGCTGATGCTCAGGAGGGTTCGCCCTGGGCGCGGCGGAGCTCGGCGTAACGGAGAACGGCGCGGTCGACCGCTTTGTCGATGGCCTTCTCCAGTTCGTCGGTCGTCACGACATCGGAGAGCGAGAGTCGGATCGACACGAGCTCGCGTGCGAGGAACTCGGTATCGGCTTGGGTTCGGGACGCGGTGTCGCGGTCGCGTTCGGTGCTCACGCGATCGCGGTCGGCTTGACGGTTCTGGGCGAGGAGAATCAGAGGCGCCGCGTATGCGGCCTGCAAGGAGAGGATGAGGGTAAGGAACTGGAACGGATACTGGTCGAAACGGTTCGCTTCGGGAAAAATCGTGTTGAAGAACACCCACATGGCGATGAACGCCGACTGGTACACGAGGAACCGCGCCGTCCCGATGAAGCGGGCGATGCCTTCGGAGAAGTTGCCGAACGCCTCAGGGTCGTAGTGGACGCCAAGGCGTAGCCCGCGACGACGCGGCTGCGACAGATCAAGAGGCGTCCGCCGACCGAAGAGCCCCGGCCCTTCGTTGCGCGGCACTCGGCCCTTGCGACCGCGCGTCATCGGCGCCTCCAACCATCGGGCAGGAGATGGTCGAGCACGTCGTCGACGGAGACCGCTCCGAGGAGACGGCCCTGGGCGTCGCACACCGGCACGGCCACGACGTCGTACGACGCCAGTCGACGGGCGATCTGCGCAGTTGCGAGTTCCGGCGCGACGAACTCCGGTTGAGCGTCGAGACAGCGGCCGAGCGACGTGGACGGCGGCTCGCGCAACAGCCGCTGGTAGCCGACCGGACCCAGGTATCGCCCGGTGGGCGTCTCGTAGGGTGCTTCGCAGACGAACACGTGGGCTGCCTCGGCCGCCGGGAGGTCGGGGTTGCGGATACGCGCGAGCGCCTCGGCGACGGTTGCGTCCGCGCCGAAGATGAGAGGGTCAGGATTCATCAGCCCGCCGGCGGTATCAGGAAGATAGGCGAGCAGTCGTCGCATCTCCTCCGATTCCTCGGGGTCCATGTCGGCCAGGACCTCTTCGCGTTTGGCGGGTTCGAGTTCCGCCAGAACGTCGACCGCATCGTCGATGTCCATCTCTTCGAGCACGTCGGCCGCCCGCTCGGTGTCGAGGTGCTCGATCATCGCCGCAGCCTCGTCTTCTGGGAGCTCGACGAGCAGGTCGGCGAGGTCCTCGTCGTTCATCGCGTCGGCGACGGCGTGACGCTCGCTCTCCTCGAGAGCGGCGATCTGGGTGGCGGCGTCGGCAGGGTGCATCTCGCGCAGTTCGGACACCTGTTGGGTGACGAGGTTCGCACCGCCGAAGAACTCACGCAGCATCTCCCAGCCGACCAGCCGACCGGTGCGACGCCGCCGGAGCACTCCGGTTGCCGAGAGCGAGACGCCCGACACATCCCATGCGCGCGTACCATTTGGCGAAGGACTCAGCGCGAGGTCGTTGACGATCTCCCGGTCGACTCGACGATCGAGGATGTCGGCGACGACGAGCTTCTCGCCGTCGCGAAGTTTGAAACGGCGGAGGTCGACCGTGCCGGAGTGCAGGCGAACGCCGCCCGAATCGATCTCGGCGACCCGGTTGGCGTTGACGAAAATCTGACGCCGCTGGACCACGGCGACGAGGCCGAGCACCGGGGGCGGTGTGTCGGAGGCGGGGTAGCCGAGCACGACATCGACGAGCCGGCCGACGGGCGCGCCATCACTCGTCAGGATCTCCAAGCCGATCAATCGGGAAACAAAGACCGGTGCACCGCTCACGCACCGAACCTACTCTCCGACAACGGCCGTCCCCGTGCCGAAACCGTTCGGTCATGTGGGCGAGAGGTTGCCCCTCTGCTACCTGGCGCTGCGCCGCTCGCTGCGCTCGACTGCTCGCAACACGAGCCGTGCACCACGGCGAGAGAGGTTGCCCCTCTGCTACCTGGCGCTGCGCCGCTCGCTGCGCTCGACTGCTCGCAACACGAGCCGTGCACCACGGCGAGAGAGGTTGCCCCTAACAACTGGGGCAGAACACCTCCGAAGGCCGATCGGAGGTGTTCTGCCGCACGTTGCGGCTCGACGGGCCCTGGCGTTGAGGCACCCGGGTCAACCAACGACGCCCGGACCCGCGGAAGCGCCGCGTTGCTGCGGCTGCCTCCTCATGTGCTCGAGCCGACGAACAAAGCGCAGCGAGATTCGCGTTTGCGAGGACGAGAGCGTCGGTGGGGTGGAGGGTGTTCATGATCGTGTTCCTTGGTGTTCAATGCGGTGCCAGTCGCCCGGCTCGCGTGTGTCTGCTCCGAAGCGGAGCGAAGCGATTTCGAAGGCCACCACGACGAGCGTGGCAAGTGCGATTCCCATGATGATCTCGTTTCGTGATGAACTGTGCGTCCATCATCGCAATTGACCATTGATCTGTCCAACGAATAAGATCGCTGATCATCATGAAGGATTTCGCTGAACCCTGGAGCCTCGACACTCGGCACATGGCGGCCCTTGCCGCGATCGCACGGACGCGATCCGTGAGTCGAGCCGCTGACGAACTCGGCTACGGGCAGAGCGCCGTGTCCCAGCAGCTTGCTGCCCTGGAACGCATCGTCGGGCACCGACTCGTCGACCGCGGCACGGGTCCCAGGCCGGTGACGCTGACCGCCGCCGGCGAAACGCTGCTCGGCCACACCAAATGGGTGCTCGATCGCCTCGAAGTGGCCCGTCGAGATCTCGAGCGGCTTTCCGCCGGCCAGGTCGGAAGCATCGCCATCGGCACCTTTCAATCCGCGGGCGCCCGGCTCCTCCCCCAGGTCCTCGCAGCGTTCCGAGCCGACTGGCCCGAGCTTCGCGTGTCGATCCACAACGAGACGGCAGACGGCGAGCTGCCGGAGCTGATCCGGTCCGGAGCAATCGACGCAGCGTTCATCGCGGAAGGTTCCCTCGGGGATGACTTCGAGCAGATGGAACTGATGACCGACCGTTACGTCGCACTCGTTCCCCCGGGACACCGCCTCGCCGACCGAGCGACAGTGTCGCTGTCGGACTTCGCCGGAGAGGACATGGTCGACGGCTCCCTGGGGGACACCTGCACGACGAAAGGAGCCCTTGCTCTGCGAGCCGCCGGCATCGACACCAACGTGGTCTTCCGGACAGAGGACAACCCAACGCGTCAGCGACTGGTCGACGCCGGGCTCGGCTGCGCGGTGCTTCCCGGACTCACCGTGGAGCCGGGGTTGCCCAACGGAGCGGTGATGATCCCGATCGTCGAGGATCTTGCTCGCGTGATCAATCTCGCCTGGTCCGCCGAGCGAACCCGTTCGTTCGCGCTCGACCGGTTCATCGAGACGGCCAGGAGGGTGGTGCCGAGGATCGCCGCCGATCCCTCGTCGAGCCGGTCGAACGCGACTTCGCGACGACCGACGCACGCTCGAGCGAAGCGCAAGAGCTGAAGCGTTTCTCGGTCAGCGAGCGCCGATGAATCTGGCGGAAGGGGTGGGATTTGAACCCACGGGGCTCATCACCCGGCAGTTTTCAAGACTGCTACATTCGGCCGCTCTGTCACCCTTCCAGGGGTTCCAAGTGTAGGACCTCTCGGGGCAGCTCATTGCGTCGGACCCGTCCACCCGGCGGGAGGGGCCGGCAGACACAGGCCGTCATACAGCAGTCCCTCTTGCCCGGTGTTCAACGTGCACGGTTTGAGCAGCTCGACAAGTGGTCCGTCGGATGAGCCAGTGCGATCGGCATCGTCATGGGTGATCGCTCCGCATCCGACGATCGCGAACGAGAAGACAAGGGCAGCCATCAGCCACCCGGCGAGGAACCTGGTCGTGATCCGCCCCACCATCGGAGCGTAGGCCGAACGGGGCGGACGAAGAGTCAGAGACCCTTGACGATCTCGGCCATGAGTTCGCCGGCTTCCGTCGGATTGAGTCCGACCCGGACGCCGGCGGCGGCGAGGGCGTCCATCTTTCCCTGAGCAGTGCCCTTGCCCCCTGAGACGATGGCCCCGGCGTGACCCATCTTCTTCCCCGCAGGAGCGGTGACACCCGCAATGTACGCGCTCATCGGCTTCGTGACGTTCGCCTTGATGAACTCGGCCGCCTCTTCCTCGGCGCTGCCACCGATCTCGCCGATCATGATGATCGCCTTCGTCTCGGGATCCTTCTGGAACTCGGCGAGCACGTCGACGAACGACGTTCCCGGAACAGGGTCGCCGCCGATGCCGACGCAGGTGGACACGCCGATGCCCTGCTGCTTGAGTTCGTAGAGGGCCTGGTAGGTGAGCGTGCCGGAGCGGCTCACGATACCGACAGCCGGCTTGCCGGGCTGAGGAGGGAGCGCAATGTCGCCCGAGGTGATGCCGATGTTGCAGCGGCCAGGGCTGATGATCCCCGGGCAGTTCGGCCCGAGCAACCTGGTGTTCGGGAAATCCCGCTTGAGCAGGTTGAAGGTCCTGGCCTCGTCCTGGGCGGGGATACCTTCGGTGATGCACACGATGAATGCCATGCCGGCAGCAGCGGCTTCGACTATTGCGGCCGAGGCCGCCTTGGGAGGTACAGCGATGAATGACGCCGTCGCACCCGTGGCGGCGACGGCCTCCGCCACCGTGTTGAACACGGGGATGCCTTCGACATCGGTACCGCCCTTGCCGGGCGTGACGCCTCCGACGATCTTGGTCCCATAGGCCTTGTTCCTCAGCCCGTGGTACTTGCCCTGACCTCCCGTGAGGCCCTGCACGATGACCTTGGTGTTCTCGTCAACGAAGATGCTCATCTTATTATGTGTGCTTTCTATCTCTGAGAATACTACGTTGACTTACTTCGCCAGCTCGACGGCGGCACGAGCCGCTTCGAGCATGGTCGCCTTGGAGATCAGCCGGTCGGCGGGGATGCCGGCGTTGGCGATGATCGCCCGGCCTTCTTCCGCGTTGGTGCCGTCGAGACGGATCACGATCGGCGCGTTGAGTTTGACCCGACCCATCGCTTCGACGATTCCCTTCGCCACTTCCTCGCCGCGTGTGATGCCACCGAAGATGTTGATCAGGATGCTCTTCACTGCCGGGTCGGTGTTGATCACCTCGAGCGCGCCGGCCATGACGTCGGCGTTTGCTCCTCCGCCGATGTCGAGGAAGTTCGCGGCGGCGCCTCCGACCTGATTCACGACATCGAGGGTGCTCATGGCGAGTCCGGCACCGTTGGCGATGATGCCGACCGATCCCTCCAGGCCGATGTATTGGAGGCCCTTCTCGTGGGCGAGCGTCTCGCGGGAGTCACGCAGCACCGTCGACTCGTACTCCGCCCAGTCGTGGCGGTACATCGCGTTCTCGTCGAGCGAGACCTTGGCGTCGAGGCACAGCACCCGGCCGTCCGGAGTGAGCACGAGCGGGTTGATCTCGGCGAGGTCGCAGTCGCCTTCGGTGAAGCACGTGTAGAGCTTCACCAGGATCTCCGCCGCCTGGTCGATGGCCAACGGGTTGAGCTTGGCGTCGATGCATGCCTGACGCGCTTCGGCCAACGAGATCCCGTCGACCGGGTCGATGTGGCGCTTGATCAGCGCGTCGGGGTTCTCCACGGCAACGACTTCGATCTCGACGCCACCCTCGGCCGACAGCATCAGGAGGTGCTTCTTCGCGCTGCGGTCGAGCGTGTAGGACGCGTAATACTCCTCGGCGATGTCCGCGGCGTTCGCCACGAACAGGCGGTGCACGATGTGTCCCTTGATGTCCATGTGGAGGATGTTCCCCGCATGGAAGCGGACCTCGTCGGCATTCTCGGCCAGCTTCACACCGCCGGCCTTGCCGCGGCCGCCCACCTGCACCTGCGCCTTGATGACGACCGGATAGCCGGCCGTCTCGGCCACCGCCACCGCCGTCTCGACATCGTCAGCGATGCCCCCGGGAGGGACTGGGAGCCCGAAGCGGGCGAACTCGGCACGGCCTTGGTACTCGAACAGGTCCAACGGAAGACTCCTCGGTGAAACGGAATGTGGTTACGCGGACTGGCGCTCACGCTCATCGAGCGTGGATTCGAGCCAGTTGGTGATGGTGTCGAGCGGCGCGCCCGGGGTGAAAAGCTCGGCGACACCGATCCCCTTCAGCATCTCGATGTCGGCCTCCGGGATGATCCCGCCGCCGAAGACAACGACATCGTCGACGCCGCGATCTTTCAACTTGTCGATCAGCAACGGAAACAGGGTGCGGTGGGC
Source organism: Acidimicrobiia bacterium (assembly GCA_031418775.1). Lineage (GTDB taxonomy): Bacteria > Actinomycetota > Acidimicrobiia > Acidimicrobiales > JANYDT01 > JANLQX01. The sequence goes on from JANOJN010000071.1 coordinate 23,484, forward strand.
GCCGGAGAGCACGGAGAGGCCGACGGCGTCGGCGTCCTCCTGGATGACCGTCTCGACGATCATCTCCGCCGACTGGAACAGGCCGGTGTAGATCACTTCGAAACCGGCGTCACGAAGGGCCCGGGCGATAATCTTCGCTCCACGGTCGTGGCCGTCGAGTCCGGGCTTGGCGACAACGACTCGGTAGCGGCGCAGCATCGCCGATGATCCTACGGCTGGTCGGGCTGCGAGAGCGAACCGGTAGCTTGGAGGCGTGGCCCGTCGACCCCCCGCGTCTCCGCCGCCGACCCCTGCCGGATGGCGACCGCCCACGACCACGGGTCGTCGAGACCATACGATTCGGATGATCGTCGCCGTCGTTGTGGCGCTCTGCGTGAGTGCAATCGTGCTCGTCCTGTTCTCCCGGGTCGCCGCGAAACGGCCCGAGCGGGTGAACCTGGGCAGCCGCGTGTTCGTGATGGGCCAGCTGGAGAAACGCACGCAACGGGCCGACGACGGCCCGCTGTTCTTCAACGATCTCGTTCGCGACGATCGCCCGCTCCCCCTTGCCGTCATCTATGTCGGTGGGGAGTGGGCGGCGCTCAACGCCGTGCCGAAGGGTCAGGCCGCCGAATGCGCCGTGCGCTGGGATCCTGCCCGCGAGGTATTCGTGGACCCGTGTACGCAGGGGATCTACGCGCCCGACGGAACCCGGGACGACGGCGGCGCAGCCCTGGAGCGCTACTCGGCCAAGTCCGACGCCGCCACGGACCGGTTGGTCGTCGATCTCAACGTCGCGTACGCCGACACGTTGAAGACCCGACCGCCGCAGTAATCGGCACGCCTACGACCGTTCGGTGGTCGCCGCGGCGCAGGCGCCGAATCGGTATCGGCGACCGGACAACTGGGCACCGGCGCGCAGGGATCGGCAGGTCAGGCCGGCGAGTCGGCAGCCGCGAGCACCGCCCGGAGGTCCTGCCGCTTGATCTTCCCGGTCGTGGTCAGTGGAAGATCGTCGACAACGACCACCAACGACGGAACCTTGTACGGCGTGAGCGTCTCACCGACCGCAGAGCGAATGAAGGCCGGAGTCAGCGAGCGTCCGGGCATCATCCGCACCGCAGCCGCCACCCGTTCACCACGACGGGGGTCGGGAAGTCCGACAACGGCCGCCTCGGCGACGCCGTCGATGGCCTCCAGAGCCGCCTGCACCTCGGCGGCGTAGACGGAGTATCCGCCGACCTTGATGACGTCCTTCGCGCGACCCACGAACTCGACCGTGCCGCCGAGTCCCCGGCGAACGAGATCGCCGGTCCTAACCCAGCCATCAAGTGTTCGCGTCGCTGCGGTCGCCTTCTCATCGCCGTGGTAGCCGTCGAGCACGCCGGGTCCCCGCACGAGGAGCTCGCCGATCTGGCCGATCTTCACGGTCACGTCGTTGTCATCGACGACGCGCGTCTTGTACCCCGGCAAGGTTGCACCACGTGCCTTGTTCAACCATCCACCGGCGTAGGGAGGGGTGACCTTGACGATCGCCGCACCCGACAGCTCGACCATGCCGTAACCCTCGACGAAAAGCGCTTCGCCGACCGGGGTCCCGAGAATCGGCAGGGTGGCCGACGCACCCATGCGCTGGAATTGACGGGCCAGCTCGGCCGGCATGGCGTCGGCACCGCACATCCACAGCCGCACGCTCGTGAGGTCGCGTTGGCCCGCCCCCGCCTCGAGCATCATCCGGTACATCGCCGGAACCCCGACGAAGATCGTCGAACGGCGACGTTCGATGGCGTCGAGCACATCGTCGGGGCGGAACCGGCGGAACACGTACACCGGCACACCGGCGGCCATGGTGCCGAGGAACCCGGCGAAGCCCATCACGTGGGCCAGGGGAAGCGCCAT
>JANOJN010000072.1:0-8992 GCA_031418775.1 Acidimicrobiia bacterium
CGGATTCGGCGGTCAGGAGCGAGGCGATGCTCGTGATCGTGAGGCCTTCGACAGCCTCGCCGATCACGCACAGACGGGGAGCAAGCTGACCGTTGAGGAAGACCAGTCGTGTGCCGCCGAGATCCGGCACAAGTTCAGCGAGGACCTCCGAAGAAAGGTCGCGACCGGTCTGGCCGGGGCGGAACTCACTGTCGATGATCGGGCGGAGGCGGAGGTACCTCCAGGCTTCGTTCTTCTGTGTTGGGAAGCCATGCTCGGACAGCCAGCCGAATGCTGACGACCGGGATTGAACGAGCCACTCCGGTCCCCCGCCATCGTCGGGTTGACCGAGGTCGCGCAGACGTGTCGCGGTGGCGGTCGAGGTCATCGCGCTGCCCCTGCCGCCACAGCCGCTTGGGCCACCGTTTCGGCGTAGCCGGTGGTCTCGAGTTCGACGGCGAGTTCTTTACCGCCCGAACGGATGATTCGCCCGCCGGCGAGAACATGAACTCGGTCTGGAACGATGTAGTCGAGGAGCCGTTGGTAGTGGGTGATCACGAGCATCGATCGCGTCGGCGAGCGCAGCGCGTTGACGCCGTTCGCCACGATGCGAAGGGCGTCGATGTCGAGACCGGAGTCGGTTTCGTCGAGCACGGCCAGGGTCGGCTCGAGCATGGTCATCTGCAGGATCTCGTTGCGCTTCTTCTCTCCACCCGAGAACCCATCGTTCACCGAACGGTTCTTCATGGAGCGGTCCATCTCCACCGACTCCATCGCCGCATCGGCCAGGGCGAGGAAGTCGGTGACACCGATCCCGTCGAGGCCACGAGAACGACGTACGGAGTTCACCGCGGTGCGAAGGAAGTAGAGGTTGCCGACGCCGGGAATCTCGACCGGATACTGGAAGGCAAGGAACAGCCCTGCGCCCGCCCGTTCCTCGGGTTTGAGCGAGAGAAGGTCGCGTCCGTTGAACATGACGGACCCCGAAACCTCGTAGCCGCCGCGTCCTCCCAACACATGGGCCAGGGTGCTCTTGCCTGCTCCGTTAGGACCCATGATTGCGTGGACCTCCCCGGGGTTGATCGTCAGGTCGAGGCCGTCGAGGATCTTCGTTCCGCCGATGGAGGCGGTCAGGTTGGTGATGTGCAGCATCAGCCGACACTTCCTTCCAGGCTCACACTGAGGAGCCGTTGTGCTTCGACGGCGAACTCCATGGGGAGTTCTTTGAACACTTCGCGACAGAAGCCGTTGACGATCATCGATGTGGCGTCCTCTTCACTGATGCCGCGTTGACGGCAGTAAAACATCTGGTCTTCGCCGATTCTCGACGTCGACGCCTCGTGCTCGACCTGTGCGGTGAGGTTCTTGACTTCGATGTAGGGAAGCGTGTGCGCACCGCACTCGCCGCCGATGAGCAGCGAATCACATTGGGTGAAGTTGCGGGCGTTCTCCGCCGAACGCAGGACCTTGACCAGGCCCCGGTAGGTGTTTTGACCCCGGCCGGCGGAGATGCCCTTCGACACGATGGTGCTCGTAGTGCCTTTACCGATATGGATCATCTTCGAGCCGGTGTCGGCTTGCTGACGGCCGGCCGTCAACGCAACCGAGTAGAACTCGCCAACCGAATGGTCACCTTGGAGAACGACGCTCGGGTACTTCCAGGTGATCGCTGATCCGGTCTCGACCTGCGTCCAGGAGATCTTGGCCCGATCGCCAACGCACTTGCCTCGTTTGGTCACGAAGTTGAAGATGCCGCCTCTGCCTTCGGCGTCGCCGGGGTACCAGTTCTGCACCGTTGAGTACTTGATCGAGGCGTCGGTGTGAGCGACGAGTTCGACGACGGCGGCATGAAGTTGGTTCTCGTCGCGCTGGGGTGCGGTGCACCCCTCTAGGTAGCTGACGTAGGAGCCCTCTTCGGCAACGATCAGGGTCCGTTCGAACTGGCCGGTCTGAGCCGAGTTGATCCGAAAGTAGGTCGACAACTCCATCGGACAGCGAACACCCTTTGGGATGTAGCAGAACGAGCCATCGGAGAACACGGCCGAATTGAGCGCGGCGAAGTAGTTGTCACGAACCGGCACCACCGTCCCGAGGTTTGCTCGAACGAGGTCGGGGTGATCAGCGACGGCTTCAGAGAACGAACAGAAGATCACACCCGACTCGGCGAGCTTGGCCTTGTACGTGGTGGCGACCGATACCGAGTCAACGATCGCATCGACCGCGACGTTGCTGAGCCGCTCCTGTTCACGCAAGGAAATCCCGAGCTTGTCGAACATCTCCCGCAGTTCGGGGTCGACTTCATCCATGCTTCCCAGCACCGGCTTCGGCTTCGGGGCTGCGTAATACGAGATGTCCTGGAAGTCGATCGGCTCGTAGTGGGCGTTCTGCCAGTCCGGCACCTCCATGGTCAGCCACTGCCGATAGGCCTGCAGCCGCCATTGCAAGAGCCATTCCGGCTCGTTCTTCTTCGACGAGATCAACCGGACGACGTCCTCGGAGAGACCCTTCGGAATCACCTCGGTGGCGATATCGGTGCTGAACCCATGCTCGTACTCACGGGTCGCCAGTTCGCGGACCTCCTTCGAGACGAGACTCACGACGCACCCCCGAGCAGCGACGACTGTTGCCTCGGTGGGGATTCGAGCGGAGATCTCGTCATGGCACTCGGCTCTTTCGTCGGTGAGTCGATTGTTCGGCTCGCTGGAGATGGTAACAGTAGTTACACAAGTTGAATCATGTGAAACTATTGGAAGAGGGTGACATCGGCTACAGTGTTGGGTATGGACACGCCGATCGGGCTGATCTCGCCGATGCAACGACGCGTCCTCGAGATCCTCAAGCGACTCGGTGAGGCGACCGCGGACGAACTGGCCGAGGCACTCGACATCTCCACGAGCGCGGTTCGCCAACATCTCACTGCGCTCCGATCGGCCGGCTACATCGCCGCCAACCAACAACGAGGCCAGCCAGGACGGCCCGCCGACCGGTTCCATACGACCCCGTTGACCGAGGCGATGTTCGTCGGGGATTCGAACGCTCTTTCCGTGGAACTTCTCTCCCTCATGGAAGAGGAGAACCCGGAGCTGGTCACCCGCGTGTTCGAGCGCAGACGTCGACGTCGTGTCGCCGAGACAACGAGCAAGCTCGCCGGAAAGGGCTTCCGCGAGAAGGTCGCCGTCCTGACCGCGGAACTCGACGGTGAGGGCTTTCTTGCCGACTTCGACGAGATCGACTCGACCCACTATCGGATCAACCTGCACAGCTGTGCGATGTGGACCGTCGCTACCCGCTACGGACAAGCCTGCGCCACAGAACTCGACTACCTACGCGAACTCCTCCCCGAAGCCACGATCGAACGCGTCACCCACAAGACCTCCGGCGCACACGTCTGTGCCTATGAGGTCAGCATCTGACCGAGACGGCCTTCGACGTGGCGGACACTGCTGGCAAGCTCGAACGCATCGCGGGGTGACAGGTCGAGCCGAGAGTGATGGATCGGCTCTATCTGGCCGCGGTTCTCACACGAGGCCCTGACACCGCCGGGGTCGGGCCCGCCACCAGTCCGTGGTCGAGCGCCCATCGTGTTGCGGTCGTTCGGGTCGACGTCCCGATCTTGGTGTAGATGTTCTGGATGTGGCGATCGGCCGTCTTGGCCGAGATGAACAGTTGCTCGGCGATCTCGCGGGTCGTGAGGCCGTCGGTGACGAGAAGCAGCACCTCCTGCTCCCGACGGGAGAGCCCGCCCGGGCGGTCGTTGACCGGCGATCGTCGGTGCTGCACCTCATCGATCTGGGCTCGCGCGTACACAGCCGCGTCGTCGAGGTCCATGGTTCGGCCCCGGGCGATGTTGGCCGTCGCCGCAGGCCCCAGCTTCGTGGACAATCGTGCTCCGAGATCGGCGAGCTCCGGCACGTGGTCGAGGCTGGCGGGGATCTTGACCATCGCGGCGTGAAGCGTGGTGGCCGCAGTGGCTTCGCCGAGCCGCTCCAGGAGCTCGGGCAGAGACGCGAGCGTGATGATCAGCTGGGCGACGTTCCCCGCCCGTTGGAACGATTCGATGGCAATGTCGAACTGGCTCAGCGCCGCGTCGGCCTCTCCAGCCGTCGTGTGGAGCCGTGCGGCGTCGCGGGCCAGGAAGCCGCGGAAGAAGTCGACCCCGTGATCGCGGACCACCGCCAGCCCCTCCTCCCAGGCCGACAGCGCGCGGGGCGGGTCGACCTTGGAAAGCGTGATGCCCGCGATCCAGAGGGCGTACGCGAGCCAGAACGGGTTCGCCACCTCGCGCGCCGCAGCCACCGAGCTGTCGAGAAGCTCGAGCGCCTCCTCCAACCGTCCGGACGCCTGGAGACCGTCAACGAGAGCCGGGCGGGCAAACGCGAGGGCGGCGCCGCCGAAACCGTCGGCGATGGTGGCGAGCTCGACGTAGCGATCAAGGCGGCCGGCGTACACATTGGCGAGCGCGGCGATGAACGCGGACAAGCCGGGTTCGCACGACTCGTAGCGGGGATCGGCCTCGAGCCGCATCGCGTGCTCCGCGTGCGTGGCGGCGGTGGCCGGACGGCCGACGAAGCATGCGAATCCGCACGCGCACAGGAGACGGGGAAGGCGAGGGAGATCAACGACGGTGGCCGCATCGACGACACTCTCCGCCCACGTGATGGGCTCGAACAGGTAGGCTTCGGTCCCGATCAACGCGGCGTGGGCAGCGATGTCGACCGCCGTTGACAGGTCACGACCCTCGGCCCATCGGAACGCGGCGCGCAGGTCGGCGAGCTCGGTTCGCAACCAGTCGACTGCGTTCCGCCAGCCCGGACCGTTGTAGGTTGCCCACTTCGCAACGACCGCGTTCGCGAACCATCGGGCGTGCAGATCGCTCGAGGAGTCGAGGAGGTCGGCGGCAACGAGTTCGTCGATCCCGAACTGACGGATGGTCTCCAGAAGGCGGTACCGCACCCGACCGTCGACATGCTCGGCGACCATGAGCGACGAACGAACCAGGCGATCGAGCGCCCGAAGCACCGAAGTGTCGTCGTCGGTGCCGAACACACCCGTGAACGAAGCCAAGTCGAACCCGCCGACGAACACGGCGGCCCGCCGCAGCACGTCGCGCTCGGTGACGTCGAGCAGGTCATAGGACCACCGCACCAGCTCGGGCAGCGACTGCTGACGTGACGGCGCGCCCGGGCGCCCGGCGAGAAGACGGAACCGATCGTCGAGATGATCGCGGACATCGGTGACGCTCATCCCGGCCATGCGGGCGACCGCGAGCTCGATCCCCAACGGGAGGCCATCGCGCCGACGGCAGATCTCGAGCACCCCGCCCGCCGTCGCCGGATGGTCGTCGAGCGAGAAGTTCGGTCGCACCGACCTGGCCCGTTCGGCAAACAGCGCCACCGCGGGCGACGACGGATCATCGACCGCCAGCGGGACAACGGGCACCTCCTGCTCGCCGCGCACGTGGAGACACTCCCGCGAGGTCGCCAGGATCCGAGGTCCATCCGACCGCGTGAGCAGCAGTTCGACGAGTTCGGCGGTTGCGCTCAGCACATGCTCGCAGTTGTCGACCACCAGCAGAAGGTGTTGCCTCGACAACGCGGTGATCAGGGTCTCGGCCATGGGCGTGTCGGCCTGGGGGGCGATGCCGAGGGTGCTGGCGATGGCATCGGGCACCGCGGCGGCGTCACCGAGAGCCGCGAGGTCCACGAACCACGCACCGTCGCGAAAGCGTGGTCCGATCCTTGCGGCGACCTCGACGGCGAGTCTGGTCTTTCCCACCCCGCCGACACCCGTGAGCGTGATGAGGCGGTGCGCGCCGACACAATCGACGACCGATGCGAGTAGTTCTTCGCGACCGACGAGGATCCCAAAGGCGATCCGCATGGTCCCCGTTGTCGACCTGTCCACCCGCAGAAGTGTCGCGCAACGAAATGGGGAGGTCTCCCGATGCGCACCGCCGGCGGTATGCCGGATCATCAACATCGTTAGAAACACCGCCGCACAAACACCCAGCGGCACAACCCACATCACCGAACAAGGAGAGCAACCATGACCCAGACAATGACCAACGCCGACGTGATCCGACGCGGCTACCAGGCCTTCAACGAAGCCGATATCGACACCATCAACCGGCTGTAGCGTGACGACATCACGTGGACCACCCCCGGCAAGAGCACCGTCGCCGGCACGGCGCGGGGCAAGGGCGCAGTCATCGCCCAATACGGCCGCTATAGGGGCGAGACCAACGGCACCTTCCAGGCGCAGCTCCACACCGTCTTCGAGGCCGAGGACGGCCGGGTTATCGGCCTGCACCGCAACGTCGGCGAGCGCAACGGCAAGCGACTCGACACGATGTGCTGCATCGTGTTCGAACTCGAAGGAGGCCAACTCAAGGCCGGCACCGAGTACTTCTTCGACCTCCACAACTGGGACCAGTTCTGGTCCTGAACGACACCTCGGCTCGACGGCGTCGCATCGACCACCCTCTCAAGCAAACGCATCAGGCCCGGTCCGAGCGGACCGGGCCTGATCGGCAGACGTTAACCCTCTCCGCGACGATCACTTCGCGTACGCCCGACCGCCCATCCGATGATGTATTCCGACACGTTCCCGGCTCGGCAGTGTCACGCAACCACCTCGACCTCGGCGATCATCCCTGCGGTCATGTGGGGCGGACCCCCCTCGATCTGGGGCGGGCCGGCGTTGGGATCGGCGGCAGCCTTCTCCATTGCGGTGAGCACGTCGTCGGGCTTGGCCCCGATCGGGATGAAACACACGAACAGATAGCGGCCCGGCTCGCGGAGTGTCCCGTCGCCGAGGACGACGTCGCCATCGGCTCCCGGTCGAGCCACGAGTGCGAGCGCCGGGCGCTCCGGGAATGAGCTTGCCGAGTGCCTCCGGTGGGAGCGCACGGAGCTCGCTCAGCGGGCGGGTCTCGCCCTCGGGGAGGCGGAACGCCGTGAGCTCGTGCGCTTCCTTCGCCGAGGTGTTCGTGATCTCGATGGGTGAGTCCGCCGTGATGGTCAGCGGCACGCGGTCGAATGCGTAGTCGCGTACACCGATGCTCACGACGGGTTTCGGAGCGAGTTGCGACGCGGCACTCGACCCAACGTTCACCGCGAGGATCCCATGCGTGTCGTGATCGCCGAAGATCAGGCGTTGCTACGAGAAGGGCTCGCCCGGCTGTTCCACGACGGCGGACACGAGGTCGTCGCGACCGTCGGCGATGCCGAGCAGCTGATCGACCAGATCGACCGCCTCATCGCCGCCGAGCAATCGCCCGACCTCGTCGTGGTCGACATCCGCATGCCGCCGACCTTCACGACCGAAGGTGTCGAAGCCGCCCGGGCCATCAAGCAACGGCACCCCCAGATCGGCGTGCTCGTGCTCTCGCAGCACATCGAAACAGCACACACCGCCGATCTCGTCACCCGGAGCGGGTTCGGCTACCTCCTCAAGGATCGCGTCCTCGACGTCACCGACTTCCTCGGTGCCGCCCAACGCGTTGCGAACGGCGGCTCCGCCCTCGATCCGAAGGTCATCGCTCGCCTCGTCACCCCCGATCAGCACGGCCCCGTAGGCCGCCTGTCCGAACGCGAACGCGACGTCCTAACACTCATGGCCGAAGGCCTCAGCAACAACGCCATCGCCCAACGACTCTTCGTGAGCGACCGCACCGTCGAGGCCCACATCCGACACGTTCTCACCAAGCTCGACATCCCCGATTCCAGCGACGCCCACCGTCGCGTGCTCGCCGTCCTCACGCACCTCCGCGCAGCTGGCGAGCAACGCTGAACACCCGAGACGTCTCGTCCGGCGCGGAACCAGCGACCCGCCATCTTCGAAGCCTTCGTCGGTCAGAGCATCGCAATGCGGCGGTCGAAGTCGGCAGCAAGGTCGATTAGCGCGGCGCGGCAGTCGCCGGTGTAAGCCGGCGCGTGCATCGGGGCGAGCGTCTCGATGCCAAGCTCGGCCAGGCGACGGCACGTCGCACCACTCGACGGATGCAGCGACAGCGAGCCGGGCATCTCGTCCTCGGCCTTCACGGCCGGCCCAACGATGTCGGCGTTCGTCGCTGCGACGAACGGTCCGTTCCACGTGAAGAGATCACCGCAGAACAACGTCTTGGTGGTGACGTCGTAGAGCACGCCGGCCTCCCACGCATGGGGCACGTGCGGGGTGTCGAACCACTGCACGACGTGCCCACCGATGTCGAGGGTCTCGCCGTCGCCGAGCGCTCGTGGCGGCCGGTCCGCGAGATCACCGATCGACACCATGCACCCGATGAAGCCCTGGACGACGGTGGCATGCGGTGCGAGCGCCAACCATTCGTTCATCGATCCCGACTCGTCTGCTTCGACGTGACCGAAGCTCACCCACCGCACCGTGTCGGCCGGCAGCACGTTGGACACGCCTGCCGACACGAGCGGGAACAGCCCTCGCATCCCGGTGTGGAACAGCAGCGGTTCGGCTGCCGCGACGAGGTACTGGTTGAAGGCCACGGGTGCCCCGGGGATCACCGTCGTCAACTGGTGGATGCCGGCGGCGACCTCGGTCACCCTTGTAGGCATGTCCATTAGAACGGCACCTCCGTGGCGAGGAGGCCGGTGCGTGGCTGTGCGTCGGCCGGCGGGCGACCGGACAGCGTTCGGCACACCTCGATGGCATCGATGGTGACGTGCTCGGCGCCGCCGTCACCGGCGACGAACTCGCCGCCGGCGGGGCCGGTGAGCGTGAGCGAGAAGGGCTGACCGTAGCGACGGGCCAGTTCGGCAACGACATCGGCGACGATGCGACCGTCGTGCTCCGCGGTGAGCTCGAGCTCGCAGCCGGTCGCGCGGGCGATGTCGATGCGGTGCATCCACGGATCGCGCGTGAGGATCGTGTCAAGCAGGTACGCCATGCGCCACGTCTCGACCGTGCCGCCCACCGCCTCTTTCATCGGCATCTTGCGGAACAGCGACGGCGCCTTGGCTCGCCAGCGGGCGACGCGCGGACCGAGCTCATCGACGCGTGC
>JANOJN010000073.1:0-35797 GCA_031418775.1 Acidimicrobiia bacterium
GATCATCGTCCCGCAAAGCTGGTTCTGAGCGGCGTGGTTCCGTCACGCAAGATCAAACGGACATCACTCGCTCAGATCGAACCGCAGCGGGCCGCATGATGCATCCACTCCTCCCTCTCGCGGCGGACGACCCGACACCGACGGTTCCGACAGGGTCAGCCGCCGGGGTGGCGGGGGCCCGCCCACCCGGGGTCCGGGCAGTCGTGCGTCCCGCGCGCGAGCGCGGCTTCGTGGCGGTGACCACCGCGATCCTGCTCATCATCATGCTGATGGCGACCGCCCTCGCCCTCGATGTCGCGGTCTGGTACATGCGAGGACTCGAACTCCAGCGATCAGCGGACGCCGCCGCCCTCTCCGCGGTGGTCCGCATGCCGAACTTCGTCAAGGCGGATGCAGCCGCCCGCGAAAGCGCGGTGCGGAACGGGCTCGATCCGGGTGCAATCGTCGTGACCCGAGATCCGAGGAGCCCGCGACGGATCAAGGTGAGCGTCAAACAGAACGTGCAATCGTTCTTCGGCAAGCTCCTTCGGCCGTCCACCGTCGTTGGACGCCAGGCAACGGCGGAGTTCGTGTCGGCGATCGACATGGGCTCGAAGCTCAACGGCATCGGCACGGCGAACCTGATCTCCTACCCGGTGGTCGGGGACCAGGGCTTCTGGCTCGCCATCAACGGTTACTGCACCGCCAAGGAGGATGGCGACCGGTTCGCCTCGGCGTTCGACGGCAACCGTGCCGGCCGGGTCACGTCGTGCAGCCTCACCCCACCCGTTGTCGAGAACGACGACTACCGCCGCCCGGGAACCGACGCGGCGCAGTACACCTACCTCGTCAACATCCCGTGCCCGACCGCCGGTGAAGATCCGTGCACGACGACCCCGGCGAGGGACACCGTCGTCGAGGTCTACAACCCACAGTTCGACATGAGCAACGAGGTCGCCTCGATCGACACCAACACGATCGAAGACGCCGACCCGAACTTCGGAAACGCCCAGATCAACACCGCCTTCGGCCTCCGCAACCCCGATGGCGACCCGATGCCGACGCCGAACACCCCTCGGAGCTACGGCACCTGCAACAACTGCTCGGGCTCGAACGGCTGGACCGAGTTGTTCCGCATCCCCGCATCGGCCGGAGCCGGGCCGTTCAAGATCGACGTGAACACCGATGAGGGCCAGGCGAACTCCTACGGCTCGAACGCCTTCGCGCTGCTCGCGCACTGGGCCGGTGATCCGATCGCTCCGTGCGCGGACTGCGCGACGATGTCGGGAGAGTCCAGCGTGGGGGTCTACGCCAACGCCTCGGGTGACACCGTTGACTTCTTCCTCGCCCGGCTCGCTCCTGCGCTCGACTTCCGGGGCAAGCGGATCCAGATCCTGCTGTGGGACGTCGGCGAAGGTGCCAACACGATCTCGGTCCTCCAGCCCACGACCCTCTCGGGCTACCAGCCGATCCCTTTCCGCTTCCGCACCTTCGACCACGGCCTCGTCGGCGTGCCCGCCGATGACAAGTTCCCCCCGACGAACGTGCCCGGAGGCGTGCTCGATGTGAGCGGCCCGGCGAGCACGCTCGGCGCCCAAGCGCCGCCGTGGCCGCTCACCGAGCGGGCCAACGACTTCAAGTTCAACGGACGCATGATCTCCCTCGAGCTCACCGTGCCGACGGATTACGGCTGCGTTCCACTGAGCCGCCCATGTGTACCCGCGCCCCTGCCCGAGGATGGCTGGTGGAAGATCCGCTACACGACCTCGCTCGGCGCGGTGTTCGACCGCTCCACTTGGACCGTCCGGCTCCTCGGCGATCCCGTGCACCTCGTCGCCGAATAGCTCCGGCGACACTCACTCTGCGGCGCGCTGCTCCTTGCCGGGCAACACCCGGAACGCATCGAACACGCTCTCCACGGTGCGGACGGAGCGCAGGATCGCATCGAGGTGCGACGGATCGGCAAGTTCGAAGTCGAACCGTTGATGGGCGACTCGATCGGGGGTGGTGTGAGTCGAGCAACCGAGCACGTTGACGTGGTTGTCGGACAGCACCCGAGCGACGTCGGCGAGCAGGCGTGCCCGGTCGAACGCCTCCACCATCACCGAGACGACGTAGACCGTCTTGCGGCGATCAGCGCTCTGGTCCCACTCGACCTCGATGGTGCGGGCCACGTCGCCCACCCGGAGCGCCCGGGAGTTCGAGCAGTCGGAGCGGTGCACGCTCACCCCGCGGCCGCGGGTGACGAAGCCGAGGATCTCGTCACCGGGGACCGGTGTGCAACAGCGGGCGAGCCGAACCAGGAAGTCGTCGAAGCCCTCGACGTGGACGCCGCCACCGTGAGCGCGTCGGGTTGAGCGGTTCGGGCGCTGACGGATGGTGGGCGCAGGCAGCTGCTCTTCGTGTTCTCCCCCGCGGAGCTCCCGCTGCAGGCGCTGAAGGACCTGCTGCGCCGAGACGTGTCCTTCGCCGATCGCCACGTACAGCTGATCGAGATCATCGAGCCCCAGGTCGGCGACGACCGCCTTCGTCGCCGCCGGGCCGATCAGCTTCATCGTCGGCATGCTCTCCTTGCGGAGGGCCTTGACGAGCTCCTCTCGCCCGTTCTCGAGCGCGTCCTCACGGCGCTCCTTGGAGAACCACTGCTTGATCTTGTTGCGAGCCCGAGGGGTGATGGCAATCTTCAGCCAGTCGCGCGTAGGCGCGGCGGTCTCCACCTTCGACGTGATCACTTCGACCGTCTCGCCGGAGTTGAGCGTGGTGTCGAGCGGCGCAAGGCGACCGTTGACACGCGCCCCGATGCAGCGGTGGCCGACGTCGGTGTGGATCGCGTAGGCGAAGTCGATGGGCGTCGCGCCGACCGGGAGGGTGATCACGCGACCCTTCGGCGTGAACACGAACACCTCTTCCTGATCGAGGTCGACCTTGATCGTCGCGAGGAACTCGCCGGGCTCGTCACTGTCGGGCGAGGCATCGACGAGTCGCTGCAGCCAGGCCATTTCGTCGGGCTTCGGTGTGGCCTTCTTCGATCGACCGGGATCTTTGTACTGCCAGTGGGCAGCGATCCCGTACTCAGCGATCTGATGCATCTCGATCGACCGGATCTGGCACTCAAGGACTTTGCCCTCGGGCCCGACCACGGTCGTGTGGAGCGACTGATAGAGGGTGAACTTGGGCATGGCCACGGAGTCCTTGAACCGGCCCTGCACCGGCTTCCAGAGCGCGTGGATCGACCCCAGAGCGGCGTAGCAGTCCTTCACCGAGTCGACAACGATCCGGATTCCGACGAGGTCGTAGATGTCGTCGAACTCCTTGCCCTTCTTCACCATCTTCTCGTAGATCGACCAGTAGTGCTTCTCGCGTCCGGTCACGGCGGCAGTGATCTTCAACGCGCTCAGACGATCGATGACCTCGTTGATGGCGTTCGTGAGGTAGGCCTCGCGCTCGGGCGTGCGCGTTTGCACCATCTTTTCGATCTCCGCGTATTTGCGTGGCTCGAGGGCCCGAAAGCTCAGGTCCTCGAGTTCGTGCTTGACCTCGCCGATGCCGAGCCGATGGGCGAGGGGCGCATAGATGTCGAGGGTCTCCTGCGCTGTGCGACGGCGCTTCCAGTCCTCGCTGACGGCGTCGATCGTCCGCATGTTGTGCAGCCGGTCCGCGAGTTTGATGAGCAGGACCCGCAGGTCCTTCGCCATCGCCACGAGCATCTTGCGCATGGTGGCGGCCTGCTGGGCTTCCTTCGAATCGAACTGGATTCGGTCGAGCTTCGTCACACCATCGACAATCGCCGCGACGTCCGGCCCGAACTTCGCGGTGAGGTCGTCGAGCGTGATGCCGGTGTCCTCGACCGAGTCGTGCAGGATGGCGGCGGCCAGCGTCGTGTCGTCGAGCCCGAGACCGGCGAGCACCAGAGCGACGGCTATCGGATGGGTGATGTACGGCTCTCCCGACTTCCGCTTCTGTTCGCGGTGGGCGAGAGCGCCCAACTCGAAGGCCTTCTCGATCCGGTTGGTCGGCGCCTTGGGATGGTGGCGGCGGAACTCGGCCAGGAGGTCCGCGATCATTGCCGGGTCGAGCGGGTCGACGGCTTCGCTGGCGACGTCGAGCTTCTTCGCCGCGGCCGCTTTGCGAGTCGAGGTCGGCGCGGTACTCATGGATCTACGTTACGGCAACCTGCCCACTCCTACCGGCCGCGGCCCACCGCCCACCGGCGATGCGGCGGTCAGTATTCGAGGACGGACGTGACCGGGGCGTCGAGCAGCCCCCGCCCGGCGAGGAAGCCGAGCTCGATCACGAACGCACAACCGACCACGTCGGCGCCGACCCGGCGCAGCAGACGGATCCCCGCGCCGGCCGTCCCTCCGGTGGCCAGCACATCGTCGATGAGGAGCACGCGGTCAGCCGATGTCACGGCATCCTCGTGGATCTCCAGGGTGTCGGTTCCGTATTCGAGGTCGTAGGTCTCCGCCACCGTGCGCCAAGGGAGCTTGCCGGGTTTACGAAGTGGAACCATCCCGACACCGAGCCGCTCGGCGACCATCGGGGCGAGAAGGAAGCCACGCGCCTCGATGCCGGCGATGACGGTGACCCCCTGATCGCGCCAGGGTTCGGTGAGGAGGTCAAGGGTGAGTCCGAGCGACGACGGGTCACGGAGCAGCGGGGTGAGGTCCTTGAACGTGATGCCCGGCTTCGGGAAGTCGGCGATGTCGCGGATTCGACTACGCAGGAGTTCCAGGTCCGTCATGGCCCGACCGACACCTTCGGCTCCACGAAGGCGGCGATCAGCGCGCACACCGTGTCGAAGTCGTCCCAGTAGAGCATGTGGCCGAGGCCCAGCCGCTCGACCCGGAGAGCGTCGCCGAGTTGGTCGGCGAAGTGCGAGTGCTGAGCGGGGCCGACGAACTGGGCCTGCATGGCGTCGAGCAGGAGCGTGGGCCGGGGAACCGGGAGGACGGGAAGCGGACGGGACATCTCGGCCCACGCCTGGCGCACCACCGCCGGGTCCCAGGGCGTCCGCCAGCCGTCGGTGCCGCGAACGGCGGCAAGCCTGGTGTCGGCGTCGGAATGGGGCACCGCTGCCAAGCTTCGCCCGGCGCGCCGGACTTCGACGAGTTCGTCGAGCGTGTCGTAGCCACGAGCACCGGAGATCATCCCGTCGGCGAGCGCGGAGGTCTGCTCGGACGGCAAGCCGATGGCAGGGTCGAGCAGCACGAGCGACGCCACACGTTCGGGTGCTCTCGCGAGTAGATGGGCGGCGAGGCACCCACCGAAGCTGTGACCGACCACTGTGGCGGCCTCGACACCCTCGGCATGGAGGACCCGGACGATGTCGTCGAGGTGATCTTCGATGCAAACTGCGCGACCGTCCTCGCCGGCCGGTGAGCGGCCGTGACCGCGGAGGTCGGGGGCGATCACCCGGAAGGACGGAAACGCCTTGGCGGCCATCGGAGCGAACCGCCGGCCGTGGGCGCTGACTCCGTGAAGAGCGAGGAGCGGCGGACCGTCGGTCGCCCCGTAGGTGTGGACGTGCAGCGGGGCGCTCATCCGAGACCACCGAACCAGACTTCGTCGAATCCGACGGAGGTCGCTGACGGCTTGGCGCGTCGGAACCACTCGGTGCCGAACGACGTCAGATACGCCTCATCGGGCATCTGCAGGAAGAACGAGGTATCGGAGATCTGGCTGCGATGGGCCGCCATCGAGGCCCGTTTCTGCGTGACGAACGCAGTCACGTCTACAGCCATCGTGAGCTCGGCTTCCGGGGTGCCGACGGGCGTACCGTCGTCGGTGCCGGTCTCCGGGTCCCACCCGGGGTCGATGCCCATCTCTTTGAGGCTGGCGAAGAACCGTGTCATCGCATCGCGATTCATCGTGGCTTCGTAGACGAAGGGAGTGCCGGCTAGCTCAGCGGCGCGATTGCCGACGTGGTGCACGGCGATGTGGTCGGGGTGGCCATAGCCCCCGTGCCAGTCGTAGATCGTAAGTGTGCTTGCGTTCTCCTCGGCGAGAATCGCGGCGAGCCGGGATGCCGCCTCGTCGATCGACGCGTTCATGAACGAGCCCGGATTTGCGTTCTGGTCCCAACCCGTCATGCCGGAGTCCTCGTAGCCGAGGAACTCCACTCGGTGGGCGCCGAGAGCGGCCGCTGAAGCGGCGACCTCCTTGGCCCGCCGCTCGGCCAACGATTCGCCCTCGGCCAGGTCATCGGGCTTCTCACCCCACTCGCCGCCGGTGGCGACGACGAGAACAACCCGGTGGCCTTCGGCCACCGCCCGGGCCATGGACCCGCCGGTGTTGATGCACTCGTCGTCGGGGTGCGCGTGAAAACAGACCAGTGTCGCCATACGAGCTCTCGACCCTACAGGCGAAGCACGCCTACCGGGCCCGAACCCTCAGCGCTTCTTGCCCTGCTTGCGAGGGCGCGGTGCGGAGCCCTGCCAGGCGTTGGCGGCGTTCGCCGCCGCCTTGGCGGCACCGGTGGAGATGTCGCCACCGATCGAGAGCGTCCGACCGATCGAGGCGCGGGCGACGGCGCCCTCTTCCGCCGTGATGAGACCATCCGCGCCGCCGAGGCGCTTGCGCAGGCTCGTCCAGCGCTCCTCGCGCTCCTTGATCCAGGCCAGGATCGGCGAGGCCACGAAGATCGAGGAATACGCGCCGGTGAGGAGGCCGATGAACAGCGCCAGGCCGAAATCGCCGAGCGCGGTCGCCCCCATGACGCCGGCGCCGATGACGAGCAGCGAGAGGACGGGGAGGACGGCGACGAACGACGTGTTCAGCGAGCGCATGAGCACTTGGTTCATCGAGAGGTTCACGATGTCGGTGTAGGCAAGTCGGCCGGTCGGGCCGATGACCTTCTCGTTCTCGGACACCTTGTCGAACACCACGATCGTGTCGTAGAGAGAGAAGCCGAGGATCGTCAGGAACGCGATCACCGTGGCCGGAGTGACCTCGAAGCCGGACAACGCGTAGATCCCGACGGTGACGATGATGTCGTGGACGACGGCGGAAAGCGCGGCGACGGCCATCTTCCACTGGAAACGGAGGGATACCCAGAGTGCGATGACGAAGAAGAAGACGATCAGCGCCTGCCGCGCCTTATTGGTGACGTCCTTGCCCCATGACGGGCCGACGAAGTTCACGGTGACGTCGTCGGCGGTGAGCTTCGTGCCGGCCGCCTTCGCCATCGCTTCGGACACGCGTGCCCGGACGACGTCGGTCGACTCCTCGGCCTTCACCCGGAGGCGCTTCTCGCCGCCGGCCGTCACCTCCTGAATGGTGACCGCGCGTCCGATGATCGGCCCGACCACGTCGCGGGCCTCGGAGATCGACAGCGTGCTGGTGGTGACCTCCCAGGAGGTGCCGCCTTCGAAGTCGATGCCGAGCTTGAGGCCGCGCCCGATGAGCGCGCCGATCCCCACGACGATGACGAGTCCCGAGATAGCCACCCAGGTCCTCCAGCGGCGGACGAACTCGTAGTTCGTTGCGCCGGTCGTCAGCTTGTGCCAGACCGACGTTCGGACCGGTGCGGTGGGCATGTCGGTGGTCGTCACAGCTGCGCTCCAGCGTTTGCCGAGCCGGGCACCAGGCGCCCGCCCGAGGGGGTGAGTTTCGATGGCCCGTCGCCGGTGGTCCCGATCGCCCCGCTCTTCATCTGCCGCTCGGCGATGAGCGTGACGATCGGGCGGGTGAACGCCCACGCGACGACGAGGTCGAGAGTGGTCGAGATCAGCAAGAAGAGGGCAAAGCCCCGCACCGAGCCGACGGTGAGGAAGTAGAGGACGCCGGCGCCGATCAGCGAGGTGAAGTCGGCGGCGATGATCGTGCGGAACGCGCTCTTGAAACCGCGATCGACCGACTGTGCGGCATTGCGTCCCGCGCGAAGTTCGTCACGCATGCGTTCGAAGAACACGACGTAGGAGTCGACCGTGGTACCGAACGACACGATGATGCCGACGACCCCGGAGAGGCTGAGCGCCAGGCCCTGTTTCTCCGAGAGGAACGACACCAGCGACCACATCAGGCCGCCGGAGACGAGCAAACCGAGCACGACGACGAGGCCGAGCCGGCGGTAGTAGAAGATCATGTAGGCGGCCACGAGCACGAGGCCGATCAGACCCGTGACGAGGCCCGCCCGCAACGAGTCCTTGCCGAGCGACGCCGAGACGTTCTGCACGGTCTGCGGCACGAGGGTGACCGGCAGGGACCCGAACTTCAGCGCGGTGGCGAGATCCTTCGCATCGCGCTGGGTGAAGTTGCCGGAGATCTGTGCCCGCCCGCCGAAGCGGCGCTCCTGGATGACCGGCGCCGAGAGCGCTTCGCCGTCGAGGACGATGGCGATGCGCTGCTGGTAGTACTTCTCGGCCATCGCATCCCACAGCGCTGAGCCGCGGCCGTTGAGGTTGAGATCGACCGTCCACTGTCCGGTCTGCGACACGACCGCCGACGCGGTGTCGACGACGGCACCCTGGATCTCGGCGGGCCCGAGCAGGTAGCGCCGCGAATCCGGGTCGTTGCGCTTCTCGGGAAGGATGACGGTGAGCTCCGGTGAATCCTCGCCGAGCTTCGTGGTCTCGCCGGTGGCGAGCGCAGCAGCGTTCACGTCGGTGGTGATGGGGGCGGCCGGCACCACGGTGGTGGCGGCGGCGCCGGGCGGCGTGCTCGCGGGGGTCGTGGTCACTCCGCCGGGCACCGTGGTTGCGGGCGCTGACGCGGTGGTCGTGGGCGAACCGCTTGTCGTGGGCGCTGCCGTCGTGGGGGCGGCGGTCGTGGTCGCGGCCTGGGCGAGGACACCGAAGCGGCCTCCACCAGGAGCCAGGCCGAGGGCCTGCGATGACGATGCCGGCGCGGTGGTTTCGGCCGGCTTGGCGGTGGTCGGCGCGGTCGTTGCCGTCGGTTTGACGGTGGTCGCCGTGGCGCCGGCGACGGTCGACGTGGGTGCGGTGCTCGACCCGGCCGTGGTGTCGCCGACCGTGACCGAACGGGTCGTGGAGTCGGGCGTGGTGGCGCTCTGGGCCTTGGCCTCGTTCTCGGACGGGAGATCGCCGATCACCGGGCGGAACGTGAGTTGGGCCGTCTTGCCGACGATGTCGAGCGCCCTGGTCGAGTCCTTGACGCCGGGAAGGGAAACGACGATCGACCGGCTGCCCTGCCGGGAGATGTCGGGTTCGGCGACGCCGAGCGAGTCGACGCGGCTGCGGATGATCCCGATCGTGCGATCAAGCACGTCAGCGGCGACTTCGCCCTTGGGCTCGAGCACGACGGACGTGCCGCCCTGCAGGTCGAGACCGAGCGACGGCGACCATCCAGCGGCAACGGTGCCGACAGTCCCGAGCAGCGCCGTGAGGACGACGACGGCAAGGCGGATTCGGAAGCTTCGGTTCATGCACGATCCTCATCGTTGGTGTGCGACCCGTCGTCTGCGGCGCCGGGCAGCATCGCCGGTGCATCGACCGCATCGACGATCGGGGAGTCGACGACCCGGCCGATGGCCGCTTTGGCCATGCGGATCGTGATCCCGGAGGAGATCTCGAGGACGACGACGTCGTCGGCGATGGACCGAACGGTCCCGTAGATGCCGCCGGCGGTCATCACCGTCACGCCCGGGGCGAGCGCCGCAACGAGTGCAGCGGCGTTTCGCTGACGTTTCCGGTTCTGGGAAAACGTGAACGCGAACAGCGCGAGAAGGACGAGAAGGGGAAAGAGCGACGCCATAGAGCGGGGAAAGGCTAGTGCCAGCCGCCCATACCCCCGGGTCACCGCGGACGGACGCAGGAATCGACCCCCACCGAACCGGTTCGGGCCGCTTTGTCGGCCGGTCGGGGCTCAGTCCCAGACGGCGGCGACCTCGGCGCGGACCGCCGCCAGGCTGCCGTCGACGATGGCCGCACGGGTGCGCCGCATCAGGTCCAGCAGGAAGGTCACGTTGTGGATCGTCAGCAGCGTGGCCGCCGTCTGTTCGCCGACCATCTGGAGATGTCGCAGGTAGGCACGGCTGTGGCGGGTGCACGTCTCGCAGGCGCACGCCGGGTCGAGAGGACCGGTGTCACGGGCAAAGCGGGCGTTCTTCATCTGGTAGCGGCCCTCGCTGGTGAGGACCGTGCCGTGCCGGGCGAGCCGGGTCGGCAGCACGCAGTCGAACATGTCGACACCACGGGCGACCCCTTCGACCAGGGCAACGGGGTCACCCACACCCATGAGATACCGGGGACGATCGCGTGGCAGTACCGAGTTCGCCGCCTCGATCGCCGGCATCATCTCGTCTCGGGACTCCCCCACCGAAAGCCCACCGATGGCGTAGCCGTCGAAACCGATCTCGACGGTGCGCTGGGCTGACTCGATCCGCAGGGCCGCATCGACACCACCCTGCACGATGCCGAACTGCGCCTGGTCGGCGCGTGTGTGGGCGAGGCGTTGGCGCGCCGCCCAGGCCGCCGTGCGTTCGACGGCCTGGCGCAACAGCTGCGGGGTCGACGGGAGCGCCGGACAGACATCGAGCACCATGGCGATGTCGGCGCCGAGCATCTCCTGCACCGCGACGGCGCGTTCGGGAGTGAAGCGGTGGGACGAGCCGTCGTAGACACTCTTGAATGTGACGCCTTCGTCGTCGACCTTCGGGTCGAGCGAGAACACCTGGAAGCCGCCGGAGTCGGTGAGCATCCGACCGCTCCAGCCGGAGAACTCGTGGAGGCCGCCGAGTTCGCCGATCAGCTCGGCGCCCGGACGGAGCATGAGGTGGTACGTGTTGCCGAGGATGATCTCGGCCCCCAGGGCCTCCATCCCGGACGCCGTCATCGTTCTGACCGCGGCCCTGGTGCCCACCGGCATGAACACCGGCGTGCGGAACGATCCCCGGGGCAGATGCACGGTGCCGGCCCGGGCGTCGCCGTCGGTCGCCTCGATGTCGAACCGCAGCTTCACCGGACGGAGAGGTTAGGGCCGGAGAAGCCGTGGTCGGCTGCGACGAGGTCGACGAATGCCATAAGGGCCTGCTCGGCCCTCGACCCGATGCCCAGACCGACCGACTCCAGGGCGACCCCGATGATGGTGTGTGCCGGGTGCCCGTCGACCCGGAGCAACGCGACGAGGTCGGTCGGTTCCCATCGGCGCAGGAGACCGCATTGGAACAACGCCCCGGCGCGCGTCCGGCGCTGGGAGGTGCCGACCACCTTACGTCCGTGCACGACCACCTCGCCGGCGCCCAGACCGGCGAAGCAAACCAGCGACGACCAGGCGGTTCGGATCAGCGCGTCGCGATGCACCACGGCGTCAACGACTCCCGTTGTCGCCAAAGCGCTCGCCCAGGCCTCGCCGATCCACCACATCGACCGGCCGATGTCGGCATCCCACCGGTGATGACCGGCGGGTACGAACACATCGACCCAGATCATGTCGTCGTCGAGCCAGACCGCTCCGCCGCCGCTGCGCCGCCGCACGACGTCGACCCCCCCGGCTGCGCACGCCTCGAGATCGACCACGTCGAGCGACTGCGACGAGCCGACGACAATCGTCGGCGCGCTGACTTTCAGTACACGTACGGTTGGTGAGCCGACGTGTTCCCACGATCGAGCGCTGAAGAGATCGGAGGCCCGGCCGAAGCTCTCTTCGACTGCCCAGGGCTGGGTCAGGCCGGGTCCCACGTTTCGAGCTTGGCGAGGTGGGGGTCGTTCGAGAAGACCTCGGGGATCGGCAGGCTCAGACCGAGCCGCTTCTGCAGCTTGCCGATCTCGAGCACCTGGTTCCACAACACGAGGGTGACAACGATGCCACTGGCACCGGCGCGAGCGGTGCGTCCGGAGCGATGCAGGTAGGTCTTGTGATCGTCGGGAACGTCGAACTGGATGACCACGTCGACACCGTCGATGTGCAGTCCGCGCGCCGCGACATCGGTGGCCACGAGTGTGTTGATCTGACCCTCGGTGAACTGCCGCAACGCTCGCACGCGACGGGTCTGGTCGAGATCGCCATGGATCGCCCGGGCCTGTACGTCGGCGTCCTTGAGGTCGTCGGCCAACCGGTCGCACATGCGCTTGGTGTTGCAGAACACGATCGACCGGTCGAAGTTCCTGACGATCGCAGCCACGACCTTGACCCGGTCCATCTCGTGGACCTTCAAGAAGAAGTGCCTCGACTCCTCGACAGTGGACGAATCGCTCTCGACGGTGTGGCGGACGGGATCACGGAGCTCGTGCTTCACCAGCGTGTTCACGTCGGAACCGAGCGTGGCCGAGAAGAGGAGGGTCTGGCGGTCCTTGGACATGTGCCGGATCAGCCATTCGACGTTCGGCATGAACCCCATGTCGCACATGCGATCCGCCTCGTCGAGCACGAGGAAACCGACGTCGCCGAGGTCGATGGCTCCTCGGCCGATCAGGTCGATGAGGCGCCCGGGCGTGGCCACGACGATCTCACAGCCCGCCTCGAGTGCGGCGCGCTGGGCGTCCATCGAGGCACCGCCGTAGACCGCGACGGCCCGAAGTCCACGGGCCTCGGCCATCCATCGCAGCTCTCCGTCGACCTGCAGGGCGAGCTCTCGGGTCGGCACCAGCACCAGCGCGGTCGGTCGGTTCGGCTTGGCCTGCCGGCAGAGCGTGACGAGGGGGATGCCGAAGGCGAGCGTCTTCCCGGAGCCCGTCTTCGCCTGGCCGCAGACGTCACGCCCGGCGAGTCCATCGGGAATGGTGAGCGCTTGGACGGGGAACGGCGACTCGATGCCCCGTTCTTTCAGGGCGACGAGGAGCTCTTCGGGCACGCCCAGATCGGCGAATGTGGGCGGGGAAGATGTCATGGGCGGTGTTCATTCTACGTGTCGGGGTAGCCAACAGTGGCGGAACAGGGTTAGCGGGTGCGCTCGCAGGCGGTTCCCGTCGGGGGAAGCACGAGATCGAGCAGGTACCGGTGGACGTTGCCCTGCACGCACGCATTGCCGCCCAGGTAGCCGGTGTGACCGTCGGAGTTGTAGGTGAGCAGCACGGACCTGTCGAGTTGCCGGGCGACGGACTGCGCCCACACGTAGGGCGTCGCCGGATCGCGGGTGGTGCCCACGAGCAGGATCGGAGCAGAGCCCTTCGCTGCCACCGGGGCGACGGACCCAGTGCTCGGCACCGGCCAGAACCCGCACACGATGCTCGAATACCCGGCCAGACGCCCGAAGCGCGGCGAGGTGGTCCGGAGGCGGTCGGCGAGTGCGGTGAAGCCGGCACCACCCCGAGGGGACGGCACGTCGACGCAGTTGACCGCGGCGTTGGCATCGGCGATGTTCCCGTATCCCGTGGGCTCGCGATCGGCGTAGGAGTCGAAGAGCGCAAGCATCGTCGAAGCATCACCCTTCTCGACCTCGCCGAGGCCCCGACGCAGCAGCGGCCAGCCTGAGTCCCGGTTGTAGAGCGAGGCGAGAACCCCGACGATGAACTCGCCGGGCCCCAGCAGCCGTGCCGGTCGGGAGCCGCGCCGGAACGACATTGGCGTGTCGTCGAGTTGCTTCGTGAGACGGTCGAAGCCGGCTCCGGCCGTCTCGCCGTCACGCACCCAACCGCACCGCACATCGCCGCAGAGGGCCAGGAAGTTGTCGAGAGCGCGGTCGAAACCGGCAGCCTGCTCGACGGACCGTTCGATGGTGTCGGCGGTCGGATCGAGGATGCCGTCGAGCGCGAAAGCACGGACACGTTTCGGGTACCTGTCGGCGTAGCGCAGTCCGAGCAGCGTTCCGTAGGAGAAGCCGAAGAAGCTGATCGTCTCCTCGCCCAGCGCGACGCGGATGGCGTCCATGTCGTCGATGACGTCGGCGGTTCCGGCGAAGCGGAGGACGTCGCGGGAGTTCTTCGCACCGCAGGCCAGCGCGAACTCACGGGCGGTGTCGACCAACGCGGTGACCTCAGCCGGGGAGTCGGGGTCGGGGTCGACCGCGTAATACCGGTCATAGGACTTCTGGTCGCTGTAGCAGCGGATCTCCCCCGAACCACCGACGCCGCGAGGATCCCATCCGATGACGTCGAAGCGGTCGAGGAGCTTGCCACTCAGGCCGCGGCGCAACTGACGGACGAACTTCTGTCCCGATGACCCGGGTCCTCCCGGGTTCACGAGTAGGACACCGATGCGACGGCTCTTGCTCCGGGCTGGAAGCATCGAGATCCCGATCGACACCTGCGGACCGGCAGGCCGGGTGCGGTCGAGCGGTACCCGGAGCGACGCGCAGCGGATCCCACGAACATCGCGGCACGGTTTCCAGTCGAGTGGCTTCGCCGCAGGCCTGGTTGTGCTCGAGGCGGTGGCCGACGAAGGAGTCGGGTTGACGGCGACGGTGCAACCGGCAACCGCTGCTGCGACAACCGCGATCGCGGCGAGCCGACGACTCTTCACCGCGGCACAACCGCAGCCGCGGTGGATCCGGCACGGCTCATGTCAACGACCGGAGCGGGCGACGAGCTTCTTTTTGCCGAAGTAGAGCGCCGCTCCGCCGACGACGACCGCGATCGCCACCCAACCGATGTACTTGACGATGTCCTCGGCCCGGTCGCCCAGCTTGTAGCCGCCGAGCACACACAGCGACGCCCAGGAGATCGCTCCGGCGAGGTCGTAGGGCAGGAAGTCCTTCTTGTAGTTGAGCCCGGCCATGCCGGCCGTCGCGGGCATGATCGCCCGAAGGAACCCGAGCCACCGTCCGACCAAGACGATCAGACCGCGTCGTCGCTGGATGAGGGTCTCGGCTCTTTGCCAGTTCTCCGCGCCGAGCTTGCGGCCCAACCGCGAGACCTTCACCCTCTCGCCGTAACGCCGTCCGATGGCGAAGCCGACCGCGTCGCCGAGGATCGCCGCGACACAGCCGACCGCGAGCATCACCCATACGTTCACACCGCCGTCGGAAAGGCCGGCCGTGATTCCCGCAATGATCAGCGTGACTTCACCGGGCACGAAGAACAGCAGGGTGCCGGTTTCGGCGAACGCGAGTGCGAACACGGCGACGTAGAGCCAGGGTCCCTCGATGCCCTGCACCCAGTCCTTGAGGAAGTTGATGGAAATGGCCAGTGTGGTCATCGGTGATCCGCCTTGGAGTTACCTGGACTCGGGAGCGACGTGCTCACTCGGGAGTCGTGTACGCGCTGACGATGCCACCATCGACGATGAGCGATTGCCCAGTCATGAAGCTCGAATCGTCCGACGCCAGGAACAGTGCCGCTCGCGCAAGTTCCTCGGCTTCCGCCCACCGGCCCATCGGAATATGTACGACACGGCGGGCCTTGCGTGCCGGGTCGCTCCACAATTGCTCGAGTAGCGGTGTGCCCACCGGTCCGGGACACAACGCGTTCGCCCGGATGCCCTGGCGGGCGTAGATCGCCGCGATCTCGCGGGTCATCGACAGCACCGCGCCCTTCGTCGCCGTGTACGCGATTTGCGGGGTCGCCGCACCCATGTGGGCGACGAAGCTGGCGACGTTGATGATGGACCCGCCGCCGCTCGCCAGCATCGCCGGGATGCCGTGCTTGCAGCAGAGGAAGACCCCCTTCGCGTTCACCTCGAAGGTGCGGTCCCAGGTCGATTCCGATGTGGCCACCGGGCCGTCGTCGTCGCCCATCATGATCCCGGCATTGTTGTAGAGCACGTGAAGCCCCCCGAACGATCCGACGGCCTCGGCGACCATCGACGCAACGTCGGCGCCGCGGGCGACGTCCCCCGACACCGCCGTGGCGGCGAAGCCGACGGACGCGATCTCTGCCACCACCGCATCGGCGGCGGACCGATCGATGTCGGCGACCACCACCTTCGCGCCCTGCTGGGCGAAGAGCAGGGCGGCGAGCCGGCCCATGCCTCCACCGGCGCCGGTGATGAGGGCGACTTTTCCGTCCAGCCGGGCAACGTTCTCGAATCTGCTCACCACCCCACCGTATCCGGGTGCCACGGCCGTGCGACTCGTCCCGTGGTCCGAGCGGGAATTCCGGTGCGGACCTGTCCTTTTGCCCAGTTGGGTTCCGCCGAAACGTCCGACCGGAGAAGGATGACGAATCCACCGGGCGGATGATCCGCCGGCAACCTTCGGACCCGTAGCGTTGGGACATGGCACAACTGAGTTTCGATCACGCGCGCGTCACCCCCCGTGCACGACGGCTCCGCGGTTACGCGCCGCTGCTGTTCGCGGTCATCGTGGCATCCGTGTTCGTCCCGGGCACGGATGCTTCCGCCGCGGACGACGACTCGCTCAATGAGTTCTTCAACATCGACGGCAGCGGCATCCAGCGCCTCGCTCGCCAGCAGGAAGAGTCGGTTGCCGCCTGCATGACGAAGAAGGGGTTTACCTACAGGGTCGTCGGCGTCGGGAACCTCTCGGCGATCGCCGACGCCGCCGGTGACCCCGAGAAGTTCGCCGACAAGTACGGCTACGGCATCTCGACACTGATCGATCCGAGCACGGCGGGCAGACCAGCGACGAAGAACGCCAACGAACTCGCGGTAGCGAAGATGAGCACCGGCGAGAAGAAGGCCTACAACAAGGCGCTGCTCGGTTCCGAAACTGCCGAGCCCTCGATCCTTGGAGGCGGAGGGTGCGTCGGCGAGAGCACGAAGAAGCTCTTCGCGTCATTCGCCAAGCTCCAGGCTCTCGGACCGCAATTCCAGGAGATCCAGAAGCGAGTCGACAACGATCCGAAGGTTCTCGCCGGCATGAAGAAGTGGTCGGCGTGCATGAAGGATTCCGGGTACACCTTCCGTGCCGACTCCGACGTCAGCGCAGCGCTCACGAAGGAACTCACCACCATCTCCGGTCCTCCCGCCGGGGCCGCTGGCGGGGGGTTGACGGCCGCCTTTGGCTTCGACGCCTCGAAGATCGACCCGGTCAAACTCCGGGCGCTCCAGAAGAAGGAGCTCGCGACCAACAAGGCGGACCGTTCGTGCGCCAAGAAGCATCTGGCCGACCGTGATGCGATCCGCAAGGTCGAGGAGAAGAAGTTCATCGACAAGAACCGCGCTGTGCTCGAGGCTGTCCGCAACGACCTCGGTGGCAAGAAGAAGTGAGCGCATGACCTTCACCCGCCGTTCCGGACGACCATGAAGCGAACCCGCATCCTTGCCCTGTGCACGGCAGGTGTCGTGGCCGTCGGGGCCGGAGGCTTCATCCTCGGCCGCCAGGTAAAGTCACCTGCCGACGCCGCCGCGCAAGCCGCTCCTCCGACTGCGTCGCGCCTGGCCGTTCCGGTGGAACGGCGAGTGATCTCGGCCACCCTGATCACCCGTGGTGACGTCCGCTTCGGCGACCCCAAGCCGGTCGTCCTGCCTCCGTCCGCACTGAAGGCCAACCTCGGGAACCTCGTCACCCTCGCGGCTACGAAGGGCCAGGAGATCGAGCCGGGTCAGCGGGTGCTGGAGGTCGCCGGCCGACCGGTTCTCGCGCTCGTCGGGTCGACGCCGGCCTATCGGGATCTCCGTCCCGGCGATCAGGGCGACGACGTCAGGCAGCTGGAAGACGGACTGTCCAAGCTCGGCTTCGGCCCCGGACCCGTCGACGGCCGCTATGACGACGCCACCGAGCGGGGCGTGGAGGCCTGGTATCGCAGTGTCGGCTACGAACCGTTCGGTCCCACGGAGACCCAGCGAACCCAGCTTCAGACGCTGCGTGACGGCACCAGCCGAGCCGCCGACGGCGAGCGAAGTGCGAAGCGTGCGTATGACAACGCGGCGACACCGGCGAAGAGCCGCGTGCTCCAGGCCGACGAATCGGTTCGCTCGGCGAAGGAGAAGGCCGCCGCAGCACCGTCGGATGCCGATGACTCGGCCCGTAAAGCCGACGGCCTGGTGGCGGCGCGCCAGGCCGCGCTCGACCAGGGCAACGCCACCCGCGATCAGACCGCGGTCGGTGTGCGCCGCGCCGAGAGGGAGCGCGACGATTCGAGCGCGGTCCGCGAGGCCGAGCTTGCCGTGGACGACGCGAAGGCCGCCGTCACCGACGCCGAAGCAGCGATCACCCAGGCCGAGCGTGGCGTCGTCGAGGCGCAGAGGTCCGTCGACGACGCCCGGGCGAACCTGGTCGACGCCCAGAAGAGCGTCGACACCGCCAAAGAGAACGAGCGTCGCGGCTCGGCCGTCGTGTGCCCCACGCCGTCGCCGTGCGAGGTTCCCGACAACTCGGCGCAGAAGGAGGCGACCCGGAGCGCGGAGAGCCGCCTTCGCCAGGCGAACACGGCGGTCGAATCGGCGCTGTCCGCGCTGGCCAGTCGAACGGATTCTGTCGAACAGGCCCGCCGGTCGAGGGACCGCTCTGTGCGGGCCGTGACGCGGGCGGAGGCAGGTCGGGAGAAGGCCGTCGACGCCGGGCCGGATCGGGCCCAGGCGGTTGTGGACGCGAAAGCCAAGCTCAACCAGGCAGAGAGCGCGGTCACCCAGGCCGAGCGTGATCTCGACGATGCCCGCAAGGGCGTCGACTCGACCAGGCGCCAGGGATCGGCCGGAACCCGGTCGGCAGATGCCGCACTCGACGTCGCGCTCGCCGGCCGGTCGGAGCTGTCGAGCGCCTCGGAGCTCGCCTCGCTGCGGGCCGCGCTCGACTCGGCCATCGACACCAAGCGGCGGGCCGACACCGATCTCGCCGACCTCGAGTCGAAGGTGGGTATCAGCGTTCCGGCCAACGAGATCGTCTTCCTCCCCGATCTTCCCCGCCGCGTCGACGAGGTGAAGGTCGGCCGGGGAGAGCCGGTGAACGGGGCCGTCATCAGCGTGACCAACGCCCGGCTCGCCGTCGACGCCTCCGTCGATGCCGTCGACGCACCACGTTTGCGAACCGGCGCGACCGGCGAGATCGAGGCTGAGGATCTCTCGCTGACCCTCCCGGTGACGATCACCAAGATCGCGAACCGTCCGGGAACCGACGGGGCCGATGCCGACAAGGTCCGGATCGAGCTCACCATCGACGAGGGAGCGACCGCCGATGGATCGGCACCGTTCGATCCGTCCACCCTCAACGGCGTGAACGTCAAGGTCACGCTGCCCATCCAATCGACGGGCACCTCGGTGCTCGCCGTTCCCGTGGCCGCAGTGTCGGTCGCGGGCGACGGTTCGAGCCGGATCGAGATCGAGGACGACCCGGCGAAGCAGACCCGCTTCGTCACCGTGACGCCCGGCCTCGCCGCCGAGGGCTACGTCGAGATCACGCCGGTCGGCGGCGGTCGGGTCCGCGAAGGCGACCTGGTCGTCGTCGGCACCGAAGGCGCGTCCGACCTGACCGTGACGACCGATACGACGGAGGAAACCGCCGAGTCCGATACGGGTCCGCCTTCGGACACCGCCACGCCCTCCGAGACAGCCACGCCCGACGGCACGGAGGCAGACGCAGCCGCTGACAGCGCAGCACCTTCGTGAGCGACGTCCTCGTTCCGACCGACGTCGCTGAGTCGACGGCCGCGGCGGCGCTGCCGGTGGTCGATCTGCGTGGTGTCGGCCGGACCTTCGACACCACTCCCCCGGTACACGCGCTCGTCGACGTCGAACTCACCGTGCAACGCGGCGACTGGCTGGCCGTGGCCGGTCCGTCCGGTTCGGGAAAATCGACGCTGCTCAACGTGCTCGGCCTCCTCGACATCGCCACATCGGGGACGTATCTGCTCGACGGCATCGATGTGTCGGGGCTCTCCGACTCCGACCGCACAGCAGTCCGCGGCGAGCGGATCGGCTTCGTGTTCCAGAGCTTCCATCTGCTGTCGCATCGCAGTGTGATCGAGAACGTGATGCTGGCCGAGGTCTACGGCACCACGAACCGCCGGTTCCCGCGGTCCGGCCGGAGCGAACGGGCGGCGGCGGCACTGGAGCGCGTCGGCCTCGGGCATCGGCTCGACTTCCTTCCTTCGCGGCTCTCCGGCGGGGAACGTCAACGCGTCGCGATTGCTCGGGCGCTGGTGACTCGACCGTCGCTGCTGCTCGCCGACGAGCCGACCGGCAACCTCGACACCCACACCACGGAGTCGATCCTCGAGCTGTTCGAAAGTCTGCGTGCTGATGATCTGACGATCATCATGATCACTCACGACGCCGATGTTGCCGAGCGGGCGGGACGAGCGGTGCGGATTCGCGACGGCAGGCTGACGTGAGCGCCCCGTCCCGTCCCCGGGTGTCGTGGCGTGACCTCGCCGATGAGTCGATCGCCGGACTCTTCGCCCGTCCCACCCGAGCGCTGCTCACCGTGCTCGGCACCGTCCTCGGAATCGCAGCGCTCGTCGGCACCCTTGGCATCTCACGAACGCAGTCGAACCAGATCGTCGGTCGATTCGACGCCCTTGCGGCGACGGAGATCACCGCAAAGACGCGCGAGTCCGGCGGCCGCGCCACAGCCTCGGTGATCCCCTGGAGCGCCGAGACTCGCGTGAGCCGACTCAATGGCGTCCGCGCGGCCGGAACGATCTCGCCAGTCGACGTAAGAGGAGCACTCGCCCGCAGCGTGCCGGTGAACGATCCGGCCAACGTGACGGAGTTCGACCTTCCGGTGCGGGCTGTCTCACCCGGCCTCTTCGCCGCGGTCCGCACCCGGCTCCGCACCGGGCGTGTCTTCGATGAAGGCCACAGCGCGCGCTCCGACCGGGTGGCAGTCCTCGGGCCCGGAGCGGCCGATCGGCTCGGCATCAACCGCATCACCAACCTGCCCGGCATCTACGTCGGCAACCGCGTGTTCCAGGTAATCGGGATCGTCGACGACGTGGCGCGTCGGGCGGAGCTCCTCGACGCGATCATCATTCCCGAAGGCACGGCGCGGAAGCTGTACCGACTCAAGGGTCCCGACCGGCTCCAGGTGGACACCGCGGTTGGAGCGGCTTCGCTCGTTGCCTCGCAGATCGCCCCGGTACTGAACCCGAACGATCCCGGCCGGCTCGAGGTCTCGTCTCCCCCGGAGCCGAAGGAGACGAAGGCGGCGGTGACCGGCGACCTGAACCGTCTGTTCCTCGTGCTGGGCGCCATCTCGCTGCTCATCGGCGCGATCGGCATCGCCAACGTCACCCTGGTCTCGGTGCTCGAACGCACGGGCGAGATCGGGCTCCGCCGATCACTCGGCGCGGCGCGACGACACATCGCCATCCAGTTCCTGGCCGAGGCCGCGTTGACGGGTCTGGCCGGCGGCATTCTCGGAGCGACCGTCGGCACCCTCGCCACCGTGATCTACGGAGCGTCGATCGACACGACGCCCGTGCTCGACGCCCGCATTCCGCTGCTCACTCCGCTCCTCGGACTGCTGACCGGGGTCCTCGCCGGCCTCTATCCCGCAGTCAAGGCCGCCGGCAAGCAACCCGTCGAGGCGCTCCGGTCGGGCACCTAAGGCCGCCCATCTCTGCGAAGAGGCGCGACTTCCAACAGCGGCAACCGTCAGCCTCGCCAGGTGAAGACGGCCGGACGCTTCTCGAGGATGGCGGCGGTGCCTTCCCGATGGTCCTCGTTCTCCAGGGCAGCGCGGAAGAGCGAAAGGGTCTCCGGGTTCTCGTCGCGCCGACCGGCCGCGCCCAGGGCAACGGTTCGCTTCATCGTGCGGACGGAGAACTGCGAGGTCGCACAGACGTCGCGGACCAGTGCGTCGACCGTCGTCGCGAACGCGTCCGGGTCGACGAGCTCGTTGACCAGACCCATCCGTTGCGATTCGACGGCGTCGAACTGACGCGCCGTGAACAGGATCCGCTTCGCCTCCGATGCGCCGACGAGCTCGACCAGCGACGCCGTCGGCTCGAACAGGTAGATCATCCCGATCTTGGCCGGCGTGCAGCCGAAGCGCGCCGACGTGTCGGCTACACGGAAGTCGCACGCCGTGGCGACCATGAGTCCGCCGCCGACGCAGAATCCCTGGACCGCGGCGATCGTCGGCTTCGTCGCATCGCGCAGCGCAAGAAAGGCCCGGCGCACGTGATCACGGTTTGCCTCTCCGGCATCGGCATCACCGGCGGCAGCCCGGACCTCCTCGAGATCGGCCCCTCCCGAGAACGTGTCACTCGTCGACTCCACGACGATGCACAACACGTTGACGTCGGCCTCGGCCATCACCACGGCGTCGGCAAGGCCGTCCCACATCACGTTCGTGAAGGCGTTCCGTTTGGACGGACGATCAATTCGTATGCGCGCTGATGAGCCGATCCGCTCGTAGCCAATACCTTCACACACCTGACTCATGACGGGCGAGGCTACCGGCCGGAGCCCTTCGCTTCGACGGACTGGTGCAACTTCGTCAGAAGTTCCTGTGACATCGAATGGTGTTGATTGGTTGTACTTCGGCGCATTATCCGAAGGATCGATGCAACAGGACCTTCCGACTCGGTGCACTAGAACGGAAATCGTGCATACGCTTCCCGCTGGCCGCTGGCCGAATGGCGCCTCGCTCGCCCTGTCCATCGTGGTGAACGTGGAGGAGGGCGCAGAGATGAACATCGCCGACGGCGACCGCTCCCCCGAGCCGGTCGATGAGCTCGGCGTGACCCTCACCAAGCCGGTGCGTAACTACGGAAACGAGTCGAACTACCAGTACGGGCTCAAGGAGGGGTTCGGCCGAATCGCGGCGCTCCTTGATCGCTTTGGATACGCCGCCACGTGGACGAGCGCCGCGGTCGCACTCGAGCGGGCGCCCCACATCGCCGAGTACCTCGCCGGTCGCGGTGACGAGGCAGCGAGCCACGGACATCGCTGGGTCCACGTGTTCCGGATGAGCGAAGACGAAGAGCGCGCGTTCCTCCAGGCCGCGATCGACTCGATCACGGCCACCACAGGAACCCGTCCCTACGGCCACCTCAGCCGCTACCTGCTCACCCCGAACACCCGCCGCCTCCTCGTGGAACTCGGCTTCCGTTACCACATGGACGACTACTCGGGCGATGAGCCGTTCTTTGAAACGACCGAGGCAGGACCGATCGTGATCGTGCCGTACGCGGTCGACACGAACGACATGAAGTTCTGGAACGCCCCGGGCTACCGGCCCGACGACTGGCTGTCGTACAACGTCGATACCTTCGACCAACTCCTCCGGGAGGGTCGAGAGGGCGACCACCGCCGCATGATGAGCACCGGTCTCCATCTCCGCATCATCGGACGGCCCGGGCGCATCGTCGCACTCGAGCGGTTCTTCGAACACGTACGCACACGTATGAATGAGCGCAACGACGTGTGGATCACCACCCGACTCGCCATCGCTCAGGCCTTTGCGGCGAGCGTCCCACCGCCCGGATGAGCGCTCGAAGGCGCACCGCTACGCGCTGAGCGGCTCTGCGTCGAGCATCAGGTAGGGCATCCAGTCGGCCATCGGGTTGCCGAACGCTGCGACCAGCCAGGTGGACGACGACGGGGCGACCGGCCGACGGCGGAGCACCATGTTGGTGTGCTCGAGGAGCTTGTCGCCCTTGCGGGCGTTGCACGGCGTGCACGAGGCGACCACGTTGTCCCAGGTGTGCGGTCCGCCTTTGGAACGGGGCACGACATGGTCGAGGTTCTCGGCCGACGCACCGCAGTATTGGCAGCGATGACCGTCGCGGGTGAACACCGCCCGACGGTTGAGCGGCACCCGATTGCGGAACGGCACGCGAACGAAGTGAACGAGTCGTATCACCGACGGCGCGGCGAAGATGGAGCGCTCGGACCGAACGACCCGATCGGCGGCGTGCACGATCTCCGCCTTCTGCTTGAGCACGAGAACGATGGCCCGCTTGACCGGCACGACACACAACGGCTCGTACGACGCGTTGAGAACGAGCGCACCAGCCATGGGCCGAACCTACCCGAGCACCCTGCGTTGCGACCCGGTCCATTTCAGGAACCGAACGACGTCGGCACCGGTTGGCGGGGCGTCGGAGCCGGCATTCGTATGCAGGCGGAATTCCAGATACTCACGACTGGGAAGGAGCGGACGCCGGGTCATCCCTGCGGGAATCCTCGTAGGTCGCATCCGCCGGAGGGTACGGAGCGCTTCGGGCCACAACGACGGCTCATGGATGATCGCCCAGGCGACATCAACGGTGAGCAGTCGGGGCCGAGACATTGCTCTTCCTACGGGCGCCCGACGTCGGCGGTACTCGGCACCCGGGTGTGCCGTCGACTGCGCACGAGCGAAGCGATCACAAATCAAGACTCTAGAAGGTTCGGGGACTTTGCACGGACAACCCGATCGAGCAGCCGCTTCAGCTCACCATCCACGGCGCGAGCGCGTCGGCCATCGCGTGCAGTTCGTCCTCGATGTCACCCATCGGCTGAAACGCCACCTCGCTCATCCCGGACGACTCAAGCGCGGCGACCCGCTCGCGTAGCTCCGCGGTCGTCCCCGTCAACGGTGTGAACGACGACACCGCCCGGGCGGTGACGACCTCGCGATCGATGTCGTTCAGCACCGTGAGATGGCCCTCGTGGAGAACGAGATGGCGCGTCGCCTCGGGCGTGGCGTTGACGAGTTCGACGAACCGGGACCCGTTCGGGAGCGAGTCGAGACGACCCGTCTCCTGTTCGAGCAGCGCGTGATACGCCACCGCCGCGCCCGGACCGGCTGTCTCCAGCACGCGGGGTGAGTCGACGCTTTCGCCGGGACGGACCACCGTTCCGAAGGCGAGCATGGTGGCCGAAGGGATCCCAACGGCCGACGGATTCGTCCGTGGGTTCGTGGTGAACACGCCGAGGCCCAGCTCGCGAGCCGTGGACAGTCCCTTCGGCCCGTTGACGCCGAGCACCCAACGAACGTCGATGGGCCGAGGCGGTGCGTGTCCGTCACCGTGGAGCATCTTCGTCATCCGGCCCTCCACCTCGACGGTGTCACCGCGCAGCAGAGCCTGCACCACCCCCACGTGTTCGGGGATATCGGCCCAGCGCAACGGCTTCTGCCCCATCGCCCGCCGACCGGTGAATCCCGTCCCGAGCCCGATCACGACGCGGTCCTCGCCGATCAGGCTCACCAGATGGGCGATCGCCGACGCCGTGACCATCGGGTGACGAAGTGACGGGATCAGCACGCCCGGACCGAGCACGATACGTTCGGTCCGCACGGCCGCCAGGGCCAACGTCATCCAGACGTCGAGTTGGAGCGCGGGCGTGTCGTAGACCCACGCAGTATGAAAGCCGAGCCGCTCGGCCACCTCGATGTGGCGAGGCGTTTCGGGCACGGGCGCAAACGCACAGGAGATTCGCATCGCGCAGTTGTAGCGGACGCGGAAGTCGGTTGGATGATTGTGCACGTGGTCGCCCCGGGGGCGACTGGGATACCAAGCATCGAAGGGCTCGCACCTCCCAAGCGCGGGCGACGTGTCAGTCGGCCGCTGTGTAGCCGATCGCCGCGAGGACCCCACGGTGCAGCAGGGCGTTCGAATAGAGCCCGCCACCGTGCTGCTCGCGTGGTGCGCGTTTCGTAAACCGCCCTCCAGATTCCTCGACCAGGAGAATCCAGGGAGCGTGGTCCCAGACCTTGTGCCCTTCGGACAGGAAACCATCGTTTTCTCCGCGGACGAGTTGCATCAACCCTGCGCACCAACCGGCGGTACTCGGCAACGTCACTCTCGCGAACCCTTGCAACAGCGTCCGGTCGGCGTCGACGTCGCCAGCCAACAGGGCGTCAGCCATCGCCGCAGTGCGCGTGACCACCAACGGTTGGGCGTTTCCCGCACGAGGCCACGACGACTCGAAGGCGCCGTGTCCACGCGACGCCCACCATTGCCGCCCGAGCGCCGGTGCCGTAACGACCGCCACCTCAAGACGTCGTTGGATGGTCAGAGCGACGTGCACTCGCCAGTGCGGACTGCCTCGACTGAAGAACGACGTCCCGTCGATCGGATCGAGAATCCAAACGCGCTCCGATTCGCCACTGAGGCCGAACTCCTCACCGAGGATCGCGTCCTGCGGAGCGAGGCGACCCAGTTCGGTTCGCAGCAGATCCTCTACTGCGAGGTCAGCTTCCGTGACCGGGCTGCCATCGTCTTTGATGGTTGCTTCGATCTCGGCCCCGAAATACTCGAGGGCCAACCGACCGGCGAGATCCGAGCAGTGCAGGGCAACCGCCAAGTCCTCGGAGTCATCCACAGCCACCGAGGCTACGGCGGCAAGCACTGCGCAGGTCCCGGGTTCTTCGGATGATTGTGCACTCGGTCGCCCCGGGGGCGACTGGGATACCAACCTCGGCAAACTTGCGCCGCGATACGTCAGTGCTTGGCGTTCCAGGCGCCGGCGTCGGTGCGGGGTTCCTTCGGGAGGCCCAACACCTGCTCGCCGACGAT
Source organism: Acidimicrobiia bacterium (assembly GCA_031418775.1). Lineage (GTDB taxonomy): Bacteria > Actinomycetota > Acidimicrobiia > Acidimicrobiales > JANYDT01 > JANLQX01. Next base: position 26,166 of record JANOJN010000073.1, read on the forward strand.
GTTGCGCTGCACCTGCGACGTGCCGGCGTAGATCGTGCCGGCGCGAGCGTTGAGGAACACCGTGGACCACGAGTTCGTGGAGTTGGGGGCGCCGGCCTCGTCGGTCGAGAACGCCGACTGCGGCTTGCGTCCGGTCGGCACGGTGGCGTGCATGCCCATGATGTCGACGCCGAGCTCGGTGACCTTGCGGTGGTACTCCGACCAGAACAGCTTGCCGATCGATGCCTCCGGGCCGGGGTGCTTGCCCTGGAGGAATTGGGTGAGCACGCGCTTGCCCTGGAACTCCATGATGCGGACCTGGGTGTAGCACCAGGCGAGACGCTGACGGATCACCGGGTCGTCGGCCTTGCCGAACTGCTTGGCCAGCTCGACGAGGCGCTCGAACTCGGCGCGGAAGCGGATCGGTGCCGTCGCCGCCGCCTCTCCCCGCTCGAAGCCGAGGAGGGTCATGGCCACGGCCCAGCCGTTGTTGACGCCACCGAGGACGTTCTCCTTGGGGCACGTGGCGTCGGTGAAGAACACCTCGTTGAACTCGCTCTCGCCCGAGATCATCTTGATCGGGCGGACTTCGACGCCGGGCTGGCGCATGTCGACGAGCATGAACGAAATGCCCTTGTGTTTCGGGGCGTCGGGATCGCTGCGGGTCAGCACGAAGATGTGGTCGGCCAGATGCCCGGCCGAGGTCCATATCTTCTGGCCGTTGATGACCCACTGGTCACCGTCGAGCACGGCCTTGCAGCCGAGGTTGCCGAGGTCGGAGCCGGCGTTCGGCTCGGAGTAGCCCTGGCACCACCTGTCGTCGCCGGAGAGAATGCGCGGGATGTAGTGGGCCTTCTGTTCGTCGGTGCCCCAGCGCAGGATGGTGTTGCCGACCATCTGGATGCTGAACGCGTCGTTCGGTCCGCCCGACGGCACCCCGACCTTGGTGAACTCCTCGGCGAGGATCACGCCCTCCATCGCCGTGAGCCCGGCGCCACCGAACTCCTTCGGCCACGACGAGGCGAGATAGCCGTTCTCGAACAGGATCTTGCGCCACTGCGTGACGAACTCGTCGAGCTCGAGGCCCTCCATCGTTCCGATTCCGGCAAAACCTTCCGGGAGGTTCTCGGCAAGGAAGGCGCGGACCTTAGTGCGGAACTCCTCGGCGGCAGGGGGATAGACCATTTCCATGGGAGTCGAGCCTACCGGAGCACCCGGAAAGCCACCAAGATCCGCCCGCGAACTCACCCGGTTACCGGGTATCTGAACGCCGTTCCCCCAGGCCACCAGGGCTTCTCGCCGGTCGTGGCCCGATCGCTTTCACCGAACACTCATGAGGACGATGGAGCCGTTCATGGGCACCGTGGCAGTAGCGTGATGTCGTGGTTTCCGCAAGCAACTCGGCCGTTCCCTTGTCCCCGCGGGGGTGGGCCGACCACGAACACGAGCGCCTGGCGACCGGCGATCTGAAGGAAACCGCGGCGTCGGCCGAAGCGATCCTCACGAAGATCGTCGATGCCATCGAAACCGTCGTCCACGGCAAACGGGTCGCCGTCGAAGTGGTCGTCGCGTGCATGCTCGCCGAAGGCCACGTCCTCATCGAAGACGTGCCGGGCGTCGGCAAGACCATGCTCGCCCGCGCCCTCGCTGCCGTGACCGGACTGAGCACCGGCCGCGTGCAGTTCACCGCCGATCTCCTGCCGTCGGACGTGACCGGCACCGGCATCTGGGACCCCCGCACGGGCGAGCTCCGATTCCGGTCCGGACCGATCTTCGCCAACGTCCTGCTGGCCGACGAGATCAATCGAGCCACGGCGAAGACGCAGGCGGCACTGCTCGAAGCGATGGAGGAGCGGCGCGTCACCGCCGACGGCGAGACCCATGTGCTGCCGCGGCCTTTCCTCGTGCTGGCGACCCAGAACCCGATGGAGCACGAGGGCACGTACCGCCTGCCGGAGAGCCAGTTGGACCGCTTCCTGGCAAGAATCAGCCTCGGGTATCCCGACAGCGCGTCGGAACTGCAGATGCTCGAACACGACGGCGGAGAAACGCTCATCGGCCAGCTCCGCGCCCAGACGACCACCGAGGAGCTCCGTGCGCTGATCGAACGGACCGAGCGGGTCCACATGGCCAACCGGCTGCGCCTCTGGCTGCTCGAACTCGTCAACGCCACGCGTCAGCATCCGGCGATTGCGCTTGGGGCATCACCACGCGCCACGCTGGCCATGCAGCGACTGGCCCGCGCCCGGGCAGCGATGGCCGGGCGGACCTTCGTAGTGCCGGATGACGTTCTCGGCGTCTTCCCAGAAGCCATCGCCCATCGCATCATCGGCGTCAACCCCGGTCGCACCGACCTGGTCGAGACCCTCGACTCCATCGTGCGCCGCGTCGGCGTACCGCGTCCGGCATGAACGGTCGGTCGTCGAGTCGGTGAGACCGGTCATGGCGCCGATGGGGAAGGACCGCTCCCGCGCGGCCGACCGGGGACGCCGTGTGGCCTCGATCCGCATCACCCGACGCGGCCTCGGTGCCGCAGTGAGCGGCGCCGCCACCACAGCCGCCGGTCTCGCGCTGGCACTCGCGGAAGCCACCTCGGCCGGGATCCTGATGCTCGCCGCAACCGGCCTCACTGCCATCGGCGTCGCCGTGGCGGCATTGTTCCCCCCACGCCTCGACGTTCGTCGGGTGGTCGAGCAGAAGCAACGCCTCCCGACGGTCGGCGAGGACCTGGAAGTCGATATCCAGATGAACGCCCGCCGCCGAACGGCCGTGGCCGAAGTGATCGAGGTTGCTGTCGACGCCCTCACCGTTCGCAAGGGCGCCCGCTCGGTCCGTATGGCCGTCCGACCGCTCCGTCCCGGCGAATCGTCGGCGGCGCACTACCGGGTGATGTTGCGCGAACGCGGCACGCTCCGATTCCTTCCGATGACGTGGCGTCGGTCCGACCCGCTCGGACTGTTCCGGTGGACGCACCGTGTCGACCACGGCGGCGAGGTCCTCGTCGGGCCGGCCGTTGTCCCCCTCGACGAGCAGGCGCGAGCCGCCCTCGAACGCCTGCGACCCCGCGCTCAGGCACGTCGAACCTCTCGCACCGACCCTTTCGAGCTCCGTGATCTGCGCACCTACATACCCGGAGACGACCTCCGCCGAGTGCACTGGGCGTCGAGCGCCCGCAGGAACGAGCTGATCATCCGTGAGCCCGAGCAGCTGTTCCGCACCCGCCCCTTGCCGATTCGCGTGGTGATCGACGCACGCCGAGGCCAACACGCCGGCACCCTCGAATTGGCGTTGTCGATCGGCGCCACCGTGGTCGACGCCCTGATCGAACCCTTCGAGGTCACCGTGCGCACGAACGACGGCGAATCGTTCGCCACGTCGGCGCACGACGCAATGGTGCTCCTCGCCCGTATCGACCGCGAGCTCTCACCGATCGCCGGGCGGACGGCACTGCGGGGCGATGTCGCCGACGAAACCACCCTGGTCGGAGAAGTGATCGTCACCGGGCCGGGCCCGGTGCAGCCATCGGAGGGATCGGAGGGAACTGTGGTGTTCGCGGCCGGGGCGGCGCCCTTGGACCTCGGCCACTGGGAGCCCGGCGAACCGACTCGCCGAGCAGTGTCCTCGACAATCGCCCGAATCCTTGCGGGAACGTCGCAACCTGATGGCGGGCCATCGCGCTCCGAGCGGGTGCCGGCGGCATCGTCGACAGCGGGCGGCCGGTCGTGACGGACCGCGAGGCTGCGACGCCCTCAGCCCCGCTCGCGATCCGACGATCACGCGGAACCGAGCGACGATCAGCGCGCTGGCTGGTCGGAGATCTCCTCGTCAGCACCTCGACGCTCATCCTCGTTCTGGCCGCGGCAAGCACACTGCCGCGACTGTTCGTCGAGGATTTCTACTCGCGCCCCATGATGCTCGTGGGTAGTCTCGCATGGACGTTCGCCGTGCTCGCGCGATTCGCGCGTATGCCGTTCTTCTTCGCACCGGTCGCCAGCGGTGCGGTGGCCGCCGTCTACGCGGCACGGCTCTGCTTCCCCGACCTCGTCACATCGACCTCCCCTGTCGCCCTCCCGGTCAGGGCGCTCGTCGACGCGATCAGGTTTGATTGGAGCCAGCTCTCAGCAACCAAGGCCCCGGTGCTCGGCCGCCCCGGCTTCGCCCTCTCGGCCATCCTCGGCGTCTGGTTAATAAGTGTGCTTACTGACCTTCTGGCGTTCACCCTTCGATCACCGATCGAGGCGATCGTGCCTTCCGCGGTGCTGGTACTCGTGGGCTCCATCGTCGCCCCGCCCGAAGGCCGCGCCGCCGCAGCGACGGTGTACTGCGCGGCGGCGATCTTCCACGTCGGCGCCGTCACCGCGGCATCGAGCCGCAGGGCGCGCTGGACCGACGGGCGGGCGCCGTCACTCGCGCCTCAACTCCTCCGCATCGCCGCGATCACCGCAGTGGCCGCCTTCCTCACCGCTGTGATCATTCCCCGGACCGGGCTCACCGATCGCGAAGGGATGGTCGATTGGCGGACAGCGAACGACCGACGGCTGCCGTCCAGCGTCACCAGTCCGATGGTGTCGCTCAAACGTCAGCTACTGGACCTCCCGAACACCGTCATGTTCACCGCCACCTCGGTAAGCACCGCCACGGGCGCACCGGTCCGCACCTACTGGCGGCTCAGCACCCTCACGAAGTTCAACGGGACCACCTGGTCGTCCACCGGCTCGTACCGATCGATCGACCGCCGGACGACTCTCCCGCCCGGCAAGCCCGGCGGCGAACCGGAAACCGTGTCGCGGGTGATCATGGACGAGCTCCGATCGTCGTGGCTACCCACCAGCTACCAGGCGCAGACGCTTGACGGGACAACGCTCGACCCATCGATCGGTCTCGGCTACGACGCCCGTGGAGACGCCATCCTGACGTCGAAGTTGACCAGTCCGGGCGATAGCTACGGACTCGAATCTGTCGCCGCCACCTTCGACGCGCCGGGCGGCATCCGCCTTCGCGACAGTGGCACGTCGGATCGGGACCTTGCCCTCCCGGCGGACTTCCCCACGGAGGTGGCCGCCCTTGCGCGGCTGATCGCCGGTGGTCCGGGCGCTGACGATGCGACGACACAACTGGCCCAGCTGCGCTCGCTGCAGGAGTTCTTCCGGACGGACTTCGTCTATTCCACCGCGGTGCCACCGCCCTCGCGGAATCGGGACCTCGAGGACTTCGTCCTACGGGACCGGGCCGGATACTGCGAGCAGTTCTCCGGGGCGTTCGCGGCCATGGCCAGAAGTCTCGGAATCCCGGCCCGGGTCGTCGTCGGGTTCAGCCCGGGACGGCTCACCTCCAGCGGTCAGTTCGTGATCACCGGGAAGAACAGCCATGCCTGGCCCGAGGCGTACGTGAACGGCATCGGTTGGCTCGCCTTCGAGCCGACCCCCGGCCGGGGCATCCCAGGGGCGGAGAACTACACCGGCGTGCCCGATCAGGACGCCTCCGAGGGGCGCGCTCCGGCTCCCGCGGTGACCATCCCGGCCACGACGATCCCGACAACGGCACCGATACCGTCCACGCCCCCGGTGACCGCAGCACCGGCGGCGCCGCCGGGAACGTCGACCGGCCGACGACTGCCACCGCAGCTGGCCCCGATCCTTGGTCTGCTGCTCGTGCTCGGTGCGGTCGCCCTGCTTGTCCGTCAACGGCGGCTGCGCCGGGACCCCGTAGAGCACGCATGGTCAGCCGTGGTCCGACAGGTGGCCCGAACCGGCATCGTCCGAGAGCACCACGAATCCGACCGTGCCTTCGCCGAACGGGCATCCGAGGCGATCAGCCGCGACGCCTCCACGATTCTGCGCGAACTCGCCGCGCTGGTGGAGGCACACCGGTTCGCGCCCGAAGAACAGTGGACCGCCGCCGACACCGCGGCGTTCCTCGCCGAGGTGGCACGGTTCCGGTCGGCCGACGGGACCCTGACGTCGCGCCGCTGACCGCGTGATGCGTCCTCAGCGGGGAGGAGCGTGGTATCGCTGCGCGATCTCGGCGACCTGCACGGCGATCGCCTCCCGGGAGGTACGAAGGAGGGCGGCACCCGCGATGACGACAGCGACAAACCCGACCAGCGAGACGATCACACCGAAGGCCCCGCCGAGCAGCACACCGATCACCACCGATGCGAATCCACCGACGATGGCGAGCATCAGCAACGGGATCGGTGACGACGCCGGTCGGTCGTCGAGGCGGCGCGTGCGGATTCCTTCAGGACGCGGCTCTCCGACCTGAAGCTGCCGCTCGATCTCGTCGAGCACACGCTGTTCGTCCTCAGACAGCGGCACAGCCCCATGTTCGCGCAGAAACCCAGCGGAGTGGAACAGAGGGGACCCACCCGGACGAAGTCGCCGCTGAAGCGGACCGTCAGCCGTCGCCCGACGGTCCCCATTGGGTGTCGCCGGGCCGCTTGACCCGCAGGCCCGACGAACTGACGAGGGCCGCCGAGCCGACCGCTCCCTCGCCGAACTTGGCGCGGATCGCGTCGACGGTCTGGGCCAGCTCCCGCTCGTCGGGGGTCTCTTTGCCAAGTTCGTCGAGCGTGCGCTCCCGTGGGGTGAGCGGCTCGGGGGCAGCGAACAGGTCGAGTTGGGCCACCTGGGTCACGTCGGCGCCGCCGGGAAACCCGGCATTCCTCGTGGCGTCCGACATCGCCGACACATCGGCCAGGTTGCTCACCGACACGCCGAGGAGTCGAGCACCGCGAGAGGCAATCTCCTCGGCGACATCAGGCCGCCGCAGGAGCGCGTCGGCAACCCGGGCGATCGCCGTACTCGCGGCCACCGGTTGCGGAACAGTCTTCGAACGCGTGACCGACGAGAAGTCGGAAAACTTCACCTTCAGCTGGACGGTGCGACCCACCATCCCGGCGGCGCGGAGACGCGAGCCGACGGCATCGGCCATGCGGACGACCTCGACGTGCAACACGTCGAGGTCGCGATGATCGACCGAGAACGTCTCTTCGTGGCCGATCGACTTGACACCCCGCTGGGGCTCCACCGGCCGATCGTCGACGGCATTCGCCAGCATGTGGAGATGGCGCCCGTTCGCATCACCAAGCGCGCGTACCAACGTGTCCTCTGGCAGCGATGCCAGGTCGCCGATCGTCTGCACCCCGAAACGGGCGAGGCGCTCGAAGGTCTTGGGACCGACTCCCCACAGCGCCCGGACCGACTGCGGGTGCATGAACAACCGCTCTCCGCCGGCGTGGATCTCGACGACGCCCGGGCTGGGTCGATAGCCGCCGGGGATCGCCCTCTCGACAGCTCCACCGATAGGCGGCTTGGCCGCCTTCGACGCAAGCTTGGCCACCAGCTTGCTCGTGGCCACGCCAACCGAGCATGGCAGCGACATCGACTCGGCGATCTCGGCGCGCAGCTTCGCGGCAATCGTCGTACCGTCGCCGTGCAGCCGAAGCGCTGCAGTCACATCGAGGAACGCTTCGTCGAGGGCAATGCCCTCGACCATCGGCGTGAAGTGGTGGAACACCTCGTGTAGCTCGGCGGAGACCCGACCGTAGAGGCCGTGATCACCGTGCAGGAAGATGGCGTGCGGACAGCGGCGCTTCGCCTGCGTGGACGGCATCGCCGAGTGGATACCGAATGCGCGGGCCTCGTAGGAGCACGAGGCAACAACACCGCGTTCGCCGTCGCCGCCGACGATGACCGGCTTACCGGCAAGGGACGGGTCACGCCTGACTTCAACCGCGACATAGAACGCGTCCATGTCAACGTGGAGGATCGTACGTTTACGTACGATCCTGTTCGACGCAGCGACCGTCAAAGACGTTCGACCCGCAGCGATGACCGGTCGGCACCGTGCAACTGGAAGCGGAATTCCCGCGTGCCCTCCCAACGCTCCGCGAGCCATTCGAGAACCGGTTCCGACACCCATCGTCCGGCGCCGTCGAGCAACGCTGCGCACTCGTGGGGGTGGGCGAAGCGGGCATCGACGACGATGCCATCGGGATCCTCCCCCGTCGTCACGTCGCCGGTCCACGACACGGCAGTGAAGACGTCGACGCTGAGATGCCACTTCATATCGAGCGCCACGGTCTCGACCGTGTAGGTCGGGCCGGACCACTCGGTGACCGTCAACCCGGTCTCCTCGACGACCTCGCGGGTGAGACCGTCCACCGGATCCTCGTCCAGCTCGACGACGCCACCGGGCGTCGACCAGTCCGTCTTCCCGTTCCGCCGCAGGTTCTCGACCAGCAGGAGTCGACCCTCGTGCTCCATCAGGCCGGCGGCGACGCGCCAGCGACGCAACCCGGATGCGTCGGGCTCAGAAGGGGACGACGGAGATGCGCTCACCTCCCCATCCTCGCCGAAACGACGATCCAACGAAACCGCCACGCCGGTACGGGCCGATCCAGTTCCCTGACGTCGTCCTGACAAACTGGCGCACCGCCGTACCCTGGAGTGATGCACCGCAACGCCGCCGCCGTCACCGAAGCCGGGCGGGCCCTAGGCCTGGACATCGAGGTGGTGGAGTATGCAGCGGAGGGAGCCCGGACCGCACCCGATGCCGCTGCGGCAATCGGCGTCGAGGTCGGCCAGATCGTGAAGTCACTGGTGTTCGCGGTCGGCGACCCCGACGACCGCTCGAACGGCGAGGCCGTGGTGGCCCTCGTGTGTGGCGACGACCAGCTCGACGAGACACGCCTTGCGAACGCCGCCGGCGCCGATGGCGCGTGGCGCATCGACGCCAAAGCGGTCCGCGACGCGACCGGTTTCGCGGTTGGCGGTATCCCCCCGTTCGGTCACGCCACCCTGATGCGGGTCTTCGCCGACCGCCGCCTCGGCCGATTCGACGAGGTCTGGGCAGCGGCCGGCACGCCGTCGCACGTCTTCGCCGTCGGCGTCACTGCTCTCGTCGAGAAGACCGGGGCGATCTGGGCGGAAGTGGCCCTTGTGACCCCGACGCCGGTCGACAAGGAGGCGACGCTCGCTGCTACCCACCCTCGGCCGACCGGACGAGACATCCTCGGCACCATTCCGATGAGGGCCCGGCCTGCCCAGCTCAGCGCACTCCCTTCGGTGACAGCGCGGGCCCTGGCCTTCGCCACAATCCTGCTCGGCGGTCTCATGGGCGGCCTGCTCACCTATGGCGTGCGCAAGGTGATGACGGGGAAGACCACCGGCACCTCCCTCGGCCTGTGGACCGTCGCCGGCGCAGTGGGAACCGCCTTCGGCGTCGGCGTGCTCGCCACGCTGGTGCTCCGGGCCATGGGTGAGTGGCGGGCACTGAACCAGCCGGAGGACACCTCCACCGTCCTCGGCGGCACGTGACGGGCAGGGCGCCGCTGCCAGTCCCCCTCCGCTTACCGTGGACACCGTGACCACCGAACTCCTCGACCTGGCCCGACATCTCGCCACCAGCACCGGCGCGTTCCTTCTCGACGGGCTCCAGCGTGAACGGACGTTGATCGAAACCAAGTCGACCGGCACGGACATGGTGAGCGAGATGGACAAAGCGGCGGAGCGGATGCTCGTCGACGGCATCCTGGCCGCACGGCCCGATGACGGGATCCTCGGCGAGGAGGGAACCGATACGCCGGGCACGTCCGGCGTGCGCTGGATCATCGACCCCCTCGACGGCACGACCAACTATCTCTACGGTCA
>JANOJN010000074.1:0-10875 GCA_031418775.1 Acidimicrobiia bacterium
CGCTACGCCGGCCGGGGCATGACACTGCTGGACTTGATCCAGGAGGGCAATCTCGGTCTGATGCGCGCGGTGGAGCGTTTCGATCACACGAAGGGCTTCAAGTTCTCCACCTACGCCACGTGGTGGATCCGCCAGGCCATCACCCGAGCGATCGCCGATCAGGCCCGTACCATCCGCATCCCGGTGCACATGGTCGATGTGATCCTGCTCGTCACACGTACGCAGCGCGAGATGCTCCAGGAACTGGGCCGTGAACCGACCACCGCCGAGATCGCAGCACGCGTCGACCTCACCCCGGAACGGGTGCGCGAGCTGCAGCGCATGGCGTATGACCCGGTATCGCTGGAATCGCCGGTCGGTGAGGACGACGGCAGCACCCTCGGGGACTTCATCGAAGACGAGAGCGCGATCGCGCCGGCGGAGGAAGCGGTCAAGAAGGTCCGGCGTCAGGCCGTCGACCGTGCGCTTTCCGAACTGAACGAACGGGAGCGTGAGGTCGTGCGCCGCCGTTTCGGCCTCGACGACGGTCAGCCCCGGACGCTCGAGCAGGTCGGCAAGGAGTTCAACGTGACGCGCGAGCGGATTCGTCAGATCGAAACCAAAACGCTGGCGAAGCTGCGTCATCCGCAGCGCAGCCAGCGCCTCAAGGAGTATCTGGAGGAGTAGCCCGCGGGCTTCGGCGTCGGTCAGTCGAGCGCGGCCCAGCGGGTGGTCGCCCGGCGAACCTCTTCCATGCCCTTCAGCGCTTCGTCGAGCAGGTCCTCGATCTGGGGGTTCCCGGACGACTTCGCCCGATGGGCGACGCCGATCCACGGATGCAGTTGCATGGTGTGTCCGTCGAAGTAGATCGGTAGCGAAAGTGATTCGGTCACGCGGTCGGCGACATCGACGGCATATCCGCGGCCGATGTCTTGGGCCATCCCGCCGGCGACGGCGACGAGCACGTCGACATCGTGGCGTCCGCGTATGTCCTCGCTGCGCAGCGCTGTCGCCAGACGACTCGAGCTCACCCGCACCACTTCGTCGGCGACGTGAGCGCCGAATGTCTCGGCGATCGCCGAGAGGCCGTCGAGGTGGACGGCGAGCACGGCAAGGTGCTCGCCGGTGCGCTTTGCGCGGTGGAGCGCGGCAGAGCCGAGTTCGACGGTCCGCTCACGGTTCGCGAGCCCGCTGATGGGGTCGAGTGCGCCCACGTTGCTGAGGCGTTCGCGCAGGTGGTAGCGATCGGTGGCGTCGACGAGCCGGACGATAGTGCCGTCGACAGAGTCGTCGTCGGGCTGGTGAACGACGAGGTCGATCGTGGGGGTACGCCCGTCGTGGAGCTGGAGCCGGACGTTCTCGGCGACCACCGGTTTGGGTCGGTCGGTGTGCCCGCGCAGGATCAGCCGTTCGAAGTCGTCCGGGTCGGCGAAGGGCAGCACGACCCGGGCGTCGCCCCCGAGCAGGGCCGCGGGGCTGCAGCCGAGGAGTCGTAGGGTCGCCCCTCCCGCTTGCACGATTCGGTCCTTCGACACGATCAGGAGAACGTCGCTCGACGTGGCGTCGAGGATTGCGCTCCGGCGGGTCGCCCGCCGCTCCTGGCTGATGCTTCGTGCGGATGCAACGACCAGGGCGGCGGCGCTGGCCGCGACCCCGCCGATCAGCACGCTTATGCGTGCGGGGCCGGCGTTCAGGTGAAGCAGCGCGGCGGCTGCGGCGGCTGAACCGGCCATGCCGATAACCACCGGCGTGGACTCAACGGCGCGGTTGCGTGGGGGAACAGTGGGTGGGAGAACCGACACGCCTTGTCCATCGGCGGTTCCACCCACGCACTTTGTAGGCCGATCGGCTCAACCGGATGAGTGACCCCTACGGCTGGGAGAGAGGTTGCCCCCATGCTGGTCCGGCGCTGCGCCGCTCGCTTCGCTCGACTGCTCGCAACACCAGTGACCCCGCCCGTTGGGAGAGAGGTTGCCCCCATATATGGGGGCAGAACACCTCCCAACGCCGCTGGGAGGTGTTCTGCCGCAGGACGGCCCGGCCCGGCCGGCCCGCTCCACCGTGCCGGTGGGGAAGAATGGAGCATGGACCGGCGCCCCCACTCCCGCTTTCTCGTCCCCCTCGTCGCCTCGGCCGTCCTGCTCGTTGGGCTTGCCGGGTGTTCCGGCGGATCGGACGGCGTCGAGACGGTCGTCGACGCGCCGACCGCCGTGGATTCCGGCGCTGTCACGGGTGAGGGGCCTATCGCTGTCGCTGCGTCGAGTTCGGAGGCGGCGTTGGCGGCCCGCCGGGCGGAGGCGGGGAAGACGCTGAAGTCGCTCAGCGTGGAGTTCGGCGCCCCCGATCCGTTGGCCGGCAAGGTCAAGCCCGAGGACGACGGAGCGTTCTGCTCTGGCCCGGGCACGGTCGTCGACGGCGAGTCGTTGGAGGTGAGTTACTCGGCTGCGAATGATGCCAAGGTCACCGCGTTCTCTCTCGTCACCCAGGGTTCCTACGAGGGCCCCGGCAGCTACGCAGCCGATCTGAGCTGGACCGACGCCACCGGACCGCAGAAGGCCCTGGCGACGGTGTACGTCTACGACGACGAGATGTCGGGCGAGTTCGTTCACGAAGGCTCGCCGGCGCTGTCGGGCACGTGGGAGTGCCGCTTCGAGGGCTGAGCGTCCCGCGCTCGCGGCGAGGGCACGGTGCCCCGACCGGTCGTGGCCGACTGCTTGCATGGCGCGGCGTTGACGTACTGTCGCCGACATGTCTGACGAAACTGCTCCCGCTGTCCTGACCGAAGTCCGTGGTCGCGTCCTCGTGATCACCCTCAATCGCCCCGAGGCGATGAACGCCATCAACACCGCGCTCGCCCAGGGTTTGCTGCGTGCGGTTGAGCAGCTTGACGACGACCCGAGCCTCACCGTGGGCGTGCTCACGGGCGCCGGCCGGGGTTTCTGCGCTGGGATGGATCTGAAAGCGTTCGCCACCGAGGGTGGACCGGTCGGGATGGACGTCTTCATCCGCAACGGCTCGAAGAAGCCGCTGATCGCCGCGATCGAAGGGTTTGCGCTCGCCGGCGGCCTCGAACTTGCTCTCGCCTGCGATCTCCTCGTAGCGGCGAAGGGCGTGAAGATCGGCATCCCCGAAGTCGGTGTCGGTCTGTTCGCGGCCGGCGGTGGGCTCCTGCGTCTTCCGCGTGTTCTGCCCTACGGCGTGGCCATGGAGCTGGCGCTCACGGCCGACCCGATCACCGCCGAGCAGGCTCACAGCTACGGGCTCGTCGCCCGTCTCGCCGAGAAGGGCGAGTCGCTCGCCGTGGCCATCGAGTTGGCCGAGCGGATCGCCAAGAACGCGCCCTTGGGCGTGGCCGCCTCGAAGCAGCTGGTACGCGCCAGTCTCGATGCCACCGAGGAGGAGTTTTGGGCGATTCAGGGTCCGTTCATGGGGAAGGTCTTCACGTCGAACGATGCCAAGGAAGGTCCCCGCGCATTCGCCGAGAAGCGCGCTCCCAGCTGGTCGGGTTCCTGACGTTCGAGGATGTTGCGTTCAGTCGCTTCTGGAGCGACCGAACGCAACACGTCGTCTAGGCCGACTCGGCCGACTCGGCCGCTGCTGCGAGTCGGTCGAGGGTGACCGTCATGGTGGCACGGTTGTGTTCGGCTCGGTCCTTCACGTTGGTCATCAGGTCACCGAGCTTGGCCACGACCTTGTTCTCGAGGTTGAGCGTGGACTCTGTCACGACGCATCCACCGTCGTCGGTCGATTCGATCTCGTATGTCCACGTAGCAATCTGGATCGGTCCGACGTTCACCCGGTAGCCAAAGGCCCGTCCGGGTGAGCACCCGGTGATCACGCATGGAGTCGCCCAGCGTCGCTTCCCGTTGCGGTTCTGGCCGATGAATCGAGCGCCGATCTGGGGCCTCTTCACCTTGCCGATCCATCGGCATTTCGTGGTCTCGGGGGACCACTCGCCCATGCGCGTGACGTCGCTGACCAGTGCCCAGACGCGGTCTGGTGTCGCAGCAATGCGACGGGAGACGACGATGGGTTCGGCCATCAGTCGGCCATGACCTTGGCGATGGCCTCACAGATCGCGTCGAGGTTGTGATGATTGACGGCAGCGACGCAGATGCGGCCGGTGTCGACCCCGTAGATGCCGAACTCCGAACGCAGCCGCTGCATCTGTTCGGCGCTGAGGCCCGAATACGAGAACATCCCGCGCTGGGTGGTGATGTAGCTGAGGTCCGAGGTGACGCCGGCACGCTTGAGGCCTTCGACGAGAGCTCCGCGCATCTCCTTGATGCGGGCCCGCATGCCGGCGAGCTCCTCTTCCCACATCGCTCGGAGGTCGGGGGTGGTGAGCACGCTCGACACGATCTGGGCGCCGTGGGTGGGCGGGTTCGAGTAGTTGGTGCGCACGGCGATCTTGAGTTGACTGAGCACCCGGGCGGCCTCGTCGCGGTCGGCGCACACGATGCTCAGCGCGCCGACGCGCTCGCCGTAGAGCGAGAAGCTCTTGGAGAAGCTCGTCGAAACGAGGAAGTCGAGCCCGGATGCCAGGAACATCTGCACCACGGCACCGTCTTCGGCGATGCCGTCGCCGAAGCCTTGATAGGCCATGTCGAGGAACGGCACGAGTCCGCAAGCCGACACTGATGCGATGACGCGCTCCCAGTCGGCCGGGGTGAGATCGTAGCCGGTCGGGTTATGGCAGCAGGCGTGGAGCACGACGATCGTGCCGGCCGGGGTGGCGTCGAGCGCGGCGATCATGGCGTCGACGTCGATGCCCCGGGTGGCGGCGTCGTAGTACGGGTAGCTCTCCACGACGAAGCCCGCGTTGGTGAACAGCGCACGGTGGTTCTCCCAGCTCGGGTCGCTGATCAGGACCCTCGCCGCGGGGAGGAGGCGGCGGAGGAAATCGGCCCCGACCTTGAGGCCGCCGGTGCCGCCGAGCGCCTGCACGGTGGCGACGCGGCCTTCGGTGACGGCGGAGGACTCGGCCCCGAACACGAGGTGCTGCACGGCTTTGTCGTAGCTGGCCAGGCCGTCGATGGGGAGGTAGCCGCGGGTCTTCAGTTCGGCGGCCATGGCCTTCTCGGCGGCGGCGACGCACGTGAGCAGGGGCAGCTTGCCGTTCTCGTCGGTGTAGACGCCGACGCCGAGATTCACCTTGTTGGGGTTCGGATCTGCGTTGAACTGCTCGTTGAGGCCAAGGATCGGATCCCGGGGGGCCATTTCGACGGAGGAGAGAAGCGACATAAGACGCCCAGTTTTCCACGCCACCCTTGCGGTCCGGCGACGAATTGCCCGTGCCGCCTACCGGGATGGGTTCGGTAGGGTCACGGCCGTGCCCGAAGCCTCGTTCACGTTCCTCATCGGTGGTGCCCGCTCGGGTAAGTCGTCGGCCGCTGTCCGCCTGGCGTCCGGGTATCGAGGTCTGGTGAGCTTCGTTGTGACCGCGGAGGGGTTGGACGAGGAGATGGCCGCTCGGATCGAGCGTCACCGGGAGGAGCGGCCGACGGAATGGGTCACGCTCGAAGAACCGATCGAGCTCGCCTCCGCAGTCCTGTCGGTGCCGGCGGACTCGTTCGTCGTTGTCGACTGTCTGTCGATGTGGGTCGCGAATCTCGTCCTGGCGTCTGTCGTGGACGTCCAAGAGCATGCGAACCTCGTGATCGAGGCCCTACGCGCCCACCCGTCTGGCTGTGCCGTCGTTTCGAACGAGGTCGGTCTCGGCATTGTTCCGGACAACGCCTTGAGCCGTGAGTACCGCGACGTCTTGGGGCGCGTCAACGCAGCGTTTGCCCGCGCTTCGTCGGCGTCGTATTTCGTCGTTGCCGGCCAGACGATTCGTCTGACGCCTCCGCCGTTCTGACGGGGCCGCGCCGGAGCGCAGCGGGGAAGCGCAAGGCGTGATGGACGGGCCCCGGCCCGCGGTGGATGATGGAGCCGTGACAACTACACCTGCCCGCCGACTGATCGACGCAGTGCGATGAGCCTGCGTCCGCAGGGGATCCATCATGTGAACATCACGGTCGGCGACCGCGAGGAGGCGATGGCCTTCTACTGCGGGTTGCTCGGCCTGACCGAGCGTTCGGATCGTCCGGACTTCCCGTTTCCCGGTGCCTGGCTCGATGTGGGTGCCCAGCAGTTCCACCTCGTCGTCGGCACGCCGCGCTCACCCGACGGCGACCACGTCGCGATTCTCGTCGACGATCTGGACGACGCCGTCGCCGAGGTCAGCGCGGCGGGCCTGGCGGTGACCTCGATTCGCGCTGCGGGCACGTCGCGGCAGGCCTTCGTGCGCGATCCCTGGGGTAACCGGATCGAGTTGCACGAGGTCGGTCGCTGACGTGGCGGACGGAACACCCGACGTCGTGCTCCTGCCCTCGCTGGGCCGTCCCGCGTCGGACTTCGATGCGCTGTGTGCAAGCCTTCGGGCGGCCGGGTTCGCCCCTCACGCACTCGATCCGTTGCCGTCGTGGGACGGTGAGCCGACGATGCATGATCTCGCCGCCGAAGTCGGTCAATCGATGGACGAACGCAGAATCGACAGCGCGCATATCATCGGCCATGCGTTCGGCAACCGGCTCTCGCGCATGTTCACCGCCGACCATCCCGATCGTGTCGCCACGCTCACCCTTCTTGCGGCGGGCGGATACCTGCCGATCGCACCGGTGATCGATCATTCGCTGCTCTCGTGCTTCGACGAGTCGCTCGCTCGATCCGAGCATCTCGAGCACGTTCGACGCGCGTTCTTCGCGGATGGCAACGACCCGTCCGTGTGGAGTGGCGGCTGGACGCCGACCGTGGCGCGCTACCAGCGGGGTGCCGTGCTGCGAACGGACCGGAAGGTGTGGTGGGATGCGGTGGCTCCGCGAGTCCTGGTCGTGCAGGCGCTCCAAGACGCGATCGCCGTCCCCGAGAACGGCAGGCGTTACGTCGCGGACCACGGCGATTGCGCAACGCTGGTGGAGATCTCAGGCGCCGGCCACGCCATGCTGCCGGAGCGTCCGGACGAGATCGCCGCCGCCGTGCTGGAGTTCCTGCAACGGTCGCCGTAGCCGCATCGGACCCTTCGGGGTGGACGGGCCCGGTACCGTGTCGCCGTGACTTTGACTGCCAATACCGCCCGGGTCTTCATCCACGTGCTTGCCGCGACCGTCTGGGTCGGTGGACAGATCGTCCTCGGAGGCCTTCTCCCGACCGTGCGCACTCTCGGACCCGACGCCCCCCGCAAGATCGCCAACCGCTTCGCCCTTCTGGCGTGGCCCGCCTACGTGATCCTGCTGTTCACCGGCATCTGGAACGCTCTTGTTATCGATTTCGATGCGTACCCCACGTCAGCGAAGGCGTGGTTCGGCTTCAAGATGACGTGCTTTCTCATCACCGGTGGGGGAGCTGCTCTCCATGTGCTCGTGAAGAAGAAGTGGGCCCTCGCTCTGGGCGGGGCGATGGCGTCGCTCGGCGCCATGGGCACGCTGCTCGGCGCGGTGGCGTTCACCCGGGCGGTGTAGCGCGACGCGGGCTCTGCCTACTCGGGACGGCCGAGTTCGCGGCGGGCGTTTGCGGCGACCCGTTTCATCACCCGTTGAATGACCTCCGCTTCGGCCGTGGTCGCATACGGCAGGAAGTGCGTATCGATCGTCGACGAGTGCACGCGTTCCAGCTTGAGATACGCGCGCTTGCCTTCTCGCGTAAGACGCGCCCTGACCCCGCGTCCGTCATCGCCCGCCGAACACCGTTCGACGAGCCCGGCCCGTTCGAGCTGGTCGATCCGTCGGGTCAGCCAACTCCGTGACATCAGCACCGCATCGGCGAGCTCGCTCATCCGCAGGGCGTGGCCCGGCGCGAGATAGAGGTTCACGAGGACGTCGTACCAGCCGAGGGGCATCCCGGCGTCCGCTTCGAGTTGCTGCTCCATGACCTCGGTGAGCGCACCGTGGGCGCGTACGGCGGCGTACCACGCCTGTCGGCGCTCGTCGGTCTTCCTAGGGAGCATGGGTACGAGTGTTGTCGATCGGGAGCTGTGATCAGAGTCACGCACGGGTGCTCCACATTCTGATTGCTACTAGCAACTACATCCCGTACGCTGCTGTTGTTTCCACTAGCAACTACTTAGGAGTTCCTCATGCCTGCCCCCACCGACCTCACCCCCGGAACCTGGACCATCGACGCGGCACACTCGTCCGTGGCGTTTTCGGTCAAGCACCTGATGATCAGCAAGGTGCGTGGCTCGTTCTCCGGCTTCTCCGGCACAGTGACCGTGCCCGAGGATCGTCTGGCCACGACGGTCGAGGTGACCATCGACCCCGCCACGGTCAACACCGCCGACGCCAATCGTGACGCTCACCTGAAGAACGGCGACTTCTTCGACACCGACCAGTTCCCGTCCTGGAAGTTCGTCTCCAAGAGCATTCGCGTCGACGGCAACGAGTACGTGCTCTCCGGCGATCTCACGATGCGGGGCGTGACCAAGCCGGTCGACCTCGAGGTCGAGTTCGAGGGTGTCACGAAGGACCCGTGGGGCAATACCAAGGCCGGCTTCAGCGCTCAGGGCGAGGTGAACCGCAAGGACTTCGGCATGGAATACAACGCGGCGCTGGAGGCCGGCGGAGTGCTCATCGGCGAGAAGGTCAAGCTCAGCTTCGACATCGAGTTGGCCAAGGCCGCCTGAGCCGCGAATCCCCGCGACGCGCCGTCCGCCGCCGCGCCCGGAGCGGGTTGTCGGGACGGTTGCTTCAGTCGCTCAGTTCGCGTCGGTGACGACCGGAGCCGGATCGATCACGGCCGTCGGCGCCTCGATTGGCTGACCGGCGACGACGACGGTCGTTGGCGGCGATGCGGGCGCTGCCTTCGCGTCGCTGCAAGCGGCCATGCCGAGCGCCAGTACGATCGATGCCAGCGGGGCGATGAAGCGTCGGGGGGATCGGTGGGTGGCCATTGGGTTCCCTTCAGAGGGAGGTGAGGCATCGGCGTGGCGCGGGCGCGTGGGTTCACACACTCTTTCGACCGGACCGCCGCGGAAGTTGAGTGGAGCGTCCGGTCTGGGGCAAAGCGGGGATCTCGGCCTACATTCAACGGGTGGGCGAGGCCGTCACTGAACATTCTGAACTCGGCTTCTACCTGCTCGCGGTGGCGCCCGATGTTGAGGAGCTTCGGTGGCCGATCGACACGTTTGCGACCACGGACGAGCTGGAGCAGCTCGCCACGCTGATTCCCGAAGAGTGGCTGGCTCCGTCGGCGAACGGTTCCCGGACCAGTGCGTCGACGCGGTCGCCGACCAGTTCCGCTCCGGGGCCGACGGGGTCATCCTCCATGGGGCAAGCCCCTCCGAGCTGGAGTCCGTCGTGCAGGCCTACGCCACCCGCAAGGGGCCCGTACATGCGTAGGCTCGCACGCTGATGGGGATCATGCCGACTCGGAGTACCGCCTCTGCCATTTCCGGGGAACGCTGATGGCCGTCATTGACGTAGCGGGCTACATCGCCGATCTCAAGGACCACGCAACGGTCGATCACGGCTTCCATGTGCACGACGAGCGTCACCTGGTGGAGACGTACTCGCTTCGCCAGGCCTGGGAGGTCGACCTGCATCCCGAGGAGGGCTGCAACGGGCCGCTCGACCTCCACCTCACGCTCGAGGTCGACCCTCGGGTGCTGCTGTCGTTCGAGGACAAGGTGAATGAGATCGGCGAGGACTTCGACCCGCCCGACGAGTTCTTCTTCCCCCTCACGCTCACCTGGGCGCTGCCGCCGCTGCCTCAGCCGCCCGATCTCCTCGTCCTCGCCACGGAGCTTGCCGGTACAGCCGGCCCGGACTTCCCGGTCGAAGTGTCGGCGATCGACTCGTTCGCGTCGGTCACCGATGCGCCGCAGCGGTCGCTGACCATCGTGGCGAAGCGTCCGGTATCGCTGGCCAGGATCTTTGCCGGCGAAGAGCTGCTGTGCGACGTGTTCGACGGCTGCCTGCGGGTGAGCCGCTTCCTCCTGGAACGGGCTCCGATCTGGCTCGACGAGCGGTAAGCCGCTGGCGCTCGAGGACGACTCGTGGGTCGGCGCGGCCCGAGCGAATCGGGGCCGGAAACGACGAAGGCGAGAACCGAAGTCCTCGCCGTTCGTGTTGCTCCGAGAGCAGGGATCGAACCTGCGACCCATTGATTAACAGTCAATTGCTCTGCCAGCTGAGCTATCTCGGAAAGGCACGATCACCATATCAGCGCCGGTGAATCCCTCTGGGCAATTGGTTGTCGGGTCGTTGGGAGAGAGGTTGCCCCCATATATGGGGGCAGAACACCTCCGAACGTCGCTCGGAGGTGTTCTGCCGCATCCACGTGGAGTCGGAGGCGCGGTTCTCGGCTGACCACGACCTGGCTGCATCACCAACGTGCGCTTCGGTGGTGGCAATGTAGAAGCCCCTCGGGGCGGTAGCTCAATGGTTAGAGCACGGGACTCATAATCCCTTGGTTGTGGGTTCGATCCCCACCCGCCCTACTTCGTTTCCCCTGGTCAGCGAGGCTGTCGCAGATCTCGCCCAGGTCTCCTCGGCGGTTTGTCCCACATTTGTCCCACGGATTTGGCAGACTGTCCCACGTGCGAGGGTCTCTGCGAGAGAAGCGTGCGGGGTACTGGGAGGTCCGGATCGATGCCGGAATCGACCGTCTCACCGGCAAGCGCGTGCAGGTCAGCCGGTCGGTCGAGGGAACGCGGCGCGATGCCGAGCGTGTGCTGAACACGCTCATCTCGAAGGCCGAGACTTCCTCGGTGGGCGGATCGACAACGGCAACCTTCGGAGGTCTGTTGAAGGCTTGGCTTAGCCATGCCGAAACCGATCTCGCCTACCAAACGGTCCTCGGTTACAAGCGCTTGATCAACAAACACATCGAGCCGGCGCTCGGTCCGATCAAGCTCCG
>JANOJN010000075.1:0-21553 GCA_031418775.1 Acidimicrobiia bacterium
TCGCTGGCGCTGATCTTCCGCGTCTTCGATCGCGACGACCGGGTCAAAGCCATGGGCTACTGGTCGCTGGTGAACGCGGGCTCGCCAGTGCTCGGTGTGCTCGTGGGCGGGCCGATTGTTGACCACTTCGGCTGGCGGGCCATGTTCTTTGCCCAGATCCCGTTGTACGCCCTGGCCGTCCTTGTGGCGTTCATCGTGCTCCCCGAGACGCCGTTGCGGATCGTCCGCAGGTTCGACTGGGCCGGAGCATCGCTGCTGGGCATGGCGACGTTCCTCGTGTTGCTCGCCGTGAATCGCGGACCGGCATGGGGATGGGCGGATGCCCGGGTGGTCGCCGGGTTCCTGCTCGCGCCGATGGCCCTCGCCGGCTTCGTGCAAGTCGAGCGAACCGTGGCCGAGCCGCTGTTCCCGCTTCCGTTGCTACGTGTACGTAACGTTGTGTCGGGTATCGGAGCGCAGGCCTTCTCGCAGTTCGCGTATCTCGGCGCCGGGTTGTTTCTGGTGAACGACCTTCTCGTCGACAAGACTCGCTTCGCGCTCTCGCTCAGCGAGGCGAGTCGGTTCACGATTGCCCGGCCGATCTGTTTTGCCATTGTTGCGCCGTTCGCCGGGCTCCTGGCCATTCGGCAAGGTGAACGCTTCGCTTCGACGCTCGGCATGGGTTGCCTCTTCGTGTCGATGGTCGGTTTCGCGGTGATGCGCCCCGGCTCGTCGCTGCTCGGACTGGTCACGGCGACTGCGTTGGCCGGTCTTGGCATGGGGATCGCGTCGCCATCACTCACCTCGAGCGTGGCCAACGCCGTACCGGAATCGGCACTCGGGGTGATCGGCGCAGCCCAGCAGTTGCTCACCCAGATGGGCGGTGTGATCGGTACCCAGGTGATGGTCACGGTCGTCGGCGGCGACGGTCGTCGGAGCAACAGCGCCTATCACCTGGCGTTCTCGATCGCGGCGGTGATGGCGGTGTTCTCGATCCTGTGCGCCCAGTCGCTTCGACGAAGACAGCGGGACATCTGACCCGACGGGCGGTCGTCAACGACCACTGGAATATCGAACACATGTTTGCTATCGTGAGGAGATGGGATGGTCGAACGGGCCGAAGACTTGGTCGGAGCTCAACGCCCGGCTGTCTGACGGACGTCGGCCGAGCCCCGGGGACCTGAACCGACGTGCTGACGAGGCGTCGGATCAGGCCCCTGGGGGCCCAACCCATCCCGAACGCCCGACGCTTGGTGCTCGAACGTCTGTTCGCGACCCTACTGCAGCGCCGCTCCGGGCTGTCCAGTCCGACCCTTCTGCTCTCGGTGTGCCCGGCCGGGTCGACCCCCGCCCGCCCGGTGCGAACTCCGGAGATTCGCCCGCATGGTCTCGCAAACGCCAGGCCTACGTCGCCCCATCGAGGGTCCTCGCCGGCAGGAACGAAATCCACGATCTCGATGCCACTCCCTATGCCGAACTGCACTGTCACTCCAACTTCTCCTTCCTCGACGGGGCGTCGCACCCCGAGGAGTTGGTGGAGGAAGCCGTCCGTCTCGGCCTCACCGGGCTGGCCCTGACCGATCACGACGGGCTCTACGGGGTCGTTCGCTTCGCGGAGGCGGCCCGGGCCCACGGTCTGCCCACGGTGTTCGGGGCCGAGCTCACGCTGCACCTGGCGTCGTCGGCGTCGGCGCGGATGGGGGAGGCTGATCCGCACGGCGACCATCTCGTCGTGCTGGCCGCCGACCCTGTTGGCTACGGGCGCCTTTCCCGGGCCATTGCCACTGCCCACCTCGCCGCGGGGGAGAAAGGTGCACCGAGGCTCCTGATCGAACAACTTGCGGCAATGGGCGAAGGGTCAACCGTGCCGTTTCACGAGGCGCTCACCAGAGGGCCGGCGCCGGAGTCGCTGGTGAGCGGCGACACCGTCCTCTCCTCGCTGCAGGTCACGCCACTCCACCAGTCGGTGGCCGACGATGCGGCGATCCGGTCGGCTGCCGGTCGGCACCCCGCGGCGTGGGCACGTCAACAACTACGTGCACAGATAACCAGTGCACGAAATGATCTGAAGAACACCGACTCGGGGCATTGGCGCATACTCACCGGTTGTCGCAAGGGTGCCGTCCCCCGTGCTCTCGTCGACCATGGGCCGCATGCCGCGGCTCGGGAGCTGGACCGTCTCATCGACGTGTTCGGCCGCTCCAACGTGATCGTCGAACTGTGGGACCACGGTGACCCGCTCGACTCGGCACGCAACGACGGGCTCGCCGCGCTCGCCACGCGCGCCGGGGTCGATCTGATCGCCACGGGCAACGTGCACTACGCGTCGCCGGCGCGCCGTCCTCTGGCCACTGCGCTGGCCGCGGTCAGGGCCCGCCGTTCGCTCGACGACATCGATCCGTGGCTTCCCGCCGCGGCGGCCAGCCATCTCCGCAGCGGGGCCGAGATGGCCCGTCGGCTCGCCCGCTATCCCGGTGCCGTCGCCCGGGCGGCGGAGATCGCCCGTGACTGTGCGTTCGATCTCAAGCTGGTGGCACCGAACCTGCCGCCCTATCCCTGTCCGGGCGGGCTGTCGGAGATGGCCTTCCTCCGACGGCTGGCCGAAGAGGGGGCGGAACGTCGCTACGGCCTGCGCAAGGGCGCCATCGGCACGATCGCCGGTGAAGACTCCGAGCGGGTGCCCGGTGCGTATCGTCAGATCGATCACGAACTGGCCCTCATCGAGTACCTCGGCTTTGCCGGCTACTTCCTGGTGGTGTGGGATCTCGTCGAGTTCTGCCGTCGGTCGAACATCTTCTGCCAGGGACGCGGGAGCGCGGCGAATTCTGCAGTCTGTTACGCACTCGGCGTCACCAACGCTGATGCGGTGAGCCTCGGCCTGCTCTTCGAACGCTTTCTCTCGCCGGAACGCGATGGGCCACCCGACATCGACATCGACATCGAGAGCGATCGCCGTGAAGAGGTCATTCAGTATGTGTACGCACGATATGGACGAGAGAACGCGGCACAGGTCGCCAACGTGATCACCTATCGCGCCCGCTCCGCGGTGCGCGACATGGGCAAGGCCCTCGGACACGCTTCAGGTCAGCTCGACGCCTGGGGCAAACAGGTCGACGGTTGGGGTCGCGTGCGGGCCACGGCCGAAGACCCGGCCACCGACATACCTGCGCCGGTCCTTGCGTTGGCCGCTGAGGTCGAGGACTTCCCTCGTCATCTCGGTATCCATTCCGGTGGCATGGTCATCTGTGACCGGCCGGTCGTCGAGGTCGTGCCCGTCGAATGGGGCCGCCTGTCGATCGCCACCGACGCGCTGCGGTTCCCTTCGGAACTACACGAGCTCG
Organism: Acidimicrobiia bacterium; assembly: GCA_031418775.1. Lineage (GTDB taxonomy): Bacteria > Actinomycetota > Acidimicrobiia > Acidimicrobiales > JANYDT01 > JANLQX01. The sequence goes on from JANOJN010000075.1 coordinate 3,321, forward strand.
ATGACGACCCACGAGCGGAGGGGTGGCGCCGGACAGGGGACCCGGGCCGAGGAACGGAGACCCGGTCCGACGGAGTCGGACAACGGGCGAGTACCGCAGAGTCTCGTCGAGGTGACGAAAGTGGGGTGGGTGTCTGGTGTTGCGAGCAGTGGAGCGCAGCGGAGCAGCGCAGCGCCGGGTCAGCAGAGTCTGGGGGTCGGTCCGGTGACAGGACCCCGCAGCGGGGAACGCAACAAGGAACCGGGCCGCTGTCACGCCGCAACCGTGCCGGGGGCACCAGTACCGCCACGAGCACGCCCTTGCGCACCGTGCTGCAGTGGGACAAAGACGACTGCGCCGCAGCAGGTCTGGTGAAGTTCGACCTGCTCGGCCTGGGAATGCTGAGCGCACTGCACTACGGCGTCGACCTGATCCGCGAGTTCCACGGGACCGAGGTGGAACTGTCGCAGATCCCCCAGGAGGACGACGTCTACGAGATGATCTGTCGCGCCGACACCGTCGGTGTCTTCCAGATCGAGAGCCGGGCCCAGATGGCCACGCTGCCCCGCCTGCAGCCGCGCACGTTCTACGACCTGGTTGTCGAGGTGGCGCTCATCCGCCCCGGTCCGATCCAGGGTGGGTCGGTGCATCCCTACATCCGCCGCCGCAACGGGCTCGAGCCCGTCACCTACCTGCATCCGCTGCTCGAGAAGTCGCTGAAGAAGACGCTCGGCATCCCGCTGTTCCAGGAACAGCTCATGCAGATGTCCATCGACGTCGCCGGGTTCTCGCCGTCGGAGGCCGACCAGTTGCGTCAGGCGATGGGGTCGAAGCGTTCGACCGAACGGATGGAGCGGCTGAAGGCCCGGCTCTACGAAGGTATGCGCACGAACGGTATCGACGAGCCCACGTGCGACATCATCTACGACAAGCTGGCGGCGTTCGCGAACTACGGGTTCCCGGAGAGCCATTCGGTGAGCTTCGCCTATCTCGTCTATGCCAGTTGCTGGATGAAGCATCACTATCCCGCGGCATTCTGCGCGGCGTTGCTGCAGGCCCAGCCGATGGGGTTCTACTCGCCACAATCACTCACCGCCGATGCCCGACGCCATGGCGTCGCCACGCTCGCCCCGAGCATCCAGCACAGCGAAGTACGCGCCACCTGCGAGTGGCCGGAGGACGTGGGAGAGAGGTTGCCCGCTCTGCTCTCCGGTGCTGCGCCGCTCGCTTCGCTCGACTGCTCGCAACACGAGTGGCCGGAACGCGTGGGAGAGAGGTTGCCCCAACATATGGGGGCCAATCACCTCCCAACGTCGCTAGGAGGTGTTCTGCCCCAATATATGGGGGCAACCTCTCTCCTAACGGCCGGGACCGACGAACGGGCGTATCCGACGGCGCAGCCGGCGGTGCGGCTCGGCCTGGCGGAGGTGCGCCACGTGGGAACGGCACTGGCGGAACATATCGTCGCCGCCCGCAAGGATGCGCCCGGAGCGGGGTTCGCCGGGCTGACCGACTTCGTCCAGCGGGTCAGCCTCCGTCTCGGGACGCCGGTGCCGAAACTCGCCCTCGAAGCTCTGGCCACGGCGGGTGCCTTCGAGAGCTTCGGGCTGGACCGTCGGCGGGCTCTGTGGGCCGCCGGGGCGCTGGCGACTGCCGGCGCCGACCGTCTCGATGGCATCGTCACCGGCATCGACGCCCCGGCCCTGCCCGGTATGTCGGTGGGCGAGACCATGGCCTCGGACCTGTGGGCCACCGGGGTCACCCCGGGTACACATCCGATGCTGCTGGTCCGCGACCGCCTGGCCGCGCAGGGTGTTCTCGCCTCGGACCGGCTGCGTGACGTTCCCCACGGCACCCGCATCCGGGTGGCGGGCATCGTCACCCATCGACAGCGCCCGCAGACGGCCGGCGGCACCACGTTCTTGAACCTCGAGGACGAGTCGGGCCTCATCAACATCGTGTGCTCGAAGGGTCTGTGGGATCGTTCCAAGCGGGTCGCCCGAGGTGCCCCGGCATTGATTGTCCGAGGAATCTTGGAGCGCACCGAAACCTCGCGCCTGGCCAAGGTGTCCGGTGATCCCGGGGATCGTGAGCCGGTGCCGATAACTGGGCCTCCTGGAGTGGTGCTCAACCTGATTGCCGACCGCATCGAACTGCTCACGCTCGAGGTCAGCCCCGGACCCTCCCGCGATTTCCGATGACCGGGAACGACCGAAGCCGAATCAGCCCCGGCCGACGAGCCTTCCGATCTCGGAGCAGATCCCGGTCATGGACGACACCGCCTCCGGGAGTTGCGCCGCCTCGCCAACCAGTAGGCACGCAGACATTCGTGAGGAAAGATCAGCGTACGTAGTGTCGACCAGAGTCAGTTGGTCGAGGGCGCCCTTGTCCGAGACGGGATAGAGCTCGGCGTGGGCAAGGAGCGTCTGCACGAGAAACGCTGCGGTCCGGGTCAGACATCCGACGCCGGCGTACACGTCGCCGCGCCTGGCCGGCTTGACGGCGTTGCGTATCGTGAACGTGGCGCCCCAGTGGTATCCGGCGACGAGGTTGGCCCGAAGGGCCGACGGATAGGGTCGCACTCGGGACTTCAGGGCCTCGACCTCGTCGAACGGATCGTGCAGCGGCGAGCAGGTGTCGATCTCACCGAGGTAGATCGTCGACTGGAACCCGTACGGCGGCTGTTGCAGGTAATCGTGCTCGGCGAAGCCCCGCTCGGCGTTCTCGATGGTCGCCTCGTACCGATCGATGCTCCGATAGAGGAGGTCCACCGGATGCCCGTCGATGCAGAGCCACGCGCCGCCGTTCACCCACGGCCCCCAACCGCCGATGGGGGTGGGGATGACATCGAGGGTGTCGTTGACCTCTTCGATCACGGTCTGCAGCGCGGCAAGGTCGATGGGCGCCACGTCCCGGTAGAGCAGTCCGAGGTCGAGATCGGAGTCGGGAAGGGCTGATCCACGGGCCCGTGACCCGCCGAGGACCACCCCGACGACCCCGCGGACGGTCGCCAGGCGCGGGACCAGGTCGCCGGCTACCCGTTCGCTCCAGAATTGGTCCGAGGTACCCATGCCAGAAAGCACTGTAGGAGCGCCATCGTCGTGCCGATGAAAGAGATGTGCTCTCGCTCGAGGAGGCGTGACCTGTGCTCGAAGACCCAACTACAGAACTGGCCGAACTTCGGCAGGCGAACGAACGTCTGCGTCGCAAGCTGGACTTCCTCTTCGACCGGCTCGGTCTGGTCTACACCGACGATGATGTTCCGCTCTATGTCCTGCACGCCCAGGAACTCATCCGGGCAGGGCAGTACGGCGATGCTCTCCGGGTCGTTCGTGAGCACACGGCCGTGGGCATTCGCGAGGCCCGTGCGATGACCATCGACATGGCCACCCGCTTGGGCGTCCCGGTGCCGACCGATGAACAGCTCGGAGCGGTGACCACGAGAAACGCCTGGGAGGAACCAGCTTCCGATCCGGCGATCGACGATCCGGCGCCGTCGCACTGGACGCTGGGCCCTGATGGAACCTTCGAACCGGCGATCCGATCGGTGGCTCGTGCGAAGGTGGACGCTGCGTCGATCTGGCGGGACTGACGGGCACCGAACAACGGAAAGAAAGCCCGGGCGAAGTCAGCCGACGGATGACTCCGCCGCCCGGGCCTGCACCGGAACAGGCGCCGGCGCCGGTGGTGTCGCGCCGCTCTCCGTTGCGGGATCCGCGACGACGGTGGAACGGGTCCTGGGTCGTTTGGTCGACGGGGGCACTGTGTCCGGGGCGGAGTCAGCGGCGATCGCTGTTTCGGCTGTCGACGCATCAGAGGTGGCGCGCGGCTTCGGTCGCGGCGCCCGGGTGACCGGAACGGTTGTCGGGCCGCCCACCGGCCCGGCGCGGTTGCCTGCCTGAGGTCCAGCCGACGTCGCCAGCTCACCGATCCGCTGCACCGCGGTCACCCGATACCGTCCGGCGAGCAGGTTGACCTCGATGATCCTGGCGGCATTTCCCTGGACGAACGCACAGCGGTATCGGACATCGGTCACGACGGCGATGCAGCCCTGCTCGTCGACCTCCGGGCCCCAACTGTCGGCGAACAACGTGTTCACGGCTTGCTCATCGGCGGCGATCAGGGCTCGAGAGCGGTCGTCGTCTCTCCAGGAGTCCCACAGGTTCTTCGCAGCCGCTTCCGGCGTGTCGAGTCCCAACTGATACGTCGCCCGGACGATGGTCGTCGTGGCGAGTCCGGCGCCGGGTACCACGAGTGCTCCGGCACCGGTCGGCGTCCCGTTCGGCGAAGCGGGTGCCAGAGTGGTCGCCGGGGACTGTCCGGTCGTCCCGCTTCCCCCGACGCATCCACCCAAGACCACGGCGGCAATCACCCAGCGGGCGCGTCGGAACACGAAGAGCGAGTCTACGGCCTCGCCTTAGGATCGATACCCGGCGCCTCAAGGGGTGTTCGCGCCGTGCCGATGAGTCCCTTGATGTCTCCGGCCAGCAGTACAACAGCAATCTTCGACGCCGGCCGGACCATGGAGGATCGGCCGCGTGACATCAGCGCGGTTACCTGCTCCGGGCGGCCCTTCATGTTGCTGACCAGCGCTGACACGGGATGTCATGGCTGAACCCGATCGGCATCCGGGGCGCGGCACCGTTGTCATGGAACGACCGGCTGAACTGGTCGTCCCCGACCGGCGTTCGGAGCGCGTTCGCGCCCGTCGAACGACTGATCGGCCGGACACGGCTGTCCCTTCGAAGAAGTCGGACCGTCGTCGCCGGGGATCCTCCGGCCCCGGCCGCAAAGGAGCGGACGTTCGGTCCCTCGGACCAATGATGAACGGGCAGCCGATCATGGACCTCCGAGATGCCACCGGTGAGCTGCAACCGGAGTCGGACGGATTGGGCCACGGCCTGGACCACTTCTCCAAGCGCGAGCGCCGGGTGTTCCACGGTCAGGTCATGTTGGCCCGCCAGATCGCCCTTGCGTTGCTCATCGCCATGGTCGCTGTCCTCGCTGACCTACCGAACCGGGTCCCGCTGCTCGCGTGCCTGGGGGCCCTATGGCTCGCCGGCGGCGCGTTTCAGGTCGCCTACCTCAAGGTGAAAGACGGACTCCCGGCAACCCTGCCGTGGCTCGATTGCATCGCCAACCTCGCCATGCTGGCGGTCGCTCCACGGGCTCTTCCGATGATCCTGGTGCTCGGCTTCGCCCAGCTCTCGATCGCGGTCGTTGCGTATGGATCGATGCACGCCTTCTTCGCGGCGACCTGTCTGACGTTCGGTGTGCCCTTCATCTCGTTCGCATCGGGGTACGCCGACCCCGTGTCGGTCGCGACCGTCGCCGCCTTCGGCATCTTCGTGCCGGTCATCGCCGCGGTGCTCCATCGCATCCGCACCCTCGAGCACGGGACGCAACGTCGGTACCTCGATCTCATGGGAGGACTCGACACCATCGTCTGGGAAGCCGATCCGGAGACGCTCGACATCTGTCTCGTCGGCCCACAGGTCCGGTTCATGTTCGGCATCGACCCGGAGGACTTCGCCGACCGGTACACCGAGTTGATCCATCCCGATGATCGTGAAAGCGAGTTGGCGCTGCGGCGTGGGGGGATCGAGAACGGCGAGGAGCGGTTCTCGGTCGAGTACCGGATGATCGACCGACATGGCGACATGATCTCTGTCCGAAACGTGATCGCGGTGGACTACGACGCTGACGGAAAACGCAAGCGTGTGCGCGGCGTGATCAACGACGTCACCCGACAGCAGGAGGCGGAGGCGACGATCCGCAAGCAGGCCCAGTACGACTCATTGACCGGACTGCCGAACCGGAGCCTGTTCAACGAACAGCTGCGCCGTCGTCTGGAAGATGCGAGGCGAACCGGCGATGAACTCGCCGTGCTGATCTTGGACTTGAACGGGTTCAAGGAGGTCAACGACACCCTTGGGCACGCGGTCGGCGATCAGCTCCTCCAGGCCATCGCTGGTCGCCTTGCCGCCTACATGCCGGAGCGGTCGACCGTGGCCCGATTGGGGGGTGACGAGTTCGCCGTGGTTCTGTCGCCTGCGTCAGCCCGCGCCGCCGCCTCGATCGCGGAGACAATCGCGAGCTGTCTGCAACCGCCGATCACCGTCGACGACATGACGATCCAGGCCGGTGCCGCGACCGGCATCGCGCTCTATCCGAGTGACGGGGAGTCTCCGGCGGCGCTGATGCGACGAGCCGATGCGGCCATGTACGAGGCGAAGCAGTCGGGCCGAACGCACATGTTCGCCACGCCCGACGACGACAAGGCCAACCTCCGCCGGCTGCAGTTGCTCGGCGAGCTGCGGGCGTCGATAACCACCGGTGATTTCCGACTGTTCCACCAACCGAAGATCGATCTCAAGACCGGTCGCATCGTCGGCACCGAGGGACTGATCCGGTGGAACCATCGCCAGTTCGGTCTGCTTTCCCCGAGCGAGTTCGTTGAGCTCAGCGAGCTGTCGGGTCTGATCCAGCCCCTGACCCGTTGGATCCTCGATCGCGGGATCCGGGACCTCTCCGAGTGGCGGGCGAAGGGCTTCGAGCTCACCGTGGCCCTCAACCTGTCCGTGCGGAACTTCTTCGATCAGTCGCTGCCGACGTACATTGCCCAGTTGCTGTCGGATTACAACGTTCCCGGCGATCTGCTGACGCTGGAAATCACCGAGAGCGAGGTCATGGCGGACCGGGCACTCGCCCGAACTGCGCTCTCGGCGTTCCGGTCGCTCGGTGTGAAGATCGCCATTGACGACTTCGGCACCGGTTTCTCCTCCCTCTCCCAGCTGCAGCAGCTTCCCATCGACGAGATCAAGGTTGACCAGTCCTTCGTCTCCGGGATGATCGACAACCCGCAGGACGCGGTGATCGTGCGGTCGATCATCGACCTCGGCCACAACCTCGGCCTCGAGATCGTCGCTGAAGGCGCTGAGGACGAGGTGCAGCTGGCCGCACTGCGTAGCCTCGGCGCGGACAGGGCGCAGGGTTACGTGATCTCGCGTCCGCTTCCACCCGATGAGTTCATCCCGTGGCTCGAGCGGATGGAGCGCGGTGAGGGAACGTCAGGGAGCTCTACCGTCCCGGGCGCGGGTCGATTCGCTGCTCCGCCGGAGGAGCAGCTGACCTCCGTCGTGGCACCAGATGGGTCTGCAAGGGATCCGGAGACCATGAGCGGTGGCCGCGCCGCTCCCGGCCCGGCGTGGACGGCCTCGCCGATCCGTTCCGGCGCGAAACCCTCCGGCCCATCGGTGGAGCAACCGGCGGCGCGCGTCCTCGAGCCGGTGGCCGTCGGCGGCGGAGTCGCCGTTGCACGTTCGGTCAATTCCGCGGCGACGTCGATCGCTCCGGTCCAGTCGATGTCGGCTCAGCCCGCTTCTCCAGAGGGCGCAGGTTCGATGACCCGCCGTGGCCTGGCGGCCAAAGTCGCGGAGCGGCAACCGGCGGTGGAAGGGCGGGCCGTGGAGCAGGTCGCGACGGCGGCGCTCGATCGCCCGGCCGTCGACGTTCCGCCGAGGCAGGCTTCGTCCGCGTCCTTCACGGCGGAGCCGCGAACGATCGACTCGGACGGGTTCCCGGAGGAGTGGAAGGCGATGCTCCGCCGTAACCCTGACGCCCGGAGGTGACCGTCGGGGCTGGCGGTTCCGCCCCGCGAGCGCGGGGCTGGACGAAAATCCATCTACGCTCCTAGGGCCGTGGAGATCCGCATCGACGCCCTAGCAGTCGGCGGTGATGGGATCGGCCGGGCCGACGATGGCCGTGTGATGTTGGTGCCCGGCGCTCTGCCCGGCGAACTCGTCCGGGTGCAGGTCACCGAAGAACGGCGGTCGATGCTCCGCGGCGCGGTCGTCCAGGTCCTGGATCCGTCCGACGATCGTCAGCAGCCGTGGTGCCCCCACGTTCTCGACGGCTGCGGTGGCTGTGGCTGGCAGCACGTCCGTCCGGACCGCCAGGGTGCCCTGAAGCGGTCGATCGTGATCGACGCGCTTCGTCGCACGGCGAAACTCGACCAGTCGGAAGCCGAACGCGTCGTTCGACTCGGCCCTCCACTCCCCGATCGGGGCTACCGAACTACGGCACGCGGGGCCGTCGGACCGGACGGACATATAGGTATGCGCGCCTACCATTCCGACGTCGTCGTGCCCATCTCGACCTGTGGGATCCTCGAACCGTCGCTCGACGCGGCGATGTGGTCGGCCGCTGTGCCGGCAGGCGTGGCTGAAGTCGAGATACGGGTCGGGTTGTCCTCTCGCGACCGTTCGATCCGTCTGATCGGCAGTCCCGCAGGCGAGGTGCCTCGGACGGATTCTTCCGGCATCGTGCGCGAGACCATCGCCGGTGTGCCGTTCCAGATCTCCTCGGGATCCTTCTTCCAGACCAGCGCCGTCGGGGCCGAGGCGCTCGTGAAGAACGTCGACGATGCGGTCGGACCCTCCGAGGAAGGGCAGCGCCTCATCGATCTGTACGGCGGGGTCGGTCTCTTCGCAGCGACGGTCGGTCGCCGATTCGACGCGGTGACGGTGGTCGAGTTGGCGAAGTCGTCATGTCGCGATGCACGGGCCAATCTCCTCCGCCACCCGAAGGCCCAGGTCGTCGAATCCGACGTGGCCCGGTGGCGACCGCCCCGAGTCGCCGGCCCGGCCCCCGTCGTGATCGCCGACCCGGCCCGTCGGGGCCTCGATCGTGTCGGTGTGGCGACGGTGGTTGCGTGCCGTCCGAATCGGGTCGTGCTCGTCTCCTGCGACGTCGGTGCCTTCGCCCGTGACGTTCGTCTCCTGCTCGATGCCGACTTCTCGCTCGTCGATGCCACCTGTCTCGATCTCTTCCCCAACACCCCGCTCGTCGAAGTGATCTCCACCTTCGAACCGGCCCAACGCCGGTAGCGTTGCGTCCCGTGTCCGCGCCGCGCAGCCTGCTCACTGTCCACGCCCACCCCGACGACGAATCGTCGAAGGGGGCGATGACCGTCGCGAAGTACCGGGCGGAGGGTGTGCATACCGTTCTCGTCTGCTGCACCGGCGGCGAACTCGGTGACATCGTCAACCCGGCCATGGACCGTCCGGAGATCAAGGGAAACCTCGCCGCAGTGCGGGCCGAGGAACTTCGCCAGGCGACGGAGATCATCGGCTTCAGTGAAGTGGTGATGCTCGGCTACCGCGACTCGGGCATGGCCGACTCCGAAGGAAACCGCGATCCCGAATCGTTCCACCAGGCCGATCTCGACGAAGCGGTGGGCCGACTCGTCGCGGTGATCCGGCGGACCCGCCCGCAGGTGGTCATCACCTATGGCGACGATCAGCAGGGATATCCCCATCCGGACCACCTCAAGGTGCACGACATCACGCTGCCGGCCTTCGATCGGGCGGGGGACCCTGCGTGGTATCCGGAAGTCGGTGAGCCGTGGACTCCGGTGAAGCTCTACTACTCCGTGTGGTCCCGGGAACGAGCGCAGCGCATGCATCAGCGTTTCGTCGACCTGCGCATGGAGTCGCCCTACTCCGACGAGTGGCTGAACCGTCCGTGGCAAGACCATCGGGTCACGACTCGCATCGAGGTCGGCGACTTCCATCACGTGCGTACGAATGCGTTGCTCGCACACGCGACGCAGATCGACCCCACGTCGAAGTGGTGGTTCGGCCTTCCCGAGGATGAGGCCCGCACCATCTACCCCTACGAGGACTACACGCTCGCCCGTTCACGGACGGAGGCGATCGCCGGCGAGGACCTCACGCCCGCACTTCCGCTCGGTGAATCGGCTCGAGTCCGGGAGACCGACCTGTTCCACGGGGTCTTCGATTGACGATGTCGGCAGTCGAGCCGTCGGACGGCCCGCGTCCGACGAGCGCCGTGATCAGTAGTCGGTGTGTTCCCGGATAGCGACCTGGATCTCCTTGTATTCGGGGCTCATCGTCAATGGCATGAGCGCCATCAGCCTCGCCATGTTCCCGGCCACTTTCATCCGGCCCTGCATGAAGGCGGCGTTGGCATCGAGCTCGCCCCTCTGGACCATCACGGAGTCGTCCCACGAGACCGTCATAGTGATTTCGGCGTTCTCGCACGCCCCTAGGCCCTGGTCGAGGACCTTGCCGTTCTGGATGATCTGGTGATAGGTGATGTCGCCGTCGGGACCGCCCGACACGATGTAGACCATCCGTGCGGTCGCTCCGGCCCGCTCGGGGAAGGTCTGGGCAAGCTCTTTCGCTCGATCGTGCCACTCCTGGCTCAGGTACTTGGCCATCGGCTTAGTACTCGCTTTCTTGCCGGCGATCACACGAACGGTGCGGCGGTCGATGTCGATCGTATCGACTGGCCGAGTGCTTACGACGTGCGTCGACTGGTCTGTCGCTGCACAGCACGCAGATCTCGGTAGGAGATCAGCCGGACGTGATCACCGCGTCCTGCGTGGTCCGGGCCCATGAGCGTCGGAAGGGCTGCCCGCATGGTCTCGAACATCGAGATCCCGGCCGTGCTCGTGGTGAGCGCCCGGTGCTCCGGTGTGTCCTCCGCCGGACTGATGCGCAGCACGGTGACGCCTGGCCGCAACTCGGCGAGAAACGTGTGGAGAGCATCAATTGCTGCGGCGAGGTCGGGGCGGCCGGAGTTGTGCCTGGGGACCTCGAACTCCTGGTCGAGTTCGAGCACTCGGCCGGCGGACACGATGGCTTCGTCGGCGGCGAGCTCGCGCAACCTGAAGCCGGCCCGGTTCAATACTGCCTCGTCGGGGAGTTCCAAGGGGAGGTCGAATTCGACGGCGAGATCGAGCGCGACGTCGAAGAACTCGGGACGGAGGAGCAAAGCGTCGAAATGCGACGACAGGTGCGTCACGTCGAATCCCCAGAGGATCGTGCGCTCGATCTGGGCGCGGCATTCGCGCCGCACTTCGTCGAGGTCGGCGTGATCCCACAGGTCTTCGAGGGTGACTGGGAACCCACCGTTGCCGTCGAGCAGGCTCGGGCTGAGGGTGATCGGTCCCCAGCGGTAGATATCGTGTTCGGCGTTGAGCGTGAGCCGCACACCGACGTCGCCGCCCCGGTGGAGCGCTGCCGCGTGGCGGGCCCAGGGGCACGGCACCTTCAACCCGGCGGAGACCGATGGATGGGCGGCCTGGAGCTGGGCGACGGCACTGGTCGCGGCGTGGTGCTCGCCGTGGTTGGTGCAGGAGACGATCACCGCTCGCGTGTCGGGGCCGAGGCCGAGTCGTTCGAGCGTTTCCTTCACGACGCCCACGCTACCGGGATCGGTCGCGCCCGCTGCTGCGCCGTCCGTCTGGACCTGATGGTCGTCGATCAGGCGGGAACGTGAGGGTCGCCGCAGGCCCCCCACAGCCCGACGCCGGCGGCCTCGGCGTTGGCGGCGGCATCGCGGAACATGTCGGCATACGTCACGTTCGGCGGATAGGGGTACGACGCCGCGAAGCCGGTTCGCACGAGTTCGTGATTGACGAACAAACCGTCGCTCGCCCGGAACACGTAGGCCAGTAGGCGTCCGTAGCGATCACGTTCCTCGACGTCGCGTTCGAGCCTGACCGGTGTGTTGCCGGGGAGCAACGCTGCGGTTGCGGCCGAGGCCTTCTTGCCGAAGCATTCGATCGGCGTATCGGGTCGTTTGGTCTCCGGTGTGTCGATCCCGATCAGGCGGATGCGCTCGTCGGCCGAGGAAGACGTGCCGTCGGGACGGAGGAGGACGACGTCGAGGGTGTCGCCGTCGACGGTTCGGCGGACAAGTGCGTTGGCCTCGAGCGGGCCACGCCGAACCGGCCCGGCAATGGTCGCCAGCGGCATCCATTCGGCGACGCTTGTGCTCGCCTCGGTGACGATCCGGGGCGTGCGCGCACTCGTGCACCCGAGCAGTGCCGCCGCCATCGCGGCGCACGCGAGCAGTCGGTGATGCGGCGCCCCGCTGCCCATCAGGGACGAACGATGCCGCGATCGACGAACGCGGGCGCACGGCGCCGCGCTGCCTCGACAGTTGCGGCAGCCGACGCTAGATCCGCTGCAGGATCGTTCCGGTGCCAAGCCCACCACCACAGCACATGGTGATGAGTGCATTGGTGCCGTCGGTGCGTTCGAGCTCATGCAGCGCGCTGGTGATGAGCCGCGCACCGGTGCATCCCACGGGGTGACCGAGGGCGATGGCTCCACCGTTGGGATTCACCTTCGCCATGTTTGGGTGGAGTTCTCGCTCCCAGGCGATCGCAACGGAGGCGAAGGCCTCGTTGATCTCGGTGACGTCGATGTCGTTCATTGACATCGACGCCCGTTGCAGCACTCGATGGGTGGCGTCGATCGGGCCGGTGAGCATGAGAACGGGATCGACCCCGACGAGGCAGTGCGTGACGATCCGCGCTCTGGCCCGCAGCCCGAGTGTGGCAGCCCGGTCGGCCGACATCATCAACACCGCGGCCGCGCCGTCGGAGATCTGCGACGATGTGCCGGCGGTGTGGATGCCGTCTTCGAGGACGGGCTTGAGGGCAGCGAGCCTCTCGAGAGACGTGTCGCGGATTCCTTCATCGACGCTGATCGTCGTGGTCTCACCCGTCGGCTTTCCGTCGGCGTCGAGCACCGGCGCCTTGATCGGGGCGATCTCCCGTTCGAACCGGCCCTCGGAGCGCGCACGTGCGGCGCGCACCTGGCTCTCGAGCCCGAATGCGTCGGAGTCGGCCCGAGTGATCCCCCACTTCTTGGCGATCCGCTCCGCGCCTTCGAACTGGGAGGTCATCTCGTAGTGGCCGTAGTAGCTCTTGGGGATGGCCCGGCCCGGGCCGGCCTTGACACTGGAGCCGAGCGGGATGCGGCTCATGGACTCGACACCACACGCCAACACGACATCACACGCGCCGGACGCGATGAGACCTGCGCCGAGGCTCGTCGCCTGCTGCGACGATCCGCACTGGCTGTCGATCGTGGTTCCCGCAACGCCCAACGGCAGTCCGGCGGTGAGCCAAGCCGTGCGGGCGATGTTGAACGACTGCTCACCGACCTGCGACACGTTGCCGGCGATCACTTGGTCGACGAGCGAGGGGTCGATCCCGCAGCGGGCGATCGCCGCAGTGACGACCGAACCGAGAAGGTCGGCCGGGTGCATGGTGGAGAGCCCTCCGCCCCGACGTCCGATGGGCGAACGAACGGCTTCAACAATCACAACGTCGGTCATGGTCTGCTCCTGGTCGGGCGCCTGGTGGTGAGGCCAGCCGGGCTGGGCTGGGCCGAATCGAACCTATGGGTTCGCGTCGGAGTCCGCCAAAGCAACGCCGACCCGGGCACGCGCCGAGACGACGGGAAGGGGTGGTGAACGGGGTTCTCACGGGCGACGCGCGTGGGCCGTTCGCCCCATTTTTGGCCTGCAGATGCCCTTTTCGGCCACTCTGAGTGGTCTTTCAGTCGTGAGGCGGCGTACGGTGTCGAGCAGTGATTCCGAATGCATCCACGAAGGCAGGGCCGCTGATGCGCACACCGACGCGTCGCCGGCGGGTCGGCGCGGTCGCGTTCGCCCTGGCGGTATGCGTGGCGGCCGGTGTATCGGGCGCGGAGGCCGCACGAGCCCAGCGTTCGGCGACCCGACAGGCGTCGATCGGCCAGGGAGTGCAGTTAGTCCGTCCGTTCATCGTGGAGGCCCCGACGGCGGCCACGACGCGCGAGTTCGATCGCGGCGCCGCCGCCCTGACGCTCGTGCGCCTGCGCGCGCAGGACGTATTCCCGGGCTGGACCATCGCCTTCCGGCCGGCGCGGCCGGGGCTGCTCGGCATGACGCTGGTGAAGGCCCGGAGGGTCGAGATCTACGTGCGGCTCGACCGGCCGATCGGCGGCATCGCCCACGACATCGCCCATGAATTCGGCCACGTGGCCGACGTGATGCTGAACAACGACGATCAGCGACAGGCCTACCTCGACTTGCGGAACCGGCCGGCCGGCCCCTGGTGGACCTGCAATGGTTGCGGCGATCTGCAGGTCGGTGCCGGTGACTTTGCGGAGACCTTCGCTCTCTGGGCGGCTCCGGCGTATCGCTTCTACTCGGAGTTCGCACCGAAGCCGACGGACGCCGAGCTCGATGTGTTCGGCTCGCTTCTTCCGGCGGCGGTCGTCGCCGCAGCGACCCCGCGGGCCGCCTCCGACGGCGACTCGCCGAGCGCCGTCGTGCCGCTCGGCGCAGTCGGCACCGCGGTATGACCTGACCGTCACGCCGACGGCCGGGAAGCGGCGATGCGGCGACTCGGTCGCCACGGGCTCACGCAGCTTGGCGGTCGAGCGAACGCTCGGCCGCGAGGCGGAGCGCTTCGCGTGCTGCCGCAATGCCGCGACGGCCGACTTCCCGGGTCGACGCGTCGAGCGTGAAGTCGGAGCTGGAGTCGTCGGAGAGAAGGACGAGCTGGTTCGTACGCATGCATGCAGTGTGCCGAGGGGGGTGTGACAATCGGGTCCGCCGATTGCTGTGACTCCGGTCACATGTACGGCATTCGCTCTACGCTTGACACCATGACTGCACGACTCGGCATGACCATCCCCTTCGACGGCGTCAGCCTGGCCGATCAGCGCGAGTGGATCGTCGAGCTGGAATCGCTCGGCTACCGCGACGTCTGGTCGGCCGAGGCGAACGGCAGTGACGGATTCACGCCTCTCGTGCTTGCGTCGCAGTGGGCTCCCACCTTGCGACTCGGGTCGGCGATCATCCCGGCGTACACGCGTGGGCCGGCCCTCCTGGCGCAGACCGCGGCCAGCCTTGCGGAGACCGCGCCAGGGAGATTCGTGCTGGGCATCGGTACATCGTCGAACGTCATCGTCGGGCAGTGGAACGGCATTCCGTTCGAAAAGCCCTATGCCCGGGTCCGGGACACGGTCCACTTCCTGCGCTCGGCGTTCGCCGGCGAGAAGATCGACCACGCGTATGAGACCTTCACCGTGAAGGGTTTCAAGCTTGGACGCCGTGTCGATCAACCGCCGCAGGTCATGATCGCCGGCCTCCGTGAGGGCATGCTCCGACTCGCCGGACGCGAGAGTGATGGCGCGATCATCAACTGGCTCGGCGCGAAGGACGTCGTGAAGGTGAACGAGATCGTGCAGGGCGCGTCGCCTGACGGAACGCCGAAGGAGATCGTCGCCCGTCTCTTCGTCTGCCCGAGTGAGGATGCCGCCGCGGTGCGCGCCGGGGCACGCTTCGCCATCGCCGCGTACCTCAACGTCCCGGTGTACGCCGCGTTTCACGAGTGGCTCGGCAACGGTGAGCGACTCCAGGGGATGTGGGACGCGTGGAGGAGCGGCGATCGTAAGGCTGCCCTGGCGGCGATCCCCGACGACGTGGTCGATGAACTGGTGATCCACGGATCGGCTGAGCAATGCAAAGCGCACATACGGAAATACATGGACAACGGCGTGACCACCGCCGCTCTCGCGATCTTGCCGCTGGCTCCGATCGACATCCGTCAGGCGGTCCGCGACCTCGCGTTCGACTGACTGGCGTCGCTGCTACAGCGCCGAAACGCGCTCGATGAGTTCTTTCGGGCCGACGAGGTCCCACTGCTGGGCGCCGATCGCGTCGAATCGCACGATCCCTGCGGTATCGACGATGAAGCAGGCTGGTTGCTGACCGAGCGAGATCATTCGGCTCGTGACGTCGTAGGCATCGAAGACTGCTCCCGTCTCATCGGCCACAAGCGGGAAGGGGTAGGCGTTCTTCGCCAGATGTGCGGTGAGCTCCTCCACCGAATGGGGAGCGATCGCCACGATCGACGCTCCGTTTGCCGCCAGTTCAGGATACGAGTCGCGCAACTGCGCGAGATGCTTTCGGCAGAACGGTCAGGAGAAGCCGCGGAGGAAGATGAGCACAACGGGACCCTTGAGGCGGGCGTCGTCGAGGGACCACACCGATGCGGCTCCCGACGGAAGAGAGATCGCCGGCGCCTTCGTTCCCGAAGCCGCCTTCTTGGACGAGCGTGCGGACATTGTGTGTCGTTTCTGTTCGGTGTGGCTGGTGGTCAGGTGGTGAGGATGATGTGGCGTTATGCCTTCGGTGGGCCGTCGTAGCCCACCGGCATCGAGTCGACGATCTGATCGAGGTACTCGCTCAGTCCATACCCGACCCGTCCATCGGGCAGCGTCCACTGTGTCATGCCCTCGCTGATCCGCGTGAGCAGCTCGTTGCCCTCCGGGTCTGTTCGCCGATTGCGCAGTGGGATCAGGTTGAACGCGTCGCCGTTGATCGTCCAGGTCTTGGCTGACCGCGACGACGTGAGCGTGAGGGCGACCCCACGGTGGTATGTGTCCTCCCCCGACCACTCGGTGGCCACGGAGCACTCGTCGACGAGATGGAGCTTGCCGTCCTCCCACACGAACCCGCCCTTCGAACCCGGGCCGGAACGCTTGGTGACGACACTGCCCATGAAGCCGAAGTCCGGGCCCACATTGCCGGTGAGCCATCGGTAGTAGTAAGGCGCCTGCCAGAACCGTGGGCCCCACGAATGGTCGCGGAGTCCGAAGCCGGTGATCGTCCAGTTCCGATCGCCGACCGTGATCGAGCCGCGACCTTCGAGAAGCTGCTCGTAATGGCCCTTTGCGAACTCCTCACCCGGAGCCTCGTGGGGGGTGTCGGGCTCGCCGCCGAACATCGCCGACCGGCCGAGGACGGTGAGCGACACCTGGCACTGCTCGCGTGGGTTCTCGCTGAACGCCTTCTTCGGCTCGACCATGTCGAGCGGATTGGTGAGCACAGCCACCTTGCCGTCGTAGGACAACGTGATCTCCTCGAACGGCTTCACGATGTCGATCCGGAGGCCGCCGGCGTTGAAGGCGTTGTTGTCCGAGATCTTCGGACGCTGGAACATGAACGCCACCCGTCCGTCCGGGAGATAGAGGCACACTGTCATCTCCGCGTAGCCCTCGTTGGCTCGGTTCCCGATCCGGAACCAGCCGCCGACGCGCTGCTCGGGGTCGTAGACGTTGAAGTACATGCTTTCGTTGAAGTTCGACTCGGGGCCGAGCTCGTGCATGTATTCGTCGATGGGGTCCAATCTGACTGCCATGACTCGACGGTAGGCGCAACCGGGCTGATGTTCACAAGCGGGTGATGGTGCGGAAACGCGATCGTGAACGAACGTCACCCGGCTAGTGGACGCAGGTGCTGTAGGTTCGTGACCAATGGACACGCTCGAACGCGACGGCATCACCGAAGCACTCGCCATCATCGACAAGCAACTCGTCGTGCTGCACAAGCGCGAACTCGTCTCGTCGTCGGAGATCACGGACCTGCTTCTCGACGTCCGCTCGCTCCTCGTCGAGAGCAGTTCCGCGAACTAACGCGGTCGGAGGGCGGGTTTGGCTGCCCTCAACCGATCGGTAGCAGCCGAAGCGCAACGGTGCCGATCACTGCACCGGCGGCGAGGCCGCCGAGCACATCGGACACGTGGTGGATCTTCACGTGCACCCGACTGATCGCCACGATCCCGGCGATTCCCCACCACAACGGCGCGAGGGTCGGGTTCGCGTCGGTGAGCAGCAGAGCGGCGGTAACCGCCGAACTGGAGTGGCCGCTCGGGAAGCTCGAGGTCTTCGGCCTGCGCAGGTGCATCGGGCGTTCTTGGTCCCATGTCGGCCGTTCTCGGCGGAACAAGGACTTGAGGCCACCGTTCACGATGATCGACTCGGCCCCGAGGACACCGACGACTCGCAGGAAGTGCCGGGTCTGCTCGGGCGATCCGAACGCCCCCTGCACTCCGGCCATCGCCATCCACACCATGCCGAAGTCGCCGACTTCGCTTGCCGTGTAGAACAGCGCATCGACGGAACGGTTGCCGCGGAAGCGATCCCAGAAGCGGTCGAAGCGCGCGTCGAACGCGTCGACCGACGAGGGGAGGGTGATGCGTCGCACGGTCGGTCGGCCCGGTCGAGACTCAGACGAGCGAGAGGTCGTCGGTCGCAGTGGCCTCGACCGTGCGCGCATCGACTGCGTGGGCGTCGACTGCGTGGGCGTCGACTGATGAGTGGGCGTCGACCGAGTGGGCTCCGACGAGGTCGATCGTGCCGGGTGCGGCCGTGTCGAGGAGAAGGTCGTCTCCCGCCTCGGCGATCGACAGCGTGGTCCCCAGAGGCTTCAGGTGCTCTCGACGGGGCGCCTGGAGCGGATCGCCGCCGAACGCCGGGCACCACTGCTTGAACGAGCACACGTTGCACAGACGCGACGGCTTCGGCCGGAAGTCTTCGCGTTCGCATGCCCGTTCCACCGCCGTCCAGATGGCCTTGGCGCGCATGGTGAGCCCGCGG
>JANOJN010000076.1:0-4765 GCA_031418775.1 Acidimicrobiia bacterium
GCTACTCGCTGCGCTGGCTGGTCGTCGCCCCCGAGCACGCTGTCGTACCCGCTCCCGGTCCACGCTGATCTCCACGGTTGGACCGCCCGCGGGTTCCGGCGCATCGGGGCCGGTGCGATCTCCTACGGTTGTCCGGGTCGCTGAGCTGTTGGCACGTCGGGGCCTTTGACGGACTCAGGGTTGGCCGGGCCGCGCTGTTGCCGGTGCGGCGGGCCGGTGCGGCGGGCCGGTGCGGTCTCCTACGGCTGCCCGGGCCGCCATCCACGGGCCCGAAGGGCGTAGGTGCGTTCGGCATACCGGGCGTCGTCGCGCCACAGGTGCGAGGCCATCGCGGCGATGATCGGCCTCGCGACCGACGCGCCCTTGAGCATCGTGGCGAACCCGGGTCGGTCGCTCGTGGCGAGCGTCGCCTCGATGACTGCCGTGCGAGGAGCCACCCCGGGCGCGGCGTGCACCATCGGCGTGGCGTGGGTTTCGACAACCGAGCCGGTTCCTTCGCCGCCGGTGATCGTCATCACAATTGTTCGCGGATCCGGGCAGTCGAATCGGGCTTCCACCTCGATACGGTGACGTGGCGTGACCCGGTAGGCCACGCGGAGGTCGAGTGCGTCGGCGGAGGCGGCCAGCACTTCGAGCGAGGCGAACGCGTATGGATGGAAATGGACGCCGTGCCACGGGTCGAGCCGGTTGGCGAGCACATCGGCCGGTTCGGCCGTGACCTCGCGACGGATCACGGCATCGAGAAAGCGATCGGGCCGTTTCGGGATGATCGGCGCATCGGTGTTGTCCTCTGCGCCCCGATGGAGTTGGATCCACACCAGCACTCCGTCGTCGTGGATGGCCAGGGGCGACCACCGGCCCTGACCGTCAACCCGTTCGTCGGCCCGGGCCGGCAGCGCCAACCCGTGCCAAGGGCACACGAGGTGGCCGGCCCCGTCGACCTGTCCGTCGGCAAGATGCGCGCCCAGATGGGGACACGCTGCCGGAGCCGCAGCGACTCCGTGATCACCGACCCAGCTCACCAGTTCGAGGCCGTCGACGGTGTGGCGTTGGGGCCGGGAGGGCCTGGTGCGAAGGCTTCTTCGGGACCCCAGCACGAACCACCCGCCGCTCGGCTTTGCCAGCGCGCGGCTGAGCGCCGACGCAATTGAAGGGCCGTGCGCCTGCTTCCAGTCGGGTTCCCGTTGTGGCGGCATCCGGCCCAACGCTAACGGGAAGACGCCGTCGGAAGACTCCCGACCTCCGGGATATGAGGCGGCCCCCGGGGAGGCGGCGGAGCCTCAACCCGGGGACCTCACCGGAGCAGGTGGCGGGAACCTGAACCGGTGTGGTCCGTATCGTAGGTGAATGACCTACGCAACGGGAGGGTGATCGTTCAGGAACGAGGCGCAAGCTCAGCGAAACCCGACACGGCGGCCAACGTCGTCGCCGAACGGAGGTCGGCCGTCGTCACCGACCCCAAGCGCAGCCGGCGGACCTCGCCACCGCGAGTGCAGGCGAGGACGAGGTCGCCTGTCGTCGTCCATGAACCGAACCGGGCGCCGCAGCCCGGTGTCGTCCAGCGTCGGGTCTCGCCGTCGGCCGTGACGCCGATCAGCTCGTCGGTGCCGCGGCTGATCACGACCACGTCCGGACCCGTTCCGGCAGAAGCATCCGGGCGGACGATCACATCGGACGGGGTGGTTCCGTCGAGTGCGATCCGGCGCACGAGGGAGAGCCGGCCGCTGTCGAACGTCCACCAGGAGACCCCGCCCCGCAGTTCCTCGGAGACGACGAGGGTGAAGGGATCGGCGAAGGCTGCGGTACGCGGTCCGGTGCCGGGAGGGAGTCGCTCGGTGCGAAGCAGGCCGAGCGTGCGGGCGTCGAAGACATGGAGCGCATCCGCGCCGAGGTCGGCGACGACCACGTAGCGATCGTCGGTTGAGACGGCGCTCGAATGCGCATGGGGAACCCGTTGCCGCCTCGGGTCGGGGCCTCGCCCGCCAGGGAGCCGGACACGTTGTACTCCCGTTGGCACGCCTCGCCGGTCCAGGGCGACCCGGGTGACGGTGCCGTCTGTGTAGCCGGCGACGAAGGCCGTTCGCCCGTCGGAGTCGAGAGCGATGTGGACCGGACCGGTCCCGGTCGCTGCCCTTCCCAGCTCCCGCCATCCCGTCGCCGTCGACGTGATGGCGACCACCACACGATTGGCGGGTCCCGATTCCTTCGTCACGTAGAACACCGGAAGGGTCGGATGGGCGGCCACGTACGTGAGCCCCGAGAGCCCGCCAACGGTGGCCGCCGCGGTGCCATCCGCCCCGAGGCTCAGCGGGCCGGCCGCTCGGGGTGAGACGGCGAGGATGCCAACCGCCGGCGTCTCGGCGGGCGATTCGCCGGGAGCGCTCGGCGCCGTGAAACCGGCGGACGTCAGGCAGATGGCTCCGACGAGGATCGTCCGCGCCGCTACGCGCACCATCAGCGTGCCCGGAGGCTCACGATGATGTTGTTGCGGTCGTCGGCGACGAGCAGGGAGCCGTCGGGCAACGGGATCACGCCGACGGGTCCGCCCAGGTTCTGGGTCTCACCGTCGGCCAGGTCCTTCTCACCCCAGTCGTCGATCACGTTGATGGGCTCACCGACCGGCCGGCCCTGCGCGTCGACGTCGAAGGCGATGAGCCGATGCCCGGTGTTGCGATAACCGTGGAGGGAGATGATCAGCCGGCCGGCGAACGCCGTCGGGGCGTTCGGTCCGGTCCAGTAGGTGAGCCCGAGCGGAGCGCTGTGGGCCGGGAGGAGACGGAAGGGCTTCGTGGTCTTCCCGCAGGCGAACCTGCGGAACTCGGGTGACGGGACGGCGTTGTCATAGCAGTGCGGCCAGCCGTAGTCGTTCACCGTTGTGCGGTCGAGCACGTTCAGTTCGTCGTGCGGGAGGGTCTCGTCGTCGAGATTCGGATCGGCCTCGGTGATGTCGTCGCGTCCGTTCTCGACCTGCACCACCGTCCCCGAGCGGTGCTCGGCCAGGCCCATCGAGTTCCGGAGGCCACGGGCGACCAGCGACCATGGGCCGACCCGACCTTCGGGCCACGTCATGTCGTAACGGCGGACGACCGCGACGGCGTCGCGCCCGATGGCCGACGGGCAGGCCGGTCGGCCTTTGGACTTCTCGCAGTTGTTGGTGTCGGACCCGAGGCCGACCAGCAGCGAGCGATCCTGGGTGAAGAGGAGCTGGGTGAGCGGATGGAGTCCGCGAGCGGGAAGTCGGGGCGTCGCCGATCGTCCGCCGATCACGTCTTCTCGTGTCGGCTTGTCGACCGTCGGGTCGAAGCGGAACACTGAGCCGGCGACCCCGACATAGGCCTTGTTATCAGGACCCAACGCCAAGCCGAACGGCCGGTCGAGGCCGGAGAACACCACGGTGCGTCGCCACGCTCCTGTACTGTTTCGGTCCAGACGGGAAAGCCGGCCCTGGCCCTTCGTCCAGCTGAACTCGGTCACGAAGATCCGGGCATCGCTCAAGGCCAGGAGTCCGCGGGGAGCGCGGAGTCCGGACGCAACAACCGTCATTTTGAGCGAGGGATGGATGCGCGCGTCGAGCGTTCCCGGCCCTTCGGCGGAAGCGGACCCGGCCAGCGCGACGACAGCCATCACTGCGCCTGCGAACGCGGCAACCGAGCCCTTGATCACGCCGGTTTCCCGACGAACGTCACGCCCGACCCGCCCTCGGTCGACCATTCCCCTGCCGGACTACGCAGCAGGGTGGTCGTCGAAGGAACCAGGGCAAGGGCATTGGAGCCGGCCAGCCGGAGGGTGCGGGCCCGTCGATCGGCGAGCCAGGTATCGCTCCCCGGAAGGATCGCCAGTCCGGTGACGAGCCCCAGGCCAATGGTGAACGCTCCACCGCGGGGGTCGAGCATCGGATCACCGAGCGCGGATGCGGCCTCGCCTTCGGCGATGATCGGGACACCCCGGGCGAATGCGGCGAGCACCGCCGACCAGGCGAGCGAACCCGACATGACCGATCGCAGGTGGAGCGGTTGACCGCCCGTGAACAGAAGTGCCTCGGCCGACGCGATCACGGCCACGTGAGCGGGGTCGTTCGCGTCATGCCGGGTGAGCACCCCACTCGTGACGACTGTGACACCCAGTGGAGCGAACCACGCCTGCGCCGATGCCGTGGCCGCTGCGGGGTTCTCGAATGCCGCAGCGGTCGGCACGACGGTCAGGGTCCTTGCCGGGCCGAGGACGCGCCTCGCGACGTCCTGGCTGGCCAGCCACCCCGAACCTCCGTGCAGGGCGAGCCATCCGGTCGTTGGTGCGTTCACCCGAGCCTCCTTGTTGGTGCGTCGCGGACTTCACGCACGGCCGCGTGGCCGGCGTCTCGACTTGCGGGACGCTAGTGCCTCGCGTCTACGGTTCCTTGATGGCAACAGCAACGGAGAACACCGCGACACCCGGGGAATCGGCGACGCCGTCAGGCTTCCGGACCGTCGGTATCGTCGGCTCCGGCATCATGGGCGCGGGCGTGGCCGAGGTTGTCGCCCGGGCCGGCTTCGACGTCATCGTCGCCTCGCGGAGCCAGGAACGCGCCGACGAAACTGCCGCGTCGTTTGCATCGTCACTGAACCGCCAGGTCGAGCGGGGCAAGCTCACCCTCGACGAACGTGACGCTGCGCTGGCCCGCCTGTCGACGACCAACGACATGCACAACCTTGCGGCATGCGATCTCGTTCTCGAGTCGATCGTCGAGGACCTCGAGCGCAAGCGTGACGTCTTCGGGGTGCTCGAC
>JANOJN010000077.1:0-1883 GCA_031418775.1 Acidimicrobiia bacterium
CCGATCACATCATCGTGCTCATCAACGGGCTCATCGTCGAACAAGGCACGCACGCGGAGCTCATGGATCTCGGCGGCGTCTACGCCGAGCTCTACACGCTGCAAGCTGGTCAGTTCGCATAACATCTCGGCCGAGCCGGTGCACGCGCCCGACGCGACGGACGGCTTAGGACGAGAGGTCTGAGCTCTTCACCACCAGGCGACGCAAATGCCCAAGATGCCCCGTTTGCATGAACTGCAGGAACTCTTCGGTGGGCCACAGCGTCTCGATCCCGCGGCGGATCTTGTGACGACCGAGGAACAGATTGACCAGGCTGCTCCGACTCGGGGCCTGCTGTACCCAGTTCACCGCGGTTCGGTCGACGGCATTCGGTGCATTGTCGGCGAGGAACCGTATCCATGCATCGGGGAGTTGCGTCCATTCACCAGCCGAACGCAGCGCCCAATGGAACAGCAGGCGCGACGAACGCGTGAGGAGCATCGAACGAACCGTGGGGTCATCGGGCTCGATTCCGCGAATGAGGCGAGCAATGTCGGGAACGGTTGAGAACCTTCGGCCGGCGCTGCTGAAGTGCATGACCGCATGCACAAACAGCACTTCGGTGCTGGACGTGAGGACCGTACGTCCGCTGACCTCAAGCTCCTGCGGCCGTTCGAAGAACGCCTCAACCGGCAGCCGGCTCGTGACAAGGGAACCCTCCACCGCTTTGTGCACATCCAACTCGACGTTGCGAAAATCGGTCACCTGGCGTTCCTGTAACGCCCTCGAACGAAATGGCCCGTGCAGGGGGGAGGCCCCGACTGCGGTAATCGGCGCTAGCGCCCGAAGGGTTCGATCAAGGTCGGCCGGGCGCACGAGAATGTCGATGTCGCCAAAGATCCGCACGCCGAACCCGCCATAGAACAGACGCGACGTGGCAACACCCTTCAACACCCGCCAGTCGATCGATGCCTCACCAAGCAAATCAACAACAGAGGGAATCGACCCCTCGACGGCAAGCGTGCGGAACGACCAAGCCTTCGCCCGAGGCGAGAGATCGTCGAGCATCGGGCCAGAGAAACCGGCTTCGTTCGCGAGCTGCCAGAGCAAGCCGAGCACCCGCTGCCCTTCGGCCCACGCCAGCAACTCACGCCAGACATCGCCGGTCGGTAGTTGCTCCGGCACTTCCAGCGAGGTGTCGTCGAGTCCGACGTTTAGGGTGGCCCGTTTCCAGGCCGCCAAGACGGGGTTCGGTTCGTCCATCACTGCGGCTCGAAGTTAGTCGGCGGAAGTGCCTCAACTAGACGGTCGACGAGGCCAACGCGGCGTCGAGTTCGTGCAGCAGCGCGATGGTCGAGGTCATCCGGCTCAATCCGGGTGGGACGAGTAGCCGCCACACCGGGACGGTTGCCGCAAGGTCAGCGGAGAGCCTGAACGCTTGCCGAGCCACCTCCGATGGAGCGCTGGCGAGATGAAAACCGTGGTCGATGACTGAAACTGCGGAAACACCAAGGCCGAGTCGCTCGGCGGACGCCGTATGACGTCGGGTCCGTTCCAGAATGTAGAGCGCACCGATCGGGGCCGGCGTGGAGGCCATGGTGAGCCCAGAATCAGCGAGATCGAACCGACGCTTCTGATGGCCGCGGGCCATCGGGCGTCCCGGGGTGACGAGCGGGAGAATCGCTTTGGCCGAATCGGGGAGCAGACGAACACCGGCATAGCCGGGAACCGCGTGCGGTCGCCCCTCGACGGCAATCACTCGTATACCGTCGTCGTCCACGAGCGGCCAACCGTGTGCTGCCATTGCGGAGCTGAGCGTGCTCTTCCCCATGCCGGAGTCGCCCAGCAAGATGTGCGCCAGCCCGCTTGGACCAACCGCTCCGGCGCCGTGCAACATCAAATCG
>JANOJN010000078.1:0-24894 GCA_031418775.1 Acidimicrobiia bacterium
GTCCTTGATCTTGTTGTACTTCTGCACCGTGGTGTTCGACTCGTAGAGGTTGTCCTCGAGCACGACCTCAACGGGATACTTGCCGGCAACGCCGCCCTTCTCCTCGTTGTAGTACTTCCAGAACACTTCCTGTCCCGCGGCCAGTGGTTTGCCGAGCACGGCCGCCGGGCCGCTGAGCGCAGTGATCACACCCACCTTGATGGTCTTGCCATCGAAGCCGGAAGTCTTGGAGAGTCCTTTCGACGGCGCGGGAGCCGCGGTTGCGGTCGTCACCGCCACTGTCGACGGGGTGGAGGCAACGGCCTGCCAGACCTTCTTGCCCTTCTTGGTCTTGCACACGACAGCCTTGCCGCTCTTGTCCTTACCGGTGGCGTTGATCTTCGTGCATGCGGCGCCGACCTTCGGCGCGGTCGCCGCGAACAATGTGGAAGCCGGGAGACCGACGGTGAGGAGGGCGGTGACGGCAACGGCAAGGGTCGAGGTCCGGTGCCGCCCCGAGCCGGCCGTTCTGAGTTGGGTTGATCGGGACATGGTGAACTCCTTGTTGGTTCTGTACGTGCGGCGGTGAAGTGGTCGGGGGGAAAGGAAGGTGGAAGTCAGTAGCTGAGCGGCCAGGCCCGGAAGTACGCCTTCACGCGCAGCCACAACGCGGCGAGGCCTCGGGGTTCGAGGACGAGGAAGCCGATGATGAGCGCACCGAAGATCGCCTGGTTGAGGGAGAAGACGGTGATGCCGCTGGCTCCGGGCGATGACGCCACGCCGGGGATGTGGTCGCTGAACTGCTCGATCAGACGCGGCATCGCGGTGATGAAAAGTGCTCCGAGGATCGGACCGAACGTGGTGCCGACGCCGCCCACGACGATCATCGCGATGTACTGCAATGAGACGAACAGGCCGAAGTCTCCTGGGGCGACGAACTGCTGATATGAGCCGAAGAGAGCTCCGGCCAACGCCGCCAGGGAACTCGACACCACGAAGGCGAGCACCTTGTAGCGCGCCAGTCGGATGCCGATCACCTCAGCAGCGACGTCGCGATCGCGCACGGCCTGAAGCGCCCGGCCGGAACGCGAACGCACGAGGTTCTTCGAGGTGAGGGCGACGAGCGCGACAAGCGCCCAGATCACGTAGAAGAACCCCTGGTCTCGGCCGAATCGATGCCCGAAGATGACCAGACGGGAGAAGTCGAGCGGGCCAATCCGGGGCGGGGCCGCCACCGACGTGCCGTTGAGGCCACCCGTGACCGATGTCCAACTCTCGAAGACGTGCTGCCCGATGAACACCAGCCCGACGGTGATGATGGCGAGGTAGTTCCCCCGTAGACGCAGCGCGAACGGACCGACGACCGCGCCGACGAGCGCACCCACCGCCGCAGCCGCGAGGAGGAAGATGAGGAACGGCCAGTGCCGTTGTCCGCCGAGGTAGGCCGCGGTGTAGGAGCCGGTGCCGAGGAAAAACGCATGGCCGAGTGAGACCTGGCCGGTGAAACCGGTGAGCAGATTGAGACCGACGGCGCCGATCGCCGCAATGCCGGCATAGTCGAGCACCGTGCTCTGAAAGTTCGACAGCTTCAAGGGCGCCAGCACCGCGAGCACGAGGACGAACCCGAGGACGAGCCGGGTCTGACGGGACGCGAAGATGTGGAGATCGTCGCCGTAGTCGCGGATCATCGTTGGATTGGCGGAGTCCTTGCGAAACGGCGTCATAGCCGATGCACCTCTTTCGTGCCGAGAAGGCCATAAGGCCGGACGAGCAGGATGGCGATCATCACGACGTAAGGCATGACGACGTGGAAGTTGGTCCCGAGGAAGGCCGCGTACTCGGGTTGATACCCGGCGGTCAGGGTTTGGGTGACGCCGATGACGACGCCACCGATCACGGCGCCGAGGGGGGAATCGAGTCCGCCCAGGATCATCGCGGGGAAGGCTGCGAGCGCGATCAGCCCTAGGCTCGGTGTCACCGCGGCCGGCCCCGAACCGAGGGAGATGCCGGCCAGCGCGGCAACTGCGCCGGCGATGGCCCACGACCAGCCGAAAACCCGCCGCACGCTGATGCCGCGGGCGAGCGCGGCTTCCTGATCGAGCGCGGCGGCCCGCATGGCGAGCCCGATGCCGGAGAACTTGAAGAATACGAAGAACGCCAGCAGAACGGCGCCGGCAAGCGCGATCCCCCAGAGATCCTTGACCGAGAGCACGACGCCGCCGACCTTCACCGTGTCGATACCCCACGGATCGCCGAGGTCTCGCGCGTCGTAGCCCCAGATCGAGGCCATCACCTCGGTGAGTAGGAACAGCAATCCGATCGTGATCATGATCACGCCGAACACCGGACGCCCGACCATGCGCCGCAGCAGCAGCCGCTGGATCAGCGCACCGACGAGTCCCCCGGCCACAACGGCCATGACGACGGCCAAGGCGAACGGAAGCCCCCAGGTCTTGTGGAAGTTGTACGCGAAGTACGCGCCGAGCGTCACCATGGACCCCTGCGCGAAGTTGATCACCCCGGTGGCCTTGTAGATGATGACGAAGCCCAATGCGACGAGGGCGTAGCGCGATCCGAGCGCAAGCCCGGCGAAGCAGAGCTGCAGGAAGTCGTTCATGACGGTCGCGTCCAGTGGTCGGTCGTCATCGGTACATCTCCTCGATGAGGCCATGGAACTCCGCCACGACAGTCGCGCGCTTCACCTTCTGCGTTGCCGTCAATTGGCCGTTTTCATGCCCGAGCTCGCTCGGAAGAAGGGCGAAGCGCTTGATCGTCTCGGCCTGCGCCAAGTCCCGGTTGACGCGCTGCACCCATTCGTCGATCACCTGGCGCACCTCTGGCTTCGACGCCAGGTCTTCGTAGGTCGTGTACGGGAGGAAGCGGCGGCTAGCCCAGTCCCCCACGGTGTCGAGCTCGATGCCGATCAGGGCCGTCAGGTACTTGCGGCGGTCGCCGACGAGGACTGCTTCGCGCACATACGGTGACACCTTGAGGGCATTCTCGATCTCGGACGGCGAGATCTTCTTGCCCCCTGCGGTGATGATCAGATCCTTCTTCCGGTCGGTGATCGAGAGATAGCCATCGTCATCGAGCGAACCGATGTCACCGGTGTGCAGCCAACCGTCGGCGTCGAGGGTGGCGGCGGTCGCTTCCGGATTGTTCAGGTAACCCACGAAGTTCGCGGCAGACCGGGTCAGGATCTCCCCATCGTCGGCCAACGCGAGTTCCACGCCCGGCAGGGCAACGCCGACCTTGCCGATCCGGACGTCGTCCGCCGGCGTGAACGTTGCGAGCGCGGTGTTCTCGGTCTGTCCGTAGCCTTCTCGCACCGGCACACCGAGCGACCAAAAGTACTCGAGCACCTTCGGCGCGATCGGCGCGGAGCCCGACATGGCAATGCGTACCCGGCGCAGACCGAGCTTGTCGCGGACGCTCCGGTACAGAAACAGATAGCCGAGCCCTCCCATGATCTTGTCGATCACGCTCGCCTGACCTCGCATACGACGCATGGCGAGGCGTTCACCGCGTCGCAACCAGTACCAGTACATACGGTTCTTCAACCACGTGGCGTCGGCGACCCGAGTCTCCATCGACGCCAGCATCTTTTCCCACACCCGGGGAACGCCGAGGAACAGCGTCGGCTGAACCTCGCGGAGATCAGCCGCCAGCGACTCGCCGCCCTTGCCGAAGTTGACGACGTACCCCACGTTGAGGGCATTGATGACGGAGTTCAGCCGTTCGGCGATGTGGCAAAGGGGAAGGTAGGAGAGGACCTCGTCCATCGGAGTCGCGGTGAACGCCTGATTGAACGACTCGGTGGCGGCGAGGAGATTGGCGTGCGAGAGAACCGCGCCCTTCGGAGGGCCGGTCGTTCCCGAGGTGTAGACGATCATGGCCATGGCCGTTGGGTCGATCGCGGCGACCGAAGCGGCCCACTGTTCGACCGGCTGAGCAGCTCCGAGTTCTTCCAGAGCGGCGAAGGTCATGATCATCGGGTCGTCGAGGAGGGCTCGCACTCCACGCGTCTCGATCACGACAATGCGCCGAAGCATCGGCAGGCGTTCTCTGACCTCGAGGACCTTGTCGAGCTGCTCCTCGTCCTCGGCGATGAGCACGACCGACCCGGAGTGCCCGAGGAGGTACTCGACCTCAGCAGCCGGACTGGTCGGATAGATCCCGACCGTCGCCGCGCCGATCCCTTGGACACCGACGTCAGCAATCACCCATTCAGGGCGGTTCTCACTGTGGATGGCAACGCGCTCTCCGGCGCGGACACCCAACGCCGCGAGGCCCAACCCGACCCGGGCGGCGCGCGTGGCGTAGTCCGACCAGGTTGTCTGCTCCCAACGGGAGAGGTGGTTGTGCCGCAGCGCTACCCGCAAAGGCATCGTCGACGCCTTGTCGAGAAGCAGCGCCGGCAGCGAGCGCTCCGATCGATGGGCGCGCAGAGAAGGTCCCGTGGCGGCCACGGCCCTTCGGGCCACCGCGGTATCGTCAGCGCCGCTCACTGATCACTCCCGAGGTAGGCGTCGATGACCCGCTGGTCGCTGCGCACATCGTCGGGCAGACCCATGGCGATGACCTTCCCGAAGGCCAACACCATCAATCGATCGACGAGGTCCATGACGAGATCGAGGTGATGCTCGACGAGGATCATGGCGACACCGAGTTCGTTGCGGATCTCGAGGATGTGCGCGGCCATGTCCTCCGTCTCCTCGTTGTTCATGCCGGCGACCGGCTCATCGAGGAGGAGAACCTTCGGGTCCATCGCCAGCGCACGACCGAGCTCGATCCGCTTCTGAATCCCATACGGCAGAAGTCCGACAGGCATCCGCCGATACGGGCCGAGGTCGAGAAGATCGATGATCTCGGCGCATCGGCGGCGATGCACGATCTCTTCCCGTCGAGCCGGCCCCCACCACATCGCACCGGCTACCGCTCCGGCGCGCATGAGATGGTGGCGACCCAACATCACGTTGTCGAACGCGGAGAGGTTGGCGAAGAGCGCGAGGTTCTGGAACGTGCGGGCAATGCCGGCTTCGGCCGTCTCGTGGGGCCGCATCGCCAGCACCGACCGCCCATTGAGGGTGATGTCGCCTTCCTGGGGTTTGTAGACACCGTTCAGGCAGTTGAGGATCGACGTCTTGCCTGCTCCGTTCGGGCCGATCAAACCGAAGAGCTCCCCGGGGCCGACATCGAAGCTGACGTCAGTGAGGGCGTCAACACCACCGAAGCGGAGTGACACACCCGACACCGCGAGCAGGGACTTCTCCGCCGGGGCAACGCTCGTCGGCGAAGCGGGCAGCGTTGCGGTCTCGGTCCCCATCATGTGCTCCATCGCTTCTTGCGCCGGTAGCTCTTGACCTCTCGGAAGGACTTGCGTCCCACTTCGGCGCGGCCGAGGTAGAACTCGCGAATGTCGGCATCGTCGAGCAGTTCAGCGGCCGAGCCCTCCTTCACGACCTTGCCGGACTCGAGGACGTACCCGTGATGGGCGATCGAAAGCGCCATGCTGGCGTTCTGTTCGACCAGGAGAACAGCTGTGCCGGCCCGGTTGATCTCGACGATGATCTCGCGCAATTGCTGCACGAAGAGGGGAGCCAGACCGAGCGTCGGCTCGTCGAGGAGGAGCAGCCGCGGACCCGTCATGAGCGCCTGGCCGATGGCCAACATCTGCTGCTCGCCACCGGAGAGATAGCCGGCCACCGACCCGCGGCGTTGGGCGAGAACCGGGAAGAGCTCCATCACCTGGTGATAGGAGTCCCGGAGACCGACACGATCCCGGCGCACCAGGCTCCCGGCGCGGAGGTTCTCATCAACCGTGAGCTCGGCAAAGATCCTCCTCCCCTCCATCACCTGCGCGACCCCGCCACGGACGATGGCCGCGGCATTGCGATGCTGGATCTCCTCGCCGTCGAGTTCGATCGCTCCTTTGGTGATGCGGCCACGATGGACCGGGAGTAGTCCGGTGATGGCACGGATCAGCGTGGTCTTTCCGGCCCCGTTGGCGCCGAGCAGCGCCACGATCTGGCCACCGGAGACCTCGAGGCTGACGCCGCGCAACACCAAGATGACATCGCTATAGACGACTTCGAGATTGTGCACCGAGAGCACGGCGGACCGCGCGCCCGACTCGTGCACCCCAATCTCCTCCACGAGTTCCACCTCACACCCTCCGTTGCTGGACGCCAGCAAGCGTGGCGATCGGTGGGACGCGGTCCTAGAGCCGATCGTCGGAGTGGGCGACACACACGGCCCGACACGAGAGGGACCTTCGGCTCTGGGTCGGTGGCCTCCTTCGCCGTAGTTTCAGTTCGTCAGGGGACGGACGAAAGGTGGTCACTGAAGATGGACCGGATGAGCCTGCTTGATGCTGCGTTCCTGGATGTCGAGGACGGTGTCACCCACATGCACATTGGCTCACTGGCCCGGTTCGAAGGCCCGGCGCCCCGTTTTGCCGCGCTCGTGGAACTGATGGAGCGCAAGTTGCCGCGCCTCCCCCGCTATCGCCAGCGGGTGCGCTTCGTGCCCGGCGGTGTCGGCCGCCCGGTCTGGGTCGACGATCCTCATTTCAATCTGCGCTACCACGTGCGCCACACTGCGCTCCCGCCACCTGGGCTCGGCGACGACGTGCGCAACCTCATGGGACGGCTGATGTCGCAGCCGCTCGACCGCGAACGACCGCTCTGGGAGGCGTGGGTGGTCGAGGGCTTCGACGACGGTTCGTGGGCGATCATCAGCAAGGTCCACCACTGCATGGTCGACGGCATCTCCGGAACCGACCTGATGGCGGTCTTGCTCGACGACGAACCCGATGCCGAACTCCCGCCCCGCCGCGCGTGGGAACCGGAACCGGAGCCGAGCAACGCAAAAGTGTTGCGCGAAGCCTTCGGCGAGCTCGCCGGGACGCCGGCTCAACAGGTGCAGGCCGCCGCGTCTCTGCTGCGCGATCCTCGCAAGCTGGTCGACATCGCGAAGAACACCGTCGCCGGAATTTCGTCCTACGGCCGGCACACGACGTCGACGAAGCCGCTCTCCATCGAAGGCGGCATCGGACCGCACCGCTCCTGGGATCAGACCTCGGTGGAGCTCGACGACATCAAGAAGATCCGGGAATCGCTCGGGGGCACCGTCAATGACGTGCTCCTCGCACTCGCAACGGCGGGTTTCCGCGAGCTACTTCTCGCCCGCGGCGATGTGATTGAAGATGCACGGCTGCACACGCTGGTTCCGGTCTCCGTGCGCGCTTCGGACGATCATTCCCCGAACAATCAGGTCACTGCCATCATCGCCGATCTTCCCGTTCACCTCGCCGACAGCAGGGCCCGCCTCGATGCCATCAGATCGCAGATGTCCGAGGTCAAGTCGTCACACCAGGCCGAGGCTGGGGCACATCTGCTCTCGACCCTGAGCGCGCTTGCGCCGCCCCTCCTCGTGTCGGCCGCGCTACGCGGCGGGACCGCTCTTCTCCGCCAGCTTCCGCAGTACCGCGTCAACACCGTGACGACCAATGTGCCCGGGCCGCGACAGGCGCTCTACGCACGCGGCCGTGAACTGCTCGAGTACGTCCCGTTCGTGCCGTTGTCGCAAGGCGTGCGGGTGGGCGTCGCCATGCTCTCCTACAACGGACGGGTCGCGTTCGGGGTAACGGGTGACTGGGACAGCGTCCCCGATCTCGGCCCGATGGTCACCGGAATCGACGCTGAGGCGCGCAAGCTCCTACACCTCAGCTCGACGAAATCACGAACCCGGAACTCGGCGAGGTGAGCGAGTTAGGACAGCAGTTCGCGGAGAAATCCGCGCCGATCGTCAGCCGGGGCTGTTGGATTTGAAGACCGACACGAGGTCCGCGTCTTCGGTCTCAAGCAGCACTTCGAGCCATCGGTGGAAGCGCTGACCGCCGCCTTCGTTACGGCCGAACAGCACGTGGTCCTTCGCCCCAGTCTTCAACGCGGCCTGGAGACGAAGGCCGGTGGCATAGTCCTCGTCCTCAACCACGTGATAGAGGAAGGCCATCGACTCGCGGACCTGATCAGCCTGACCCGGCGCGTCGGGCTGGGTGTGAAGGAACGTCTGCACGGTGTAGGAGCTTCCCGGATCGTCGCCGGGGAAAAGTTGGGACACCATCAGCATCCGGCCACCGGCGTCGAACCCGGCGATCGAGATGTGCGGAAAGATCGTCCAGACCCCGAGGTTCAGGCGCTCCGTCGGCCACTGGTCGATCGGCAGTTCGGCGAGTTCCGGACGGTCGGCCTGCGCCATCTGCGCATTCCGGACGGGCGAGCTCACTCGCTGGTGCGGACCCCAGGCGTCGTAGACCGCCTTGTTGGAGATCGCGGTGCCGAACGTGTCCTTATGGAGAATGGGCAGATGGTAGAAGTCGAGGTAGCCGTCGTAGGCCACCTTCCAGTTCGGGCCGGCAATGGTCTGACGCCCGACGACGCGGCACTTGTCGAGGGCCAGCGTCTCGAGGAGTTCGTCGTAGCCGCAGAGGAACGTGTCGATGTCGATCGGCGCAGTGTTCTTCGGATCGACGCTGACGAAGATCAGACCGGCCCGCTCGCTCGCAGCAAGTGGAGCGAGCCCGTGGCACGAAGTGTCGAGATCGCCGAACATCTCGCGGTCGAGAATGCCGACGAGCTCACCCTTCTGGTCGTAGCTCCATGCGTGATAAGGACAGGTGAAGCGACGCGCCGAGCCCGTACCTTCGGGCATGATCACCGCACCGCGATGGCTGCACGAGTTGACGAAGGCGCGCACCGCTCCGTCAGCGCCGCGGGAAATCAGAACGGGAACACCGGCGACATCCATTGCCTTGTAGTCGCCCGGATTGGGCATCTCGGCGGTGAACGCAAGGGTGAGTGGAACACGCCGGAACACACGAGCCATCTCCGCGGCCCACCGGTCTTCGTCGAAGTAGTTCTTCGCGGGGACGCTGACGATCTCGTCGACGAGTTGGTTCGCCCCGTTGCGGGAGAGATCACGGTTCCGCTCCGCCATCGCGACCAGTTGTGCTCGGGTCATGAAGTACCTCCTGCTGCTTGTTCGGCGATCCACGCGGCGGTGGCTTTCCCCATCTTTGTCCCGTCGTAGCCGATCCGCTGCGTCGGTTCGATCTCGAGGATCACCCGACGCGGTGAGTCGAGGAACTTGGCGAAGTAGTTCTTCGCAGTCTCGTCGTCCGGGCGAATCGCGGCGGCTAGTTCGTTGTAGTACCACTCCTTGAGCGGTGTGCTCTCGTCGCTCGGACCGTGCACCGTGCAGGTGCCTTTGTAGGTGACGGTCTTGTTTCGCCGGACGGACGAACCCGTGGAGGTGACAGCGATGGAAACCCGCGGGTCGCGACGCACCGCCGCGATGCGTGCCCGCTGGTTCGAAGCCGTCAGCCAGAACTTCCCGTCGCGGAAGACGTAGGACATGATGACGCCGACGGGCCAACCCTCCTTGTTCGACCAGATGAACGTGCACTCGTTCTGAGCGAGGAGGAGCTCTTGCTCATCGGCGTCGTCGAGGCCGTAAACGGTGACGTCTTCGTAGTTCTCGGGATGTGCGGCCACGGTGGGGCTCCTTCGGGTGATCGGTCTTGAGGTGGATTCAGGTGAGATGTTCGTTCGGCAGGAACTGGCCGGTGCTGGCGCTGATGCCGCCGTCGACCGGGATCGCGGCTCCCGTCACGAAGCTGGCTTCGTCAGAGGCCAGAAAGCTGATGACGGAGGCGATCTCGTCGGCGCGACCCCAGCGTTGCAGGGCGATTCGTCGGCGGAGACCTTCGTAAATCTCGGGGGCCGATTTGATCCGCGTGGTCATGCCCGTCTCCGTGGGTCCCGGGCAAACGGCGTTGATGCGGATGCCGCGCGGTCCGAGATCGAGTGCAGCTCCGCGGACCAGGTTTATCACCGCCGCCTTCGACGTGTTGTACGGCCACATGTTGGGATCGCCGGCCAGACCGGAAGTGGACGCGGTGACGACGATCGATCCACCGGTCGTGAAGTGGGGAACCCCGGCGCGGATCCCGAGCACCACGGCCTTGACGTTCACCGCGAGGACACGGTCGAGTTGGTCCAACGGCATCGAGAGAAGATCGCCCGACATCGGGATACCGGCATTGAGCACGAGCGCGTCGAGCCGACCGAACTGCTCGACTGCCAGACTCGCCGCGTGCTCGTTCGCAGAAGCGTCGGTCACGTCGCCGGCGAGCACGGAAATCCGCGCCGAATTCGGATGACCGGAAACCCAGTCGAACGATGCAGCGGAACGGTCCACGCCGACGGCGCTACCGCCTTCGGCGACAACGCGTTCGACGGTGGCGCGCCCAATCCCGGAACCCGCGCCCGTGACGAGCACGACGCGCCCTTCGTGTCGACGCGGGGCACGTTCCATCACGCGAACCTACCGAAGAACTAACCAGCTGATCAATTCTGCACCGGTCCTTCTGCGTGCGACTCGTTGCGCTGGGAGCAACGAGATGCACAACGAGCCGCCACTCGC
Organism: Acidimicrobiia bacterium; assembly: GCA_031418775.1. Classification (GTDB taxonomy): domain Bacteria; phylum Actinomycetota; class Acidimicrobiia; order Acidimicrobiales; family JANYDT01; genus JANLQX01. The sequence goes on from JANOJN010000078.1 coordinate 10,468, forward strand.
GCTCTCAGCCTCGGCGCCGGACGGGGTCCGAGCCGTCCCAGCCGACGGCAGCCTTGCGAACCATCGCATAGAAGCCGCGTAGCGCCGGTGTTCCTTCGTAGATCTCGATCATGTGGCCGAGGGTGCCAACAGCGTCGTGGAAGGCGAAGGCAACACCGGACGGTGTCCTGGCCCATAGCGCTTCCGGCCATCCCAGTCGGACCAGCGCCGACTGCGCGGTCGCGAGATCGTCGACGAAGTAGGCGAGGTGATGGAGTCCCGAGCCACCGGGACCGACGACATCGGCAACTGGCGACGGTCCCACCGTGTGATCGTTCACCAGTTCGACCATCACCTCGCCCCACTGGCCGTAGGCCGACGAATGGTCGAACGAACCGGGGGCGCCCCGGTACCGCACGTCGTCCACGGCGATGTGCTCGCTCACGAAGAACGGTCCGGCCCGGAATCGATCCGCCCACTGCAGCGCTGCGGCGTCGAGGTCGGTGACCGCGTAGGCGATCTGCACTGGGGGTCCGAGCACTGAGTCCATGGCAATCACTCCGGGAGGGAATCGGCGTTTCCGCCGCAGACGATGACACCGACAGTCGACCCCGCCGGGGGCGACCAAGCCCCGCTCGTCAGCGCAGCGAGCGACGTGGCCCCGCCCGGCTCGGCGACAAGTCGGAGTTCGCGCCACAGCCAACGCTGCGCGTCGGCGATGGCGCCGTCGGTGACGAGCCTGCACCCGTCGACGCGCGTCGCCAGAACGCTCCACGCCAGGTCGCCGAGTGACGGCGCACCGAGGCTCGTCCGGGAGATCCCCTCGGCCCGGGTGGTGACGGGGTGACCGGCCCGCTGCGCTTCGAACAGTGACGGACAGCCCTCGGGTTCGACCGGGACGAGGGTGCTGCGGCCATCGAGCGCCAGCACGACACCGGCGGCAAAACCCCCGCCGCCGATGGCGGTCAGCCAGTGAGTGACGTCAGGTGCGTCGGCCAGCAGTTCGAGTCCGAGCGTCCCCTGCCCGGCGATCGTCGGTTCCTGGTCGTACGGATGCACCATCGGCCATCCCCGTTCCTCGACCAACGCAAACGCAACCGCGAACGCTTCCGCCGGCACGTCGCCGTGGAGGATCACCTCAGCCCCGGTTCGTCGCATCGCCGCGACCTTCGTGGCCGCCGCCGAGGTGGGCACGACGATCGTGGCGCGCCGTCCCAGACGAGCCGCTGCCCAGGCGACCGCCAGACCATGGTTGCCGCCGGAACACGCGACAACCTCCGGCGCCCCAGAGAAGAGGAGCGAGTTCACCGCGCCGCGAGGCTTGAACGACCCGGCAACCTGCAGTGACTCCAGTTTCAGCGCCACCGAACGCTCCCCGTCAGGCGTTGGCACCTGCACCCGGATGACCGGCGTGCGACGGACATGCCCGTCGATGCGCGTCGCGGCGTCCTGAACCGCAGCAAGATCGAGCAGCGTCATGCCGAGGACAGTAGACGCCACGCTCTCCAGGGCCTTCCGAACTCAGGAGGCTTTCACCAGCAGTTTGCCGATGTTGCCGCCGTTGAACATGAACTGCAGCGCCTCCGGATACCGCTCGATCCCTTCGAGGATCTCCTCCGCCAAGACGATGGACCCATCGGCCATCCAGCCGGCCAGTTCGGCGCTCGCCTCCGCGATGCTCTCCGGGAAGTGGAAGTAGGCGAAGCCCTCCATGCATGCCTGTCGTTCGGCCAGACGGAGGTACAACGCGGGGCCGATGACGTTGTCCATGTCGTCGTATTGGGAGACGGCACCACAAATCACCACACGAGCTCGCAACGCCAAGTCGTCGAGGGCAGCGTCGAGAATCGGTCCGCCGACGTTGTCGTAAAAGATGTTGACGCCGTCGGGCGCCAGCGTTCGAAGGCGAGCGTTGACGTCTTCGTTCTTGTAGTCGATCGCCGCATCGAAACCGAGCGTCTCGGTGAGGTAGGCGACCTTGGCGGGCCCGCCGGCGATACCGATGACGCACGCTCCGTCGCGTTTGGCGATCTGGCCGGCGATGGAGCCGACGGCACCGGCGGCGGCGGACACCACGAACACGTCGCCCGGCTTCGGCCTCGCAACGCGCCGCACACCGATCCACGCCGTGACACCGGTCGATGCGCCCAGGATGCCGAGGTGCGCACTGAGCGGTCCGAGCGTTCCGTCGACCTTCTCGATCACCTTCGGAGTCACGGTCGCGATCGTCTGTGCGCCGAGTCCGCCTCGCACGGCGTCTCCGACACGAAAGCCATCCGCCTTCGATTCGATCACGCGCCCGACCCCGCCGGCCCGGATGACCTGACCGATCCCGACCTGTTGATGGAAGCCCTCACCGCGCAGCATCGTGCGCGTTCCGGCGTCGACGGAGATGAATTCGACCGCAACGCGGACTTGACCTGCGTCGAGTTCGCCGATTTCGACGACCTCGACGGAGAAGCAGTCCGGCGTCGCTTCCCCGACGGGTCGGTGGTCGAGGACGACTCGGGTGTTGGTCTGTGTCATGTCAGTAGAGCTCGGTCTCGAGAAGTGTTGCGGTGCCCGAAGGAGCACGTCGCATTTGTTCAGTACGGCATGGTGCCGCCGTCGACCGGGAAGAGACACCCGGTCATGTTGCGGGCGGCGTCGGACGCCAGCAACACCGCAACGGCAGCGACTTCCTCGACCCGGTTCGGTCGCTTGATCGCCGACTCCCCTGCGAACATGCCGATGAGTTCGTCGTAGCCGCTGAGCCCCATCGCCACGGCCGAGTCGGGACCAGTGGAGCGGACGATGTCGGTCTCGATGATCCCCGGGAGAATGGCGTTCACGGTGATACCAAGCGTGCCTACTTCTTGCGCGGCCGATTTCACCAGACCGTTCACGGCGTGCTTGGTGGCGACGTACCCAGGAATTCCCGGCTTGCCGAGCTTCCCTTCGACCGACGAGGTGACGATGATTCGTCCGCTCCGGCGCGGGATCATGTGTTGCAGCGCTCGACGCATCCCCCAGAACACATGATTGAGATTCCAGTCGACCTCGAGCGTCCACTCCTCGTCGGTCATTTGGGCGACCGGCGCGGTCATGGCCACGCCACCCGAGTTGAGGCAGCAGATGTCGAGATGCCCGAAGTGCGCGATGGTGAAGTCGATCAGGCCTTCGACGGTTGACTGCTTTGACGCGTCACCGGCGAAGAACGCGACTCGGTCGCCGGCGTTCATCTCGGCGACGGCCACTGCTCCTTTCGCGGCATCGCGGCCGTTGACCACGACACGCGCGCCTTCGGCAAGGAATGCCTCGGCCATGGCTCGTCCGATGCTGCGGGTGCCACCGGTGATACAGGCGACCTTGCCGTCAAGTGTTCCCATGTTCGTAGTCCTTTTCGAAGGTTTGCTGGTGCTGCCGGGCTTTTGAAGGCGCCGCTCAGTAGGGCGACGTGCCGCCGTCGATCGAGATCAACGAGCCGGTGATGCCGGCACCCGCGGGCGAGGCGAGCAGCACGGCCACGTTGGCGACGTCTTCGACTTCGTTGAGGCGCTTGATCGCCGACTCGGCGGCGAACAGATCGAGAAGGCCCTGATAGGTCATGCCCATGGCCTCGGCCGCACCCGGACCGTCGGCCTTCATCACATCGGTCTCGATGGCCCCTGGACACAGTGAGTTCACCGTGATGCCGAGCGTGCCGACCTCTTTCGCCGCCGTCTTCACCAGGCCATTGATGGCGTGCTTCGCCGCAACGTAGTGCGAGATGGCCGGTTTGCCGATCTTGCCCTCGACCGACGAGATCGCCATGATCCGGCCAGAGCCCTGCGGGGTCATCACGTTGATCGCGGCCCGCATGGTCCAGAAGGTGTGCCAGAAGCACCACGTCATGGCGAAGCTCATGGCTTCATCGGTCATCGATGCCACGGGAGCGGCATCGGGAGCCCCACCCGCGTTCGCCACGAGAATGTCAAGGCGCCCGTAACGCGCCACCGTCTCGGCGATCAGCGCCTCGCAGACCTCACGACTGGTCACGTCTCCAGCCGAGAAGTGCACGTCGTCGCCGGCGTTCATCTCGGCGAGGGCCTGGGCACCCTTCTCCGCCGAGCGGCCGTTGATGACGACCTTCGCTCCTTCGCGTACGAACGCTTCCGCGATTGCACGACCGATGCCACGGGTGCCACCGGTGACGCACGCAACCTGCCCATCGAGAAGACCCATCGGTAGTACTCCTAGCTCTTGGCCGTCGACGCAGCGGGACCGAAACGGCGATTGAGCGGCATACTAACTCAGCAGTTAGTTTTCAACCATGGACGCACAGATCGCCGGTCTTCTCTCCTTGGACGGCAAGGTCGCCCTGGTCACCGGCGCGGCGACCGGGATCGGCGAAGGGATCGCCAGAACACTGGCGTCGGCGGGCGCTCACGTCTGGATCGCCGACATCGACGACGTCGGCGCCAGACGGGTGCAGGCCTCCATCGGCGGCACGGCGGTGCATCTCGATGTGACCGACCCCGAACAGTGCAACGCGCTGATGGCCACCTTGAAAGAGCACGGCGGCCTCGACGTGCTGGTCAACAACGCCGGCAGCTACCACGAGGCCGGATCGATCCTCGATCAATCGCACGAGTCGTGGCACCGAAGCATCGACGTCAATCTCGTGAGTCTCTTCAACTGCTCCAAACCCGCCGCCGCTCTGATGGTCGAGCAGGGGCGTGGTGGGTCGATCGTCAACATCGCCTCGGTGGATGGATCAATGCCCTGCCTCGGCACGGGCTACGACACCGCGAAGGCGGGCGCCATCCACTTTTCCCGGTCGCTGGCCGTCGACCTTGCCCCGCATGGCATCCGGGTGAACGCGGTATCGCCGGGTGTGGTGCCCGTGCCCACGCTCACGAAGATCCGTACCGGTGAGCTTCCGCCGCTCTGGCCGGTCAACTCCTCGACCACGGGCCTGATGGGGCCGCTCATGAAACAGCGCTCCGCCAACGTCCCGCTGGGCCGACCCGGAACACCTACCGACATCGGCCGGGCCGTGCTCTTTCTCTCGTCCGAGGCGGCAAGTTACGTCACGGGCCAGAATCTGAACGTAGACGGAGGATGGACACTGATATGAAAACCAACGACATCAGCGATCAAGCAGAGCCGATGGAGGATGGACGCTGATATGAGCACGTATGACCTTTCCGCCGACCGTCAGGCGATCATCGATCTGACGATCGACTACTGCTGGTCCATCGACTCGAAAGAGTTCGAGAACCTCCGACGCATCTTCCTGCCCGAGGCCACCGCGCTGCTTGGCGACGAGCGCAATGGCATCGAGTCGATCATCGAACGAATCCGTGGAGCCCTCGGGCCGCTGGATACGAGTCAGCACATCATCTCGAACCACCAGATCACCGTCACCGGTGACGAGGCGTCGGGTCGCTGCTATCTCCACGCCCAACACGTGCGGCGCGCTGCCGAAGGCGGACCGAATTACATCGTGGCCGGCCGCTACCTCGACCGCTACGTCCGGACCCCTGACGGCTGGAGGATCATCCGTCGCGAGATCGCCGTCGACTGGACAGACGGCAACGTCCGAGTCGCACGCCCATAACCATCGTTGATGGCCGTCGTCGTTCCGGCGCTCTGACAGCCGCCGACGAACATGGTCTGCGTGCGCCGTCCGTCCCGCCGAAGCGAATCCGGCACTTGGTAGGGCACACGCGCCGTCAGCCGGCGTGGCGGACGCGGGGTGCGGGAATCGATCGCAGCGCCCCGGCGCCGAAAAGCCGCCCGTTGATCGCGGCCCTCACGGCATCAACCGCTTGACGGTGACGCTCGTTGTCGTCCGAGGCACCATCGGTGAGCCCGACGACGATGATCCGGATGAAGGCCCGCAATGGGTTGCGCTGAGACGGGTCGAGCTCACCGGCGGCGATGCCCTCGTCGACAAGCCTGTCGAAGAACGTGTAACCCTGCGCGGTCGGCCGCCCCAGCCCGGTGCGAAGGTCGTCGTGACGGGCCATGTCGACCCGTGCCGCGCCGATGAACCGGGCCAACCACGGCTCGTCGCGGTTGAGGGCGTGGGCCGCTTCGAGCACCGCCTCGAGGCGTGGGACGAAACCCTCGACATCGGCGAGAGCGACGGCGAATCGGTCGTAGATGGCCGACTGCACATGCTCGTAGGCCGCCCGGTACATCAGGATCTTCGAATCGAAGTAGTGATACAGCGCGCCGGTCGTGATGCCAGCTTTGGCGGCGATGAACTTGTTGGTCGTTGCCTCGTAGCCGAGCTCGGCATAGGCCTGGATCGCGATCTCGACGATTCGCTCACGAGTCTCCACGGAGCTCGATGACGGCGGACGGCCGAGCCGACTTGGCTTTTTGGGCACGGCGCCAAGCGTACGGGGACATCCCGGCCAGGGGAAGTAACCCGCCGATCAATTCGGCGTTTCTCCCTCCGCTGTGGTCGAATCATTGCAGTGCGTCTACGAGCACCAGGACTGCCAAGCACCAACGAAAGCGATGTCGACCGTGAGTCAACCAAACCTCGAAGAGTTCACCACCCAGGCGAAGGCGTGGCTCGAAGCCAACGGAACCCTGAAGACCGCAACGTTCGGTCAGGAGACACCGTGGGGCACAGGCGAGTTCAGCGTGTCGGTCTTCCATGCGCTTTCGTTCGAGGAGGAGAAAGCACTCCTCGATTCGATCACCGGGTGGCACAAGAAGAAGGCGGAGAAGGGCTACCACGCCATCACCTCCCCAACGGAGTTCGGCGGGCTCGGACTCCCCAAGGAGTACGCCCGGGCGTTCTCCAAGCTCGAGGCCCAGTACGAGACTCCCACTCGCCACGAGACCTTCAGCGTCACCATCGGGCTCATCGCTCCAACGATCGCCAAGTTCGGAACACCCGAGCAGAAGGAGCGGTGGGTCGGCGAATTCCTGGCCACGAAATCCCTCTGCTGTCAGCTGTTCTCCGAGCCGGGTGCCGGCTCCGATCTCGCCTCGCTCGGGTGCCGGGCGGTACGCGACGGTGACGAGTGGGTCGTGAACGGCCAGAAGGTCTGGAGCAGCGGCGCGCAGTTCTCCGAGTGGGGCGAGCTGATCGCGAGGTCCGATGTCGAGGTCGCCAAGCACAAGGGAATGACCGCCTTCATCATCCCGATGGATCTACCGGGGATCGAGATCCGTCCGATCAAGCAGATGAGCGGCGGGTCGTCGTTCAATGAGGTGTTCTTCAACGACGTCCGGGTGCCCGATTCCATGCGGCTCGGCAACGTCGGCGACGGATGGAACGTCGCCTTGACCACGCTTGGCTTCGAGCGAGACCACTCCGGCAGCGACGGCGGATCGACACGGCCCGGCGGCACCTGGTCCAAGCTCGTCGGCACGGCAAAGGCCCTCGGCCGAGACAAGGAGCCGGCCGTGCGCGAGGCCCTCGTGAGGGCGTATATGCATATGCGCATCGAGGGATTCGTCAACCGCCGCGCCGCCGATATGCGAGCAGCCGGTTCGCCCCCCGGGCCCGAAGGCTCGCTCGGCAAGTTGCTTTGGACCGAAGGCATGACCGCGATGTCGACAGCGGTCACCACGGTGCTCGGCCCGCAGCTGATCGCCGACACGGGTGAATGGGGAACGTACGCGTGGGGCGAGCATGTGCTCGGAGCACCGGGCTACCGCATTGCGGGCGGGTCCGATGAGGTCCAGCGCAACATCATCGGCGAACGCGTCCTCGGACTCCCGGCCGAGCCCCGGGTCGACAAGAACACGTCCTGGAAGGACACCCCCCGCTGAAGACTTGACGGTATGTACTGGGTCAGCTCAGCACGTTGGGTCGGGATTCGTGCGTTGGGTCGGGATTTGTGCAGTTTTGCCGTTCCCGCCGACCCAACGACACCAGCTGACCCAACGACTCCAGCCGACCCAGCCCGGATGGCCGTATTGCGGTCCTGGCGGGTCGGTGCTGAACTAACCGTCCGATTACTTTTGTCGCCCCGCCGGGCGAGCCACGCAACATCTACTCGAGGAGAACGACATGGACCTGGGACTCACTGGTAAGCGCGCGCTGGTCACCGGAGCAACCAAGGGACTCGGGCGGGCTATCGCCGAAACCCTTCTTGCCGAAGGTGCCTCCGTGGCAATCTGCGCACGCACGGCCGCCGACGTCGAAACCGCCGTCGCCGAAATGTTGGCCAAGGGCAATGGCAAGGTCGTTGGCGCTGCCGTCGACGCCGCCGATGGCGATGCCCTCAAGGCGTGGATCACGTCATCGGCTGAAGCCCTCGGCGGGATCGACATCTTCGTGCACAACACCTCCGGCAAGCCCGCCCGCAAGCTCGAAGGTTGGAAGAACAACTTCGAGATCGATCTCATGGCGCTTCTGCACAGCGTTGAAGCGGCAACGCCGTTCCTCGCCGATGGAGGCGGTTCACTCATCAGCATCGGCACCACGGCCGTTGCCGAACACTTCGCCAGCGGGAGCGGGAGCTACAGCGCCTTCAAGGCGGCGGTGACCAACTGGACGCTCGGTCAGGCCCAGGTGCTCGGAGCTAAGGGCATCCGCTGCAACGTGGTGTCGCCGGGGCCGATCTTCATCGAGGGTGGCGACTGGGACAAGATCAAGCAGGGGATGGCGCCGTTCTTCGAAGCGACCGAAAAGGGCCACCCTGCCGGGTCGATGGGCGTGGCCCAAGACGTCGCCGATGCCGTCACGTTCCTGGCGAGTGATCGCGCCCGCCACATCAATGGCGTCAACCTCACGGTCGACGGCGGCTTCCTCAAGCGCGTCAACTACTGAGTCCCCGATGGCCGAGCGAATCAACGCCTGCCTCGTTGCCGGAGGGAAGTACCACGACATCGACTTCGCTCGGCTCGAGGTGCTAAAACTTCTTGCCGAGCACGAGCACGTGCGGGTCACGGTCCTCCCGGACTACGAGAACACCGATGCCATCGCCGCTGCATCGGTGCTCGTCAGCTACACGTGCGACGTTCGTCCGAGCGAAGCAGCACAGCGGGCGATTCGTTCGTGGGTCGAGGGCGGTGGACGCTGGCTGGCGCTCCATGGCACCAATTCCGCCCTCGATCTCTCCGGGCCCAATGGCGTGGAAGCGCCGCGCTGCTTCCCGCTCTGGGCCGACACCCTCGGTAGCCAGTTCGTCGCCCACCCCCCGATCCAGCCGTATCGGGTCGACGTAAGCACGCCTGACAGTTGGCTCGTCGCCGGGATCACGTCGTTCGAGACGAACGACGAGCTCTACCTGAGCGAGCACTCCGACCTTGCATCGCTGCAACCGCTGCTCCACACGATCTGGACCGGTGAAGCAACCGGTTTCGCCGAGGCCGACTGGAGCGCCGACACGCGAGGCAACGACCGGCACCTCGTGATGTACCTACGCGAGCTCGGCGCCGGTGCCGTGCTCTACAACACCCTCGGGCATTGCCGCGGCCACTTCGACATGGTTCCTCGCATGGCCTACTACCCGCGGATCGAACGCGGTTCGTGGGACGAGCCGCAGTACTACGAACTCCTCCGGCGCGGCATTCGCTGGAGCCTTGGCGCTACCGCCTAATCACCACCCTTTCCAAAGGACACAGATGGAACTCTCCAAGGACACCCTGCGCGATCTGCATCGGCGCATGGTCCGCATCCGACTCTTCGAAGAGGCCGCCGGTCGTCTCGCCGAAGCCGGCAAGCTACCCGGCTTCCTGCACCTCTACGTGGGCGAAGAGGCCGTCGCTGCGGGAGTGTGCGCCAACCTCACCGACGCTGACTCGATCACGTCGACGCATCGCGGTCACGGGCACCTCGTGGCGAAGGGTGGGCTGTTCCGTCCGATGATGGCTGAGCTCATGGCCAAGGCCACGGGCTACTGCAACGGAAAGGGCGGCTCGATGCACATCAGCTCGCTCGAGCTCGGCATGCTCGGCGCCAACGGCATCGTGGGGGCCGGCTCGCCGATCGCTGTCGGCGCGGCGTTCACCCACAAGTACCGCGATGACGGCAATGTCGCCGTGGCGTTCTTCGGCGACGGAGCGACCAACATCGGGGCCTTTCACGAGGCCGCGAACATGGCATGCGCGCTGCGACTCCCGATCGTGTTCGCCTGCGAGAACAACGAATACGGCGAGTTCACCCCGCGGGACAAGACGATGGCGATCACCGACATCGTGGATCGCGCTCAGGGCTACGGGATGCCCGGCGTCATCGTCGATGGCATGGATGCTGTCGCCGTCTACGAGGCGGCGGCGGAAGCAATCGCCCGCGCTCGTGAAGGCAAAGGGCCCACGCTGCTCGAAGCGAAGACCTATCGCTTCTACAACCACCACGGCGTGCAGAACCTGGGCCTCAAGTACCGCCCCGACTCCGAAGTGGAGATCTGGAAGCAACGCGATCCGATCTTCACCCTCGAGGCGCGCCTCGCATCGCTCAACATCATGTCGGCCGAAGACGCTGCCGAAGAATGGGGCACCCAGCGCGCCGATATCGCGGATGCCATCGAGTTCGCCGAGGCGAGCCCGCTGCCGAACGTCGATCAACTCTTGGAAGACGTCTATACGAAGATGGCGGTGGCGTGATGCGTGAAGTCAGCAACAACGGTCCGGCAGACAGCAAGCAGAGCGGTGGCGTGATGCGTGATGGTCAGGTCACCAAGAACGGTCCGGCAGACAGCAAGCAGAGCGGTGGCGTGATGCGTGAAGTCAGCAACAACGGTCCGGCAATCAGCAAGCAGAGCGGTGGCGTGATGGTCAGCTCACCAAGAACGGTCCGGCAATCAGCAAGCAGAGCGGTGGCGTGATGAGTGAAGTCAGGAATCTCCCCTACGTCATGGCCTTCAACGAGGCCGTCCGCCTTTGTATGCGCGAAGATGAATCGATTTTCTGCGCCGGGGAGGACATCGGTGCCTTCGGCGGCGTGTTCGGAACCTACGGCGGACTGCAGAAGGAGTTCGGAGAGCGTCGCGTCGTCGACACGCCGATCAGCGAGCAGGCGATCATCGGCCTCGGAGTCGGGTCGTCCGTCACCGGGCTCCGCCCGATCGTCGACTTGATGTTCATGGACTTCGTCTGTGTCGCGCTCGACCAGATCGTGAACCAGGCGGCCAAGCTGAAGTACATGTTCGGCGGAAAGGCCACACTGCCGCTGACCATCACCATGGCCGGTGGGGCTGGGCTTTCCGCGGCTGCCCAGCACAGCCAGAGCCTCGAGGCGCTGCTGTGCCACATTCCCGGCCTGAAGGTCGTGTACCCGTCGAACCCGTATGACATGAAGGGCCTCATGGTCTCGTGCATCCGCGAGAACAACCCGACGGTGATGGTCAAGCACAAGCGACTGCTTGGCATGACCGGTCCGGTGCCCGAAGAGCTCTATGCCATTCCGCTCGGGGTGGCGGACGTGAAGCGAACGGGCAAGGACGTGACGGTGGTGTCCTTCGGCCGCATGCTGAACGAGAGCCTCGCCGCCGCCGAGACCCTTGCCGCTGAAGGAATCGACTGCGAAGTGATCGACCCGCGAACCCTGCAGCCGTTCGACACCGCAACGGTGGTGGAGTCGGCCCGCAAGACGCATCGCGTCATCGTCGTCCATGAAGCCGTGCGCTTCGGAGGGATCGGTGCGGAAATCGCCGCGCAGATCCAAGAGGAGGCGTTCGACTATCTCGACGCTCCTGTCGCCCGCATCGGCGCGCCGTTCTCCCCGGTGCCGTTCTCGCCTGCGCTGGAGTCGCACTACGTGCCCGACGCCAAGAGCATTGCCGCAGGTATCCGTTCCGTCTTCGGCCGCCCCGCGCCAGGAAGCTGACCGCCGCTCGTGTCCGGGTGGTCCGGCACCGTCGGCATCATCGCCAATCCGGCAGCGGGCAAGGATGTCCGCCGCTTGGTGACGCATGCGTCGCCAACATCCGACGCGGCGAAGATCGGTGTCGTTCGTCGAGCCGTTCTCGGTGCGATCGGCGGCGGGGCAACTCGTGTTGTCGTCGCGCCGGATCGGCATCGTCTCAGTGAGCGCGCTGTTGTCGATCTTCACCACAGCGAGACCGGTAGCGTCACGATCGACGTGCTCGACGAGCCGGTCTACGGCATCCGTAGCGACACCACCACCTTGGCCGAACGATTCTCCAAGGAAGGCGTCGATGCGCTCATCGTCTTGGGTGGCGACGGCACGAATCGCGACGTCGCCAAGGGCTGGCTTGACGCCCCGCTGGTGTCGATCTCCACGGGGACCAACAACGTGTTCCCTGGCCAACTCGACGCCACCATCGCCGGGCTCGGCGCCGGTCTCGTGGCGGCCGGCTCCGTCGACATCGCCGAGGTGTCGTTCCGTTCGAAGGTCATCCATGTGACCTTCGACGACGGATCGCCGGACGACCTCGCCCTCGTCGACCTCGCGCTGATCAACGCCCAGTTCATCGGGTCACGGGCGGTGTGGAACCCGTCGGCGATCCTGAGTGTGATCGCGTGCATCGCGGAGCCTGCGAGCGTCGGCATGTCGTCGATCGCCGGTCTGCTCGCCCCGGTTGACCGTCGCCAGGAAGGTGCGACCTTCGTCGAGCTGGCCGGACCGACCGACCACGCTGCCGGTATAATACGCGCGCTTATTGCCCCCGGCATGCTCACACCGATCCCGTACGCAAGGTGTTCGCACCTTTCTGTCGATTCACACGTTCCGCTCCGAGGGCCGGCTCTTCTTGCGTTCGACGGCGAACGCGACCGCATCATCGACGCGGGCGTCGTGGCCACGGCCCGACTCCGGGTCGACGGACCCACGGTGATCGACCCCGAGCGTGCCATTGCTCTCGCCGCCCAGCGCGGCGTGTTCCACTCACCTGCAACCCGAGGACTCTGACAATGCCTGTTCCCTTCAACATGCCGAAGCTCGGGCTCACCATGGAGGAAGGAACGATCGTCGAGTGGCTCGTTGCCGCGGACAGCGCCGTTGCGCCGGGCGTCGCAGTCGTTCTCGTCGACACCGACAAAGTCCAGACGGAAGTCGAGATCCCCGACGGCGGTCGGCTGGTGTTCGTCGGCGAGGTGGGCTCAACGTACAAGTGCGGTGAGCTGATCGGCTACCTTCTGGCCGAGGGCGAGTCCGCCCCTGCGGCGAACTCGCCGGCGTCTGTCGCTCCCGCAGCGGTCGCGCCGGCAGCTCTGGCGGCCACGACTGCGACGGCTCCGGTTGCTGCTGCCTCCCCCGCTACCCGAGGCGACGGCGGTCGCGTCCTCGCCTCTCCATATGCGCGCGTACGAGCCAAGGAACTCGGTGTCGATATCGCGACGGTCGGCGGTACGGGTCCCGGCAACCGCATCGTGGCCGACGACGTCGAGACTGCCGCTCGCAACCCGAGCCGGGTGGCGGCTGCAGCACAACCTCTCGCAGCGCCACTCGCACCGGCGGCGCCCGCAGCACCCGCCGGGTGGCGGACACCTGTGGCGCCGGCGATCACGTACGCCGCGGCAGAACTGGCCCGCCTCGTCGGTCTCGACCTTGCCCAGCACACCATCAGGGCGACGTCGGCCGACGGTCGGATCAGCCGCGACGACGTCGCCACCTACGTGCGCGGCCTGCTCTCGGGCGGACGCAGCACCGGCCCCGGTCCGGCCGTTGCTCCTCCGGCGACGCAGGAGCCCACGGTGATCATTCCGCTCAAGGGCATGCGGGGCACCATTGCCACCCGTATGCGCGCATCGCTTCAGGACATGGCGCAGCTCACCTTGATGATGGACGTCGACATGGACGCCGTGGTCGCCGATCGCCAGGCTCGGAAAGCACGGGGTGAGGCCCCGAGCTTCACCGACTACGTCATTGCCGCATCGGCGCGAGCCCTCCGGGACCACCCGAGGGTCAACAGTCAGGTCACCCCCGAGGGCATCGCTCTACTCCCTCGGGTGAACGTCGGCATGGCCGTGGCGCTCGAAGAAGGGCTGGTCGTCCCGGTCATTCCGGACACCGACGGACTCGGCATCGTGGAGCTCAGCACCCACACCGCGCGATTGGCCGAAGCCGCCCGCACCGGCACTCTGAAACTCACGGACTACGAAGGCGGCACCTTCTCGGTGTCCACCCTCGGTATGTTCGGCGTTGACGGGTTCACCCCGGTGATCAACCCGCCCAACTCGGCCATCCTCGGCGTGGGCCGACTCCGTGACGATGTCGCATGGTCCGACGACGGTTCCATCCGTCGGGTGAAGCGCCTCACGCTCAGCCTCACGTGGGACCACCGCGTGTTCGACGGCGCTCCCGCCGCCGAGTTCGTCCGAACCATCACCCGCTACCTCGACGACCCCAGCACTCTGGACTGAGCGGAGAGCACAAACCATGTGAGTTGTGGCGTTCAGTCGCTCCTGGAGCGACCCACCGCGACATCTCGACGATCCTCGAACGCGACCTCGCCGACCTGGCGGCGGAACTCGGTCGACCAAGAAGCAGATCGCGGTTCTCTACCCCCGTTGGTCTTGTTGATCAGCGAGGTCTTCGAGCACGGCAAT
>JANOJN010000079.1:0-87874 GCA_031418775.1 Acidimicrobiia bacterium
TACTTCCCCCGGAAATAGTGGTTGAGCTGGGGGTTTGGTGCTCGCGTTTTGGGTGGGGGTGTGTGACGATGGCCTCTGGGATCCCTTCTTGGACAAGGGTTCCGCGAGAGGCCATCGATGTTTAGGACTGTAGGGCCTTCGGGTTCGTTGTTCGAGTTGCTCCTCCCGGCGGGCATGCGGGTCCTTTCTGGCGAGTTGGCGCAGATCGATGAGCTGCTGGATGACCCGCGGTTCTTCGGGCCGTTCCGGGGTTTCTTCGACCCGACGGAGGGACGGCCGTCGATCCCGATGGAAACGTATCTGCGCTTACTGTTCTTGAAGGTCCGGTTCGAGCTTGGCTATGAACAGCTCTGTGTCCAGGTGAACGATTCGTTGTCGTGGCGAAGGTTTTGTCGGATAGGTCTCGAAGCCCGGGTGCCGGACGAGTCCACGATCCGCAAACTCACGCGCCGCCTCGGGCCCGGCGTCGTCGATGAGTTGAATGTCGTGCTGCTCGGTCTCGCAGCCGAGTCCGGGCACCTCAGTTTGGACAGGGTCCGTGTCGATGCGACCGTGGTCGAGGCGGACATCAAGTATCCGACAGACTCCGGGTTGTTGACGAAAGCGGTGAGCCGGATCGCGGTGTTGATGCGCCGGATCGACACTGCCGGGATGACGGTCGTCTACACCGATCGGACATTGGCGGCCCGTCATCATCAACACCAGATCGGGGTGTGGCTTCGACGCCGTTCCGACGAAGCAAAGCCGAAGTCCTTGGTATCACTGGCCTGCTGGCCGATCTCGCGGAGCAGTGCCTCGCCGAGTACGACGCGATCGGCAAGTCGAAACGCCGTCCGAAACGGGCGGCACGCCGACGCCTCGACGAACTCGCTGTGTTGGCCGAGCGGACCCGCCGCCTCATCACCCAAGCCCGCACACGCATCGATGGCGGTGTCCCTCCAGGCGCAACGCGACTCGTCTCGCTCCACGAACCTGACGCTCGACCGATAGCGAAAGGCCGGCTTGGGAAACCTGTCGAGTTCGGCTACAAAGCCCAGGTTTGTGACAACGGTGACGGGCTCATCGTCGACCACTGCGTGCACATCGGCAACCCCCACGACACCGACCTTCTCCGGCCTGCTGTCGAGCGGATCATCAAGCAATGCGGCGGGCCGCCAGTCATGTTGACCGCCGATCGGGGCTACAACGAATCAACCATGGAAGCGGACCTCAACGCCGTTGGTGTCCGCTTCGTGGCGATCCCACGCACCGGGAAACCATCCGTGGCCCGAGTCAACATCGAACGCTCAGACACCTTCGTCACCGCAGTGAAATGGCGCACCGGTGCCGAGGGACGGATCTCACACCTGAAACGTGATCTTGGATGGCGTCGCACCCGGCTCCGCAGCCACGACGGCGCACGGATCTGGTGCGGACACGGCGTGTTCACTCACAACCTCACCAAACTCAACAAGCTCCGACAATGACGTTCACCAGCACCGCCAACCCGCCACCAACACCCGTGAGACTATTCAGCGCGCTTACGAACACGTCCAGAAGCGGCCAACCGCGCCTCCAAGACGAAGCCCCAGCCCTACAACCGAACTCCGACCCCCAAGACAATCAATCCGCCGACTTCTTCCGGGGGAAGTAGCTAGGTGCCCTACACGCGCTCCTGCTGGAGGCGTACGCTCATGCGTATGCACCCAACATCGGGAACAAGGTGCGTGGGCCGGTGTTGCCAGGCGCACCTGAGACGCACGCGATGCTGACCGAGGGCGAACTCCTCGCGCTTGTCGGCCACCGGTTTCCGGGAGGCCACTACCGCATCGCGCACTGGGAGAACTGGCTGCTCACGAACTGTACCGGTCGAGACCCGATGCCAGGTGACCTCGCCCACCCGGTGGTGATGTTCCATGCGCCGATCCTCGGTGCCGGCACCTCGATCAGCGAGCTCTTCGTGCTCGGCCAGGCCGCCGGCGCCGGGTCGGTCGGGCTGGAAAGCTACGACTGGGAGTACTTCCGTCCGCTCCGCGAAGACATCGACTACGCCGTTGACGGTGGGATCGTCGAAGCCGAACGGACAACGAGCGATACCGGCGCCATCGTCGACCGCGTCGCCTTCAGGATCGAGTTCCGCGACGCGGACGAACTCGTCGCCCGGGTGACGAACCGCTGGAAGTTCCGGAGGACGGCGGCATGAACGTGAGCGTCGGCGACAGCATTCCGGCGTGGTCGATGGACCATGTCGACCCGGCACGGATGCGCACGATGGCGGCCATCCTGCGCGATCCGTATCCCGTGCACTGGGACAGCGCAGCCAATGCCGCGTTCGGGCTCGAGGGACGGGTCATCAACCAGGGACCGCTGAACCTCAGCTACATCGTCAACATGTTGCTCGAGTGGGCCGGGCCGTCGTGCGTACGCCGCCTCACCGTTGCGTTCGGTCGTCCGGTGCTCGATGGGGAACACGTCGCCGCCGGAGGAACGGTGACGTCGGTCGAGGCCCATGGTGACGAGCGATGGGCGTTCTGCGAGGTGTGGCTCGACCGACAGGGTGAACATGTCGTGACCGGCACCGCGGTCGTCGCGGTACCGTCCACCGACTCCTAACCCGGTTCGCGGCTGCACGGATGTGCTTCGTCGCGCCCCGCGGCCGTACACTCCGGTGATGGATCGTGACCACGTAGAGTTCCGAGAACTCGCCACCGATGACCTGCCCGTCATCGACAGTTCTCTGGTGTGGGTCCGTCGTCCGGGATCGGAGGGCTGAGCGATGACCGTTACGACGTCCGCAGTCGCCGGGTCCGGCGAGAGCATGTCGGGGGTTCCCGAGGGCACGCTTCTTGAACGGGTGGCCAAGCTCCGCGACGTGATCCGCGCCGGTGGCGATGAGGCGCAACTCCTCCGTCGGTGCCCGACACCGACGATCGAGGCGCTGATCGACGAAGGCCTGTTCCGATTTGCCATCCCGCGAGAGCTCGGCGGCGAGGACGCAAGCGTGGGCGAGACGATCGAAGTCCTCGAAGCGATCTCGGCGATCGACGCATCCGTTGGCTGGAACGTGATGCTCGGCTCGGAGATCAACGCCATGGCCGCCGGCGGGATGGCCACAGACCTGGCCAAAGAGGTCTACCTCGACAACCCGCGCGTCATCATGTGCGGCGGGGGAGGACCGGGCACGCTTCCGTCCAAGGCGGTCGAGCAGCCCGACGGCAGCTACCGGGTCTGGGGGCAGGCCACGTTCATCAGTGGGTGTCACAACGCCACGTGGTGCTTCATGGTCGCGCCGGTATTCCAAGACGATGCGGTGAAGATCGTCGACGGGCGCCCCATCGTGAAGCTGTGGATGCTCCATCGCGACCAATGGGAGATCCACGACACCTGGGACGTTGCCGGTCTCCGCGGTTCGGGAAGCCATGACGTCAGCACTCAGGGCGGCATCGTGCCGGCCCGATTCGCCAATGTCGATCTCGTGAGTCTGCCGGCGCTCTACGACAACCCGGTCTACCGGATTCCCGTACCGCTTCGACTGGCGTACAACAAAGCGGCCGTGGCGATCGGCATCGCGCGTGGCGCGCTCGATGCGTTCGTCGAACTGGCCAACGCCAAGACGCCGATGCTCTCCACCACCCTCCTTCGGGATCGGCCGGTGGCGCACTACCGCATGGGTGAAGGGGAGGCAACGCTGCGCTCGGCACGGGCCTTCCTCTTCGAGGCGATGGGACAGGTCGAAGACGAGCTGCGCGCTGGCGCCGAGGCGCCCTCGGCGAAGGTCACCCAGATCGCCCGGCTTGCGTGTACCCACGCCGCCAACGCGTCGATGCATGTGGTCGACTCGGTCCACAACGCCGGAGGCACGAGCGCCATGCGAATGGACAACCCCCTCGAGCGCAAGCTTCGTGACGCCCACGGCGCCGCAACCCACCGTTGGGTCGCCCACCCGCTCTACGCGGAGCTCGGCAAGATCTTCCTCGGACACGAGGCGCCACCGGAGTTCGCCGGCACCGGTGGACCGGCGCCGACGCCGGGACGGTAGGACAGCGACCCGACGGTCGAGTCGGGAAGGCAGAACCGATACCCGATCGATTCCTGGCTCGATCGGGAGGCTCGGCCCCTCGCGCCGGAGGCCCCTTCGACCGAATGTGCGACCGTTACGATGGCCGATCGGCGCGGCCGAGGGGCCCCCAAAGGACGAGTTGCGATGACCGGTTGGGGTGGGAGTTGGGGAGTGGGGGCATTCCCGGACGGTTTCGTGTGGGGGAGCGCAACGTCGGCGTACCAGATTGAAGGTTCCGTTCATGTCGCCGGTCGGGGACGTTCCATTTGGGACGAGTTCTGCACCAAACCCGGCGCGGTGTTCGACGGCTCCTCCGGCGATGGGGCGTGCGACCATCTCAACCGGATGCCGTCCGATGTTGCTCTCATGGCGCGTCTCGGCTTCAAGGCGTATCGATTCTCCGTTGCCTGGCCCCGGATCCAGCCGTCAGGGTCTGGTGCCGCGGTGTCGGCCGGTGTCAGCTTCTACGATCGGCTCGTCGACGAGTTGCTCGGTGCCGGCATCGAGCCCATGATGACGTTGTACCACTGGGATCTGCCCCAAGACCTCGAAGACCTTGGAGGGTGGACTGATCGAGAGACCGCCAAGCGCTTCGCTGAGTATGCGGTCGAGGCGTACGGTCCGGTGAGTGACCGCGTCAGCATCGTAAGCACACTGAACGAACCGTGGTGTTCGGCGTTTCTCGGGTACGCCAGCGGCGACCATGCACCTGGCCGTCGAAATCCCGAGGACGCGATCAGCGCGGCCCATCATCTGCTGCTCGCGCACGGTTTGGGGGTTCAAGCGATCCGCTCGGTTCGAGCAGACGCCAACGCCGGGATCGTCCTCAACCCCACGGTGGTGAGCGTCCCCGGGACGCCGATGTCGTGGAACGCGAAGGAACGGGACGCGCTCCGCCGGGTTGACGGCCTCCGAAATCGCTGGTGGCTCGATGCGCTGTTCAATGGAACCTATCCGGTCGACGTCATGGCCGATCTCGACCGCATAGTTCCAGGGCTTCAAGACCGGCTCATTCTCGACGGTGATCTCGAGACGATACGTACGCCTATCGATCACATCGGAGTGAACTTCTACAACCGCGAGGTGATCGAGCTCCGAACCCCGAAAGAGGTTGCCGCGGCTGATCGCCCATCTCCCTATGTCGGTTGCGACGACGTTCGACCGGCGGAGCAAACAGGCCCGCTCACCGAGATCGGATGGCCGGTTGACGCGACGGGACTGCGTGACCTGCTCGTCGGGATGCGTCGGTCGTATCCCAACCTGCCGCCCGTGTGGGTCACCGAAAACGGCGCGGCGTATGACGACCTGCCCCTTGACGGTGAAGTTGCTGATGTCCGGAGGGTTTCCTACCTCGACGCGCACATCCGCGCAGTGCTGGCCGCCATGGGCGATGGTGTCGACGTTCGCGGCTACTTCGGCTGGTCGTTCCTCGACAACTTCGAGTGGGCGTGGGGTTACACGATGCGCTTCGGCCTCGTTCACGTGGATTACGAAACGCAGATCCGGACGCCGAAGTGGAGCGGACGGTGGCTCGGCGCCGTCGCCCGGCACAACGCTCTTCCGCCGACAGTTCTGCCGGTCGACGCGCTGACCCTTGCGGCCTTCGAAACGAACACACAAGGGTCACCCGGCCGAAACCGTCGCGGTGTTTCGTCGTGGTTCGATTCACGGGAGGTCGACGACGAACGTTGACCTTCGAGCCGAGGGTGTGGAGATCGTTCGCCGGTAAGGCTGACCGACGTCGCCGATGTCACCGGTTCATGACGTTCCCGCAGCAGAGGCTTCTCCGCCGACGGGCGGTCAGGAGTGATGGGCTACGGATCGGCGACGCAGTGCCTCGATCGACTCCGCAACAATACCCTCCGGGTCATCTTCGTGATCCGCCAGCGAGAGCTGCTCCAAAAGCCGAGTGAGCCCGTCGCTTTCCCGTGAGAGCGCGAGAAGCGCGCAGGCACGCAGCCACGGGCGTCTCCAGACTCGCTGCTGATCGAGCGCGAGGTCCGTCAACTGCTCGGCCGGGGTGAGGGCGGACGGGCTGTCGATCTTGACGAGGCGGCCCAGGCGTTCAGCGGTGCTGAGGTCGGGCTCGAGAATCACGATCGCGGGACGGGAACGGGGGACGAGCGCGACCTCGAGCCACTCGACCGCGACCGCGTGCTGACGCCGGTCGCTCTGGGCGAACTGGAACGAAACACGGTCGATGGCCTCTCGCCCGTGATGCAGCGAGAGCGCGCTCATCACGCGGGCGCGGGTGTCGGTCAGCTCATCCACGAGCGCGCGGCGAAGCTCGGAACAGTCGGCATGCTCGAGCACGGCGAGCGCACGGAGAATCCTCAGCGCGTGGTAGATCTCGGCGACAACCACATCACCGCTGACGGTGGCGGCCATCGACGAATCGTCCTGAACGAGGTCGTTGAGTGCGTTCACAATCGACAACCCGACATCTCGGTTCCGATGATTGACGTGCCCGACGAGCATCCCGGCCGCTTCGCTCGTGCCGATGTCTCGTGCCGCGCGAACAGCGAGCTCTTGACGGCGCGGCTCTCCCAAAACCCGAGCGGTCAGGCATCGATCAACCATCGCCACACCGCGGTCCCCGGCTCGCACGATCGCATCGACGGCCGCAGACGCCGTCTCTCGACCGTCGAGCAGAGCGACAACAGCCGCTTCGAGGTGCTCATGGTCGGGCCAGGCGACTGCGCCGAGAGCCGCAGCGGCTACCGCTGGATCTGTGTCGGCGAGGAGCGCCTCGATCATCGAGCCCGACTTCACCGCCAGCACGGGGGCCGCGGTGAGCATCTCGGCTGCCTCCACGCGTCGGTCGGCGTCGGGATCCCGCGCCCTCGAAGCAATGATGTCATCAAGAACTCGATGGGCTTGGCAGTTCGAAAGCCCGCCGGCCGCTTTCGCTGCGGCCAGTCGGACACCGCGGTCGGCGTCGAGGAGGAGCGCGGCCACGCGTTCAGCATCGCTGTCCGTCGCGCCCGCCGAGATCGACCGTAGTGCCGCGGCCCGCACGTCCGCCCGCGGGTCGTGCAGCATGGTACGGGCGAGACCAACAGCGCTCGACGGGTCGGCCTCGGCGAGCAATTCCAGCGCCATCGCCGTGGCACCCTCGCGTTCGGACGCAACCATGCGCTCGAGGTGCTCGACGAACGTAGGGTGACCGGACCGTTGCAGCGCGGCCAGGCCGAGGCGGACGTCTCGTCGGTCGTCGCTCGCCAGCAACGCTTCGACGACGACGAGGGTTTCGGCGTCGTCGACGACGATTTCGCTCGGATCGAGTTGACGGTGCCGAAGGGTGTCGAGGAGGTTGACCCCGTATCCTCGGTAGACACCAAGTGCGCATACGATCCAGAGTGCGAGGGTTACCACGACGATCACCGGAATGGTGAGTCCCTTCGTCCCGACTGTCGCTCGGACGACGAGGAGTATGACCCCGGAGACACCGATGGCCAGAGGAACGGCAAGGCTTTCCACCACGGCTTGCGATGCCGTTCTCTGCGCCGAGGGCACAGCCTGATACGCCGCGCCGACCGACGTGCGGGTCGTGCCGTCGGCGAGGACCATGTCGGACACCCGAGTGGCGACGACGAGGAGGAACACCACCGTCGACGCCGAACCCTGCACGACCGCCCCGGCAATCGACGCACCGACGAGCGAGAGCACGAACGCAGGATTGGCGAAGAGGCCCAACCGAAGTCCGAAGCGTCCGATCAACAGACCCGCGAGGAGGATCAGGAAGATGATGTCGGCACCGTACGCGATCGCACTGAATCGGCCGACGAACGTCGCCAGATCTGTGCTGTTCGTGTAGCGGCGACCGGCGTGGTCGTACACCAGGAAGTCGAGCAGCGTGCTCTCCACCGCGGACAGCATCTGGAACACCATGATCAGGACGACGTAGCGATTGCGGAGCAGCGAGCGGAGCGAGGGCCGTGTCGTCGTCTTGTCGGATTCGTCCTCCACCTCGAGCGTCAGCAACTCTGCGGCGAAGGCCTTCGTCGTGAGCAGTACCAACGCAACGACGACAAGCGCCGAGGCGGCAGCTGTCGACAGAAGATGCTCCGCCCCACCGAGCGCCTCGAGGAGAGGCGCTCCGGAGAGGCCGCCGACGGCGAAGCCTGCGGCGAAGCCGGCGATCACCCGGGGATACATCACCTTCAACGAGCGCACATCGAGGAGGGCCCCGGCCTGTCCAACGATGAACATGAAGCCGACGGGAATGGTGATGGGGAGGACGACGAGCAGCGCGAAGGACATCCACGCGGCGTTGGCCAGCCAGAGACTCAACCACGCAATGGTGAGGGTGATGCTTGCGGCGATCATCACCCGCATCGCAACGGTGGCGAGCGGTCGGCGACGCAGCGCCCGCGCCAGCAGCACGCTCGCCACCGCGCCGACGCCGGCGGAAAGGATGTAGGTGACCGGAAGCAGTCCCGACCCGTAGGTCTGGAGGAAGATCGTGTTGGCGGGGACGGTGATCCATGCGATGACCAGACCGAGCGCCGCCGCCTGCGCAGTGAGCAGGGCGACCCGTCGGCGCGTCGTCGACGGCGTCACGTTTGCACTCGCTTGGCATCCTGGTCAGCAAGGTCCTGCAATCGCCGGACCAGTTCAGCAATCACGGCGCGAGCGATGCCGGGGCGCTCGTCCAACAGTTCTTCGAAGGGTTTGCGGCGAAGTCGCAGTAACAAGCACGGCTCGAGCGCAGTGACCGTTGCGGAGCGTGCGGCCAACGCCAGCACGGCCAACTCACCGACGACGTCGCCGGGCCTGCGGTCAACAAGTGCGCGATCGCCCACGTGTACGCGTAGCGCCCCCTCCACGACGACATACAGCCAGTCTTCGATCGCGCCCCGCTCCATGACGACCTCGCCGGTCGCAACTCGGAGCTCCTCGACCACGCGAGCTACGGCCACGAGGGTGTGCCCGGGGACGGCGGCGAACATGGCGACGCGTTGGAGCGCAGCAACGCGCTCGATGGTCAAGAGCTCGTCTGATGAGCTCACGAACACTCCTGAAACACGCTGGTGAATGTCGGCGAAACGAGGCCGAAACGAACGCACGATTTCGGGCCGTGATCCGGTGGTGATCGGCGACGTGTTCGTGCTGGATCGACCTGCCGTGCAAACATCGGCATACCTCGGAGTGGAGCAAACAGTGTGGCAGACGGACGCGTCAACGCCCACAACATCACTCACGCCATCAGGTACACGTCTCCTTCGCTGCCGACCACGACATCGATGTCGAGCGTGGACATCTCCTTCGCGATCCGGTCGAGTTCATCGTCAACACGGTCGGGATCGTGATGAAAGAGCACGAGTTTGCGTACGCCTGCTTGTCGGGCCAACGTGACGGCGTAGTCGATGGTCGAGTGACCGAAGTGGCGTACCGCAGGAAACTCTTCCACCGTGTGCTGGGCATCGTGGAGGAGGAGATCGGCGCCTCGGCACAGCTCAATGGCAGCGTCGTGAACGACACCGAGCCCGTCGTTGCCATCGCCCCACTCCAACGGCCCGTGGTCGGGCATGTAGACGACCGTGGCACCGTCATGTCGGACGCGGTAGCCGAACGTGCGGCCTCCCTTGTGCGGAATCTCCATCGCGAGCACGTCGAAGCCCTCGATCTTGTGCCACCCGGTTTCGAGCGAGTGGAACGACCACGCGCCGCGGAGGCCCGACGGACTGATCGGGAAGTGCGGTGGACTCATCATCTGGGCAAGAACAGCTTCCGCGTCGCCCTGCGCCGGGAGATAGAGGTCGACGCGGGCGTCGGGTCGGTCACCGGCGCGGAAGAATGGCAACCCGTAGACGTGATCCCAATGGAGATGCGAAAGCAGGATGGAGCCGTCGAACGGTTGGCCGTTGAGCACCTCGGTGAGGCGAGTGAGGCCGCTGCCCGCATCGAGGACGAGCGTGGGGGTGGAATTGCCACGCGCGATGGACACGCATGACGTGTTCCCGCCGTAGCGCACCTGATCGGGCCCGGCCACGATGCGGGAGCCGCGGACGCCATGGAGTTGCAACCGCACGAGGGATCCCTTCGAGGTGAGGACCCTCGATCTTGGTCGATCGGGCGGCAGCTCCCGCGCCACAGACAGCAGCGACATTCCCGCATGACCCAGTGTGGGTAGCATCGCCCAATGGCGGATCGTCACCGTACTGACCATCCCCAGGCGTACATCCCCGGAGATCGGAGGCAAGCGCTCGCCGCAGGTGTCGAGATGCCCGACCGCGTCTCCGGGTCCGGGTTGTTCGCCGATGTGAGCGGTTTTACCGCGCTGACCGAGGCGCTGGCGACGGAACTGGGACCGCAGCGAGGTGTTGAAGAGCTGACCGCAGTGCTGGACCTCGTGTTCCAAGCCGTCATCGACGACATCACCGACTTCGGCGGCCACGTCATCTACTTCAGCGGTGACGCGGTGACCTGTTGGCTCGATGGGGACGACGGGAGTCGGGCGGCGGCCGCTGCGCTCGCGGTCCAGCGGACGATGGACCGTGTAGGCCGCGTCTCGACACCAGGTGGTCGCGTCGTGGAACTCGGCATCAAGGTCGCGATTGCCGTCGGCCCGGCCCGTCGTTTCGTGGTCGGAGACCCCAACGTCCAGCTGATCGACGTGCTCGCGGGGGCGATCGTCGACGAGTTGGCCGATGCCGAGCAACTCGCCGAACGCGGCGAGATCGTGCTCGGCCCCTCGGCCGTCGCCGCGCTCGGCGAGCTCGCGGTCATTTCACGCGTTCCCCGAAAGCAGTCCACGGCCACGATCCTCGAGGGGCTCACGGACGTCGTGGTCCCCACCGAGCGTCCCCCCGAGCCAGTGGTGGACGAGGCCCTGGTACGCCCCTGGCTTCTGCCGGTCGTGCACGAACGCCTCAGCACCGGTCGGGGTGAGTTCCTCACGGAACTCCGCTCGGCCTTCCCGATGTTCGTCCGTTTCGGCGGAATCGACGTCGACGCAGATGACGGGCCGAGCGAGCTCGACACGTTCGTGTCTCGGGCACAGGAAGTCCTCACAAGCTTCGGGGGGAACGTCCTTCAACTCATCCTCGGTGATAAGGGCGCGTACCTCTACGGCGTGTTCGGCTCGCCGGTCACCTACGGCGATGACGCGTCACGCGCCGCCGCCGCCGCCCTCGAACTTCGATCGGTCGCGGCCGACACCGCAGCGCGCGACCTCCAGATCGGCATCGGCCATGGACGGCTGCGTAGCGGAACCTACGGCCACTCGCTTCGCCGCACCTTCACGTGCCTCGGTGACGCGGTGAACCTCTCGGCCCGGTTGATGGCCGGCGCGGCGCCGGGAACGATTCGCGTAACCGATGACGTTCGACGGGAAGCCGGAGACCGCTTCCTCTGGGCGTCGGTCGGCACGTTTCCCGTCAAGGGCCGAGTCGAGCCGGTGCAGGTCTGGACCATCGAGGGGACCTCGTTCGCCACTCGGGAACGGGAGGTCCGCTACACGCTGCCTCTCGTCGGACGCGATCAGGAGATGGCCGCGGTCGCCGAGGCCGCCGACGCTGTCCGGTCCGGCAGCGGACGCGTTGTGGCCATCTCCGCGGAAGCAGGTCGCGGGAAGTCCCGGCTCATCGCCGAAATCGTCCGCAAGCTTCGAGCTGACGGCATGCCGGTGGCGTTCGGTGAGGCTTCGGTCGTGGGCTCGACGGGTAGCTATGTGGTGTGGCGCGAGGTCGTCCACACGTTGCTCGGCATCGACGAGACGGGAAGCGACAGCGCCCGAATACGCGCGCTGCGCCGGTCACTCGCCGGCATCGGTCGGAGCCAGGCGCGCCGTGCGCCGCTGCTCGGGCCCCTGCTCGGCATCGATGTCCCCGACACCGATGTGACACGCGCCTTCGACGCCAAGCTCCGCAAGTCCTCCCTCGAGTCCCTCATCCTCGATGTGCTCGCCGAACGCACGCAGGCGTCGCCTCTGACCATCGTGCTCGAGGACTGTCATCGGATCGACGAACTCTCGCGCGATCTGCTCGAGGTCCTTGTTCGTGGTGCCGAGTCGCTTCCCGTCCTGTTCCTCCTGAACTACCGCCCCACCGGCAGTGCCGGGGCAGGCCTTGGTCTCGAATCGCTTCCGTTCTTCGCGGAGTTCGAGCTTTCCGAGCTCGGACCCGAGGCCGCTCGTACCGCTGCCGTGGCGAAGATCCACCAGCTGTACGGCGAGAGCGTCCGCCCGTCGATCACTCTGATCGACGCGGTCGTCACGAGAGCCGAGGGCAATCCGTTCTATCTGGAGCAGATTCTCGACTTCCTCCACGGCCGGGGATTGGATCCCACCCGACCCGAACAGCTCGATGCCATCGATCTTCCGGCGAGCCTCCACAGTCTCCTCCTGAGTCGAATCGACACCCTCGACGAGGGGCCACGCCGAACGGTGAAAGTTGCGAGCGTCCTCGGGCGCCGCTTCGAGGCTCCGACGGTCCGTCGCGTCTACCCGGACCTCGGTTCCGACACCGATGTGATCACCCACCTGCGAGTCGGACGGTCGGCTGACCTCTTGGTGTCCGACGAGGACGAGCGGAGTTCCTGGCTGTTCCGGCACGTGATCACCCGTGAAGTGGCCTATCAGAGCCTTCCCCACACCCTGCGGGTTGATCTGCACGAGCGGGCGGCCCTCGACCTGGAGGAGCGGGGTCCCGAGGTCGTAGAGAGCGAGCTCGACCTGGTCACGCACCACTGGTGCAGCAGCGACCGGCGGGACAAGCAGATCGAGTACCTGGGTCGAGCCGGCGAATCCGCCCAGGCCCGATACGCCAATGATGCCGCGGCTGACTACTTCGATCGGCTGGCGACGCTCGTCGACGGCGCAACCCGTGCCGATGTGCTCCTCCGGCTCGGGAAGGTGCTCGAACTGACCGGAGCGTGGGATCGCGCGCGGGCTGCGGGGACGGAGGCCACACTCCTGGCCCGTGACGCAGGCGACCCCACGCTCGAGGCATGGTGCGAGGTCTCACTGGCCGAGGTGGCCCGCAAACAGGCCCGGTTCGACGATGCCACCGACCACCTCGGCCGGGCCGTCGACTGCTTCGACCGGACCGACGACGATGCCGGTCGCGGCAAAGTGCTCCACCTTGCCGGCACGGTTGCCGCCCAACGAGGCGACAACGCGCTCGCACGAACGAACTACGAAGCAAGCCTCGAGATCCGCAATCGCTTGGACGATCGCGGGGCGGCTGCGTCGGTGTTGTCGAACCTCGGCGTGGTCGCGGAGTACGAGGGTGATCTCGCCGGATCGCGCCGATTCCACGAGAAAGCGCTCGGGCTCCGACGCGAACTGGGCGATCGCTGGGCGCTGGCGGTGTCGCACACGAACCTTGGCATGATCGATATCATCGAGGGGCACGCCGCCGAGGCCAAAGCGTCGTTCGAGGAGGCGATGCGCCTCAACCAAGAGGTCGGTGATCGGTGGATGGTCGCCATCAGTCACCACAACCTGGCGAACGCGTGCCGAGCAGTCGGTGAGCTCGACGGTGCCCGCGCCGCGTACCGCGAGGCGGTCGAGGCGTTCGTGACCTATGACGATCAATGGGCCTTGGCGTTCTTGTTCGAAGACGTGGCGTTGCTCGCCCTTCGGCTCGGTGAACCAATGTCGGCTTGGGAGCTGCTCGGCGCGGCTGATGCATGCCGTAAGTCGGTTGGGTCCCCCCGGCCGGCGGCGATGGAGAGCGACATGTTGTCCCAACTTGCCGCGGCATCGTCTGACGACGAGGCCAATCCGGACGGCGGAGTGAACGCCAGGGGTCGGGGTGCGGCGGCAACCCGGGACGACATGGTCAACGTGGTCATGCAGCTGTGCGACGGCGCCGTCAGTCGTCTCGAGCGCTGACGTCACCAGAGTTCCTCTCGGTCAGTTCAGAGGCGGACTTCGACTTTTCCCCGCGTGCCCCACTTTCCCTGACGGAGGGTGAGGAGCGCGTAGATCCTGACGGGGACCAGGACGAAGATGTGGAGGAGTCCGTAGATCGGAGCGATGGCGAAGACGAATGTCCGGTCTCGCCGCTTCACACCGTCGCGTCGGTGCTCCAAGTACGCGCTGTTCCGAGCCCATGCGGCCAGCATGACGAACACCAACGTGGCCCGGACGTGGGTGAGCTGGCCGAGCATCGGATAGAGCGCTATGGCAACGACGAGCGCGGCGCCCATGACGACCCACATCGCCACCTCGGCGACGGTGAGCCAGAACGCCGCACTACGCAGGGGGAAAGTGGAAAGCACCCACAGGGACTCTCGGAAGAAGCTCTTGTTCCAGCGCACCTGCTGACGGACGTAGTGCGACAGTCGTTCGGGGACGGCCGTGGCGGCGCGCGATCGTTCGGCAAGGACCACCTTGCCCGACCGCAACGCGTAGTTGGTGAGGCGCCGATCGTCGCCGAAGGTCGCCGTCCTGCCGAGGAAGTACTGGCCGAGGAAGTCGTCGAGGTTGTCCCGGACGACCTCGGCCCGGTAGAAGCTGAGCGAACCGCAGCAGCAAAGCACCGCACCGAAGGCCGAATAGGCGGCACGCTCGGAGAGGAACGCACTCACGTAGCGAAGATCGATGAGCCGGGTGAGCAGGTTCCGTCGGCGGTTGTGGGCCGAGACGAGCCCGGCCACTGCGGAAACGCCCGGATCGGAGAACGGCCGCAGACCTTCGACCATCGCGTCGGGTTGGAGGACGGTATCGGAGTCGACGCAGAGGAAGATGTCGGCATCCAACGCGGCCTCGAATCCATGGGCAAGTGCGTGGCGCTTGCCGACGTTGACGGCAAGGACCGTCACCTCCCATTGGACGGAACCGGCATTCGCTTCGAGGTGGCTGCGGACCGCGTCGGCCGCGGCCCCGCCGTCGGTCGAGCCGTCATCGACCACATGGATCCGGTGAAGCGCTCGGGTCTGGGCAAGCATCGAGGCCACGCCGGCCACCGCATAGGCCGGATCTTCGTTATGGATCGGCATGACGGCGCAAACTCGGAGGCCTGGCGGCGCCGCGCCGAAGTTCTCCCGTCGCCGATGGAGTTCGGCGACGGTCAGTTTCGTCACCATGGCGCCGATCATCGTGGCCCCGATCCACGAAATCCCGACATCGAGGTAGATGGCTGCGAACGCGGCAAGAACGATCAGAAGGATCGAGCGAGCGACAAGCCGATCAAGAAGATCGGTCGACCGAGGGCGCGAGTGGCGGCCGTGGTCACGCAGGAGCTCGTGGCGGGCACGGGCGCTGGAGCGCTGAGCGACGACGAGGAGCACCGCGCCGAGCGTGACGAAGAAGGCGGCCAGCGCTCCCGTGATGAACCTCGTCCCGACCAACGTCATGGCGCGACAGCGAACCGCTAACTACCGGGGGCTTTGCGAGGGGAAATCCGCCGACGGCGGTTGGAACAACGAAACCCGCGAACTCCGAAGGAGCACGATCCCCAGAACGATGCCCGAGGCCGCGACGGAAACCGTGACCGTTATGAAGGTTTGTCCTATTCCGGTGAACGCGAGCGTGGCCGGCGCGGCGACCAGTCCTGCTCCGAGCACATTCCCGTACACGAAAGAAGTATCGGGAATCCGTCGCGAAACTTGAGGAGGGGCATCAGTAAAGGTCGAACGACCCAGTTGGGAAGGCTCCGTTCGGCGGTTGTCTGTTCGACGGGGGACGGCACCGTTCGGGCCCGCTGCTTACGACGGGTTCCCGCGCGCTGGCGAGGTCCTTCTCAGGACTTCAGGGGTGCGTCGGGAAGCGTCCCACCGAGAGGGGCGATCAGCTCCCGGAGGGTGGCCTCCCGGGCCTTGAGCATCCGCTTGAAGTCGGGGCGGTCGGTGTCGGCGATCTCATAGCGTAGGTCGCGGATCGTTCGGTCGAGCACTTCACGGAGCAGTTCCGCCTGTTCGTCGGTGATGGAGATGTCCATGAGGTGAATCGCTTTCATCGCAGGTAACCGGTCGGAGTCGGTCACGGTTCGGTTCGTGGCGCGCGTGGCCGTTGCGTCTCGAACGTAGCGCACCCGACTTCGAAGGGGCGAGACGAGCCCGCCGCTTCCGCTGCATCAGCGCCCGTGGGTGTTCTCGCGGCGGTGTCCTTCGGCGAGCCGGGAGAGCCGCACGGTGTCGATGTCATTGGCCGGCACGGCGGCCACCTTGCACTCGGTTACGGCGCGCAGTGTCGCTGTTCGGTGTCCACCTTCCAGGAGGCCACGTTCGCCCAAGACAGCGCCCGGACCCAACTCGGCAATCTTCTCGCCGTCGACCTCGACAACGAGGACGCCGTTGAGAAGCAGGAAGAGTTCGTCGCTGCACGAACCCTGCTCGACGAGGGCGCCGCCTGCTCTGATTCGGCGAATCTCGGGTCGCTGGCTTCCCCGCATGATCGCGCTCTGGAGCTCTCGCTCAAGGGCTGATTCGACCGCGGTGACCAATGTCGGCGAGTCCTCGTCACCCCATGGCGTGCGGTGACCGAACGACTCACTCATCCATTTCTTGTATTCCGCGACGCTGCTCTTCGCGACAAGCGAACCCGAGTCGTCGAACAGCCAATGACGCGGAAAACCAGACGCCCCGGCGAATGTCGCCTCGTGGGTACCGTCGGTTCGGATGATGAGCTCGAGCGTCGTCCACACGATTGGGGCGTGGTACTGGACGAATGGCGGATGTTTGACTGCCCGGGGCATCGGCGCTCCGGTTCGACCCCCGACGGTCTGCGTGAAGCGGACGTAGTCGGCGCCGATCTCCGGTTCGCTTCGACGATCGTCGAGTCTGATGGCCGGAACGGTGATCGATCCAACGGCGAGGCCTACCGTCGTTGCTCCCATGACGCCGCCGCCGCTGTAGCCGGCGTTGACGATCCGATGGGAGTCGTCGACCTCGATGAAGGCGCGGAGATGGTTCGCGAAACGGAACCCGTCGGCGATGCGGAGCTCCGCGAGAGTCGCGGAGATGTCGGCGCCCAGCGAGATCGGCGGCGGCGGATCGTGATGGGCCATCTTCATGCGAGTCGCGATCTTCCCCATTCCTTCGAGGAGGTCCGACGGGATCCACGAGACGGTGGCGACGCTGCGTTCGTATCGAGTGGAGGTAGTGGACATGGCTTATCGTGAGCCGATGAAGAGGGGAGCGAGAAGGGCGGAGCCCGGCGCTTCCCCGGTGTGGCTGGCACACCCCGGACCGGTGGGGCGCACGCCCTGGTATTGAGCGCCGCCTTCCCTGTTCAATGAATGCGTGAACAACGGTCGGTTGCTCCTCGTGCGCGGCCCGGGCACGCACGGTCGGACAACGTGAGAGCGGTCGTCTACCGGTACCGGTCGACGCTCCGATCCAATTGGCGTTCCTGGACGGTCCTCGCCCTGGCGGTCGGTCTCGCATTGAGCTTCGCTCTGGCAGCCGCAGCGGATGCCCGGCGCACCGACACCGCATTGCCCCGGGCACTCGCTTCCGGGCGTTCAGCAGATGTGTTGGTGAGCGGTGATCAATCAGCGATGGGCCGCTCGGCAGCGCTTTCCTACCTCGACGAGATCGAGCACCTTCCCGGTGTCGAGCGATCGACGCGGATCGGCGGCGTGTACCTCGTTGAGCTCAACGAAGACGGCAGTGAGGGCACGCGCCTGTCCTTCGGTTCTGCCGTCGGGAAGCTGATCTCATCGCCGGGACCTGAGGGCGTGGAGACGCTTCGGCTGCTGAAGGGCCGGTTGCCCGCGACCGATCGACCGGAGGAGGTGATCGTGAATCCGGAACTATCGCGCGTCACCGGGTGGAAGATCGGCGACCGGGTGACATCGTTGCGGTTGGTTCGCCTGGAGGGCTTCGGCAAAGACGGCAACGCCGACCCGAAGACGGGTGAGCCGCTCGAGCTCACGATCGTCGGCGTGGGACGCCTCCCGAATGAGCTGCTCGACTCCGCGTCAAGCCGCAAGCCGCAGGTGTATCTGTTCCCTGCGTTTGCGGCGGCCCACCGCGACTCGACCTACTACATCTCGTCGGCGTTGAAGGTCTCCGATGTCGACTCGAAGATTGTGGAGCTCCGCTCGCAGGTCGAGAAGCTCGTCGACCGCTATCCCGGTGCACAGGTCCTCTTCTCGGTGACGAACGACGCTCGGGTGGCTGTCCAGAACGCGTTGCGACCGCAGGTCA
This sequence comes from Acidimicrobiia bacterium, assembly GCA_031418775.1. Taxonomy (GTDB): domain Bacteria; phylum Actinomycetota; class Acidimicrobiia; order Acidimicrobiales; family JANYDT01; genus JANLQX01. The sequence goes on from JANOJN010000079.1 coordinate 18,143, forward strand.
CGACGATCTGGCTACTGGGCGCCGTCCTGTTTTTCGCTGGTCTGTTGTTGGGCGCGCAGGCGATCGGCCGCCAGATCCTCTCCCACAATCGTGATGCGCCTGCCCTTCGGGCCCTCGGCATGGCACCTCGCGATCTCGGTGCTCTCGCCATGCTGCACGGAATCACGATCGCCGTTGCCGCGTCGATCACCGCCCTCGTGGTCGCGTGGTCCTCGAGTGCGTTCACACCGTTCGGTTCGACACGAGCTGTCGAGCCGTCACCCGGACTCAGGTTCGACGGCGCTGTACTCGGACTGGGAGTGCTCGTGATCACCGCGACACTTGCCGTCGCCTCGTGGTTGTCGGCGATGCGCGTCACCAGGTTCTCCGTTCCCTCACCCCGTGGAGCACAGGCTTTCGGCGGGCAAGGTCGGCCATCGCGTTTCGTGAGCTTGTTGGCGTGGGCCGGCCTGCCTCCGACCGCAGTGACGGGCTCACGTTTCGCACTTCAGCCCGGCATCGGGCGGGATGCGACCCCGGCTCGCAGCGTCCTTTCCAGCATCGCGCTTGCGGTCGCCGTTGTCGCGGCCGCGGTCTCGTTTGCTTCAAACCTGAACCACCTCCTCGGCACGCCGAGCAACTACGGCTGGGACTGGGACGTCGGCGTCGGGAACGTCTTTGGCCCGATCCTCGACGACGCGGTGGAGGCAATTCGCGCCCGACCCGAGGTCGCTGCGATCGCCGCGTTCTCCTACGGCAACGTTCGCATCGACGGAACGTCGATCGCTGCTGTCGGGTTCGATCAGCTCGATGGAACCGTCTTCCCGACAATGATCGACGGCCGGATACCGCAGGGGGAACGCGACATCGTTCTCGGCCCTCTCAGCATGAAGAAGCTCGGCCGCTCCATCGGCGACCGGGTCGACGTGGAAACCGGCCACGGGATGCGCACGATGACGATCGTGGGCACCGCGACCTTTCCGGCGATCGGGAACACCCGTACCAGCAACACCGGTCTCGGCACCGGCGCCGCGACCGTCGCTTCCGTGTTTCCGCCCTCTTCGGACCCCTCGGAGGGCCGGTTCAATGGCGTGTTCCTCCGGATCGATCCGACACTCGATCGGGCAACAGCAACGGAATCACTTCGGAAATTCTTCATCGAGCAGGGTTGCACCGATTCGGGCTGTTTCTTCACCGACGGGAAGCCCGCCGCCCTGAACGGCTACGAATCGCTGGGAGCGGTGTGGCTGCCGTTCGCCGCCGCAGTTGGCGTGTTGTTCGCGATCTCCCTCGCCCACGGCATCGTCACCACGACGAACGCCAGACGGCGCGATCTGGCCATCATGGCCGCACTCGGTCTGACCCGGCGTCAGGCAGGTCGCGTTGTGCTCTGGCAGGCGGCGACGACCATCGGGGCTGCGCTCACCGTCGGTGTACCTCTCGGCATCTTCAGCGCCAACGTGCTGTGGGGAATCTTCTGCGGGCGTCTCGGTCTGCGACGCAGTCCGAGCATCCCCGTTCTGCGGTTGATGGTCCTCTCGTCATTGGCGATGGTGAGCGCACTTGCGGTCGGTCTCGCATTCGTTCCTTCGACCCGCAAGGCCACCGCGGCCGGTCTTTCCGTGACCGCCGAGTGACGGGTGTGCTGGCACCACCGAAGGACACGGGCTCACGCCCTGTGCGTGAGTCCGATCGAGGAGTTGAATCAACCACATGGGAGCAATCACGGTGTTCATCGCCGACGACAGCGTCTTCATCCGTGAGGGAGTGAAGGCCATGTTGTCTCGACAGGCCGATATCGAGATCGTCGGCATCGCGGAGGACTACGACGGACTCATCAGCGGAGCGGAGGCCACTGCCCCGAACGTCGTGGTGAGTGATATCCGGATGCCGCCCAACTTCCATCGGGAAGGCATCGAGGCCTGCAAGATCATCCGCAAGGCGCACCCCGGTACCGGCGTTGTCATCCTCAGTCAGTATGACGATCCGGACTACGCGATCGCGTTGCTTTCCGAAGGTGCCAGCGGTTACGGCTACCTGCTGAAGGATCGCATCGCCGAGGGCGACCAGTTGGCTCGCGCGATTCGGGAGGTTGCCTCTGGCGGATCGATGCTCGATCCCGTCATCGTCAGTGCGCTGATGAGTCCGGTTCGGCGAACCGGCGGGTTGGACGCCAGCGACGACGCGTTGCTCGAGATGGTGGCAGAAGGTAAGCCGATCAAGGCGATCGCGATCGCCACGAAGTCGACGCCGGGCGCCGTGGAGACGAGAGTGGAGAACCTGTTTCTGCGGCTCGCCGAAGGTGTGTCGGCCGGTACCGCGGGTTCGCTCGACCGTTTGAAGCGGCTCCACGTGGCGATTGTGTCGCGCGAGGAGCAGGGCGAGTCGCTTTCGCGTCTCCTGCCGACGGGGGTCGCCGACCGTATTCGTGCCCGAGGTGCGCATGCCGGCGACACCGAGGAGCTCAACGTGACCGTTCTGATGAGCGACATCCGCGGGTACACGACCATCAGTGAACATACTGATCCGTCGAACCTTGCTCAGCAGCTCAACCGTCACCGCTCGGAGATGAACAAAGCGATTCTTTCGGCCGGTGGAACGGTCATGCAATACGTCGGTGACGCCGTGATGGCCGTCTTCGGAGCCCCGGAGCCGTGCACCGATCACGCCGATCGCGCCCTGGTCGCCGCACACGCGATGCACGCCGCCCAGGACGCGGTGAACAACAGCTGGATTGCCCAAGGTCTCGAACCCTTTCCCCTCGGCATCGGGCTTTCGACAGGCGACGTCGCCGCCGCCCTGCTCGGCTCGGAAGAACGGCTCGAGTACACCGTCGTCGGCGACGCCGTGAACCTCTGCCAGCGGCTCCAGCAGTTCGCCATCGACGGCGAGACCGTCGTCAGCGATCCGACCTGGGAGCAATTCACCCAGAAGCCGGAGGCAGAGGATCTCGGTCCGCAACTGGTGAAGGGACGCTCCACGCCCGTGCGACCACGCAAGATCGCGTCACGCAACCAACCCCGCCAGCAGTCGCCGGACAGCAGTCCCGAATCGTCCGATTCGGCCGGCCGGCCGGCGCCTGGCCCAATCGACAAGAATGCGGAACGTCCGCTCGTTTCCCAGGAGGCAATGCCGTGAGCATCGACACGCTTTCCGATCAGAGCGTCACTCCAGGAGGAGAAGCGGCCGTGACCTCGGGCGTCGATCTCGTGGTCGATGTCCGGCAGGTGTTTCGAACGTTCGAGGCCGACATGGCTCCGGTCCGAGCCCTACGCGGTGCCGACCTGTCCGTTTCGCGTGGCGAGTTCGTTGCTGTCATGGGTCCGTCGGGGTGCGGGAAGTCGACCATGCTCAACATCATCGCCGGACTCGATATCGCCGACGACGGGGAGGTGAGCGTCGCCGGACAGCGACTCGACGGCAAGACCGAGAGCGATCTCGCGATCATGCGCCGTCGACACATCGGAATCGTGTTCCAGTTCTTCAACCTCCTCGAAGGAATGACGGCGCTGGAGAACGTGCTCATGCCGGCCCTCATCGCCGGGCGCAAACGAAAGGCGGCCGAGACCAGGGCCCGCGACCTGCTCGACCTCCTGGGCATCGGCGACAAGGCCAAACAGGCGCCCGCCTCTCTGTCGGGCGGTCAGCGTCAGCGGTTGGCCATTGCGCGCGCTCTTGCCAACGAGCCGACGCTCCTGCTGGCCGACGAGCCCACGGGCGCTCTTGACTCGGCCGGAGGCGACGAGGTTCTCGAACTCTTCACCCGTTTGCATCGCAACGGCCAGACGATTCTTCTGGTCACCCACGACCAACCGGTCGCCGACGCAGCCCAACGGATTGTCCGAATGAAAGATGGTCGCGTCATCGATGACGGGCGCGGCGCGCCGGTGGCGTGACGCACCGCTCGAAGGCACAACGAACGAACGAGGGCACGTGAGCTCCCAATCGTGGGCGGGACGAGTGGTGTTTCCAGCAGGCGACGGAGACACCATCCGTCGACGTTCCACCGCGCTCGTCGCCTGGGTCGCAGCATTGTTCATGAGCGTATGGGCCCTCGGTCTGTCACTTCGGACGGCGGCGATCTCGCCCACGGTGGTCATCGTGGGTGCTGTAGGTCTGATGTGGTCCCTCGGAGCGGGAATGGCGGTTCGACGAAGCCCAACCCGGTGGAATGCAACGGCGCTGGCGCTTGCCGCAGTCGTCGCGACGGGCGCGCTCTCATGGTCGGCGAACAGGTCGACCGGTCTTTCCGGACCGGCATCCATGCTGGCGGACGCAGGCGAGCGCTTCGCGCTGACGCTGACACCCGTTCTCGTCCTCCATCTGCTCCTGACGCTTCCGGACGGCCGACTGGCCGGCACCGGCTCGCGCCGCGTTCTTCTCGGCGCATATGCCATCGCCGTTGTGCTCGCTCTGGCGCTGCTCGGCGATCGAGACACGGTGAGCGCATGGCCGATCGTTGCGCTGTGGGTCCTGACGGTTGGCGCTCTCCCCATCGCTCATGCGAGTTACCGCTCCGCGAGTGTTCTGACGCAGCGTCGGATGCAGTGGACCGGATGGGGAGCCGTTGTTGCGATCGAGATCGCGTTGGTCGCGGGGGCTTTGACGCTCGCCCTCGGCTGGCCGGACCACGCGGCTGATGTGGCGCTGGTCGCGTCCGGGCTGTTGCCGATGTCGATCGCCGCAGGTACGGTTCCCCGGCTCCTGTCCCGAATCGACAGGCTGCTCACGCACACGGTGTCGGTGACCGGGCTGACCGTGCTCATCGCGGCGGCGTACCTCTTGGCGTTGGCCGCGTTCGGGCGCCGACCGTCGGGCAGCGAGCGGTCGCTGTTCGTGCTCTCCATGGCCGCAGCCGCTGGCGCGGCGCTTTGCTATCAACCGGCTCGGGCCTGGCTCGGGGATCGCGCGAACCGGGTTGTCTACGGAGAACGGGTGTCTCCCGATGAAGCACTCCGGACCTGGAGCTCGCGTCTTTCCCGGGCAATCCCGCTCGACGAGCTACTTCTGCAACTTGCGGAGACCCTGCGGAAGTCCCTGCAACTGCGAAGTGCGCAGATCTGGACCGGCAGCCACGGGCATTACGAGGTCGCCGCGATGGTTCCCCATCGGCCGACCTCTCCGCTCACCGTTGGCGAGAAGGAGCGTGCCGTCGTCAGTCGGGCCGGCGTCTCGGGCGGAACGTGGCTCGACATCTGGCTGTCGGGCCTCGTCGGGCCCGACGTCACGGCATCGACGAGGGTGGCCCCGATCGCGCACAGTGGTGAGATGCTCGGTCTGATCGTATGCGAACGAAGTAGTGATGCCGCTTCCTTCACCGAGGAGGACGACAGAGTGCTGACCGAGTTGGCGCGACAGGTTGGGCTCGCCCTTCACAACGTGCAACTCGACACGGCGTTGCAGGCGTCGCTGGATGAGCTCCGTCGAACGAACGAGGAGTTGCGGGCGTCCCGTATTCGCATTGTCGCGGCAGGAGACACGGAACGGCGAAAACTGGAGCGGAATCTTCACGACGGTGCCCAACAGCATCTCGTCGCGCTTGCAGTGAAGCTCCGGCTCGCGAAAGACGCCGTCGTCGACGACCCGGCCGACGCCGAGTCGATGATCGACGAGATCCGCGGCAACCTCCAGGAGGCGATCACCGAGCTGCGTTCTCTTGCCCATGGCATCTTCCCGCCATTGCTCGTCTCCGGTGGGTTGGGCGAAGCCCTACCGGCGGCCGCGGCCAGAGCGGCTCTGCCGACCATGGCCGAGGTGAACGTTGCCCGCCATCCACAAGAAGTCGAGGCGGCGATCTACTTCTGCTGCATGGAGGCACTGCAAAACGCCGGCAAGCACGCCGGCGACAAGGCCAGCGCGCTCGTGCGGGTCTGGGAGGACGCCCAGTTCCTGCACTGGGAGGTTTCCGATGATGGTCTCGGGTTCGACCAGACCAATGGCCGCGGCGACGGACACGGTTTCGTGAACATGCGCGATCGCATGGGCGCTTTCGGTGGAACGGTTGCTGTCGTGAGTGCGTCCGGCCGGGGCACCTCGATACACGGATCGGTACCGTTGGCTTGAGACGTTGCTGCTCGGCGAGCGGCCGGCGTCAGCCCTGTTCAGAAATCGCTGCCTCGGGCTCAGCGGCCGTGCGTGATGTAGTCGCCCAACGCCGTCGCCTCATCTTGGATCTCGGCAACCCGGCGTTTCACGACGTCGCCGATGCTGACGATACCGACGAGGGCTCCGTCTCTGATCACGGGAAGATGACGTATGTGCTGCTCGGTCATCGCGCTCATCAGCTGTTCCATGGTGTCCGTGGGCGAGCAGGTGATCACGTTGGTCGTCATCACGTCACGGACCGCCCGTTCGAGAACCGCCGCTCCGTCTCGTGAGATCGCCGCCACGATGTCACGTTCACTGAGAATGCCGGCAACGGCGCCGTCGGGGGCAACCACTACGAGAGCCCCGATGCGTCGCCTCCCGAGTTCGGCCACAGCGGAGAGCAACGTCTGGTCCGGGCCGATCGTCGCGACCTCAGATCCTTTTCCCTGTAAGACACCGTCGACGCGCATTGCTGCCTCCTTGGCGCGATGCGGACCGGTTTGCGCCGCATCTGTGTCCTGATCGTAGGCCGACCCCGACGAACGTGCACGGCTCGTTGAAGAGGGGCCGTTTGTTGTGACGACCGTCCCTCCGGTGATGGCATACGAGCTAGCGGACCGGAAGGCGGTTGCCGCTCCGAACGATCACGCGGGATCGCGGCGCCAGGTGGGATCGCCGCCGGCCTCCCAGAGGCGACGCACGAAGCGGGGAGAGAGCTCGTCCTTGTTGACGTAGGCCACGGCACCGCATGAGCGCGCGCCGGGAGGGAGGTCGTCGACGGCGTAGGTCGACACGAGGATGACGAAGGTTTCGGGGAAGGTCATCGTGATGATGCGTGTCGCCTCGACGCCATCGATCGCCCCCATGTTGATGTCCATCAGCACCACTGCAGGACGCAATTCCTCGACGAGGACAACTGCTTCCTCCCCCGAGGTGGCTTCGCCGACGAGTTCGAAACCCGGGACCCGAGCGATCACCGCTCGGGCGGCGTCGCGGAACGGAGCCTGGTCGTCAACGACGAGAACGCGAATGCTGTCGACATCGGACCTGCTCGAATCTGTCGGTAGGTTCATAAGCACACATCCCATGACACGTACAGCTTGACCGTTCAGCGAGGAGGTGAGAACCGTGCTGTTACCTCGGTCGAGGTGTTGCCAGCATCACCACTGGACAGGAACATCAACACGGCGCTCACCCGTCGATTGACGTCGGGTTCCTCATTGAGATGCAGCTTCGAGAAGATCGCGTTGATGTGTTTCTCCACTGCCCGCTCAGATAGGACAAGCGCAGCGGCGATCGCCGCGTTGGACTTCCCTTGTGCCATGGCGCCCAAGACCTCTCGCTCGCGTGGCGTGAGGAATTCGAGTGGCGTCTTCGTCGACCGGCGTGATGAGGCGACGAGGTGCTCGACAACCTGGGGGTCGATGACTGCGCCTCCTGCGGCAACCACTCGCACCGCTTCCAGAAGATCGTCGACGGCGGCAACGCGGTCCTTGAGCAGGTACCCGCGGCGCGCCGACCCCCCGGCCAGAAGGGTGACCGCATAAGCCGGAGAGACGTACTGGCTGAGCACGATGACGCCGATCTCCGGATTGGACTCACTGAACACAGCGGCTGCTCGGATTCCTTCGTCGGTGCCGGTCGGAGGCATGCGGATGTCGGTGATGACGACGTCAGGCCGGGACTCGTCAACCACGGCGAGAAGCGTGTCGTAGTCGACAGCCGTGCCGACGAGCTCGAACCCCGCGCTCGACGAGAGCAGACGCGCCAGGCCATCGCGCAACAGTGCGTTGTCTTCGGCGACAACGACTCGAATTGTCATGGGTGCAATGTAGCGGTGCGGGGCAGAAGGGGGCAGTGAGCGCGGGTCGGGCCGATGACGGGCACGCCGGGGTGAGGATACGAACGCGACTCCTGTGTCGTGAGAGTGCAGACCTTCGTGTTGGGGGAGGGCTGGCATCACCTCGTGTCCGCGTGCCCGCGCCCTTGGTCGAGCGCTGCGGTTCACCGAAGCTGTTCTCCCCGTAGAGTCGGGGTCAAGGAGTTAGATGTGAGCGCGACAACCATCGATGCCGTTGTCGTCGGGTCAGGACCCAATGGGCTCGTTGCCGCCGTCACCCTGGCGATGGCCGGTCGCTCGGTTGTCGTCCTTGAGGCTGACCCGACGATCGGCGGAGGAACCCGCAGCGGCGAGCTCACCCTCCCGGGGTTCGTGCACGACATCTGCTCGGCGATCCATCCGCTCGGTGTCGGGTCGCCAGTGATGTCATCACTGCCCCTGGCCGATCACGGCCTGCGGTGGCTGCACCCGCCCGTGGCCCTCGCCCATCCGCTCGAAGATGGACGTGCCGGACTGGTGACCCGCGACGCAACGGAGACTGCCGACGGTCTCGGGAGCGATCGCGAAGCGTGGCGCCGGCACATCGGTTCGCTTTCGGAACGCTGGGGGACGTTGCTGCCGATGCTGATGCGTCCGCTCCCGCAGGTTCCGCGTCACCCCATCACGCTCGCCCGTTTCGGCCTCCCCGCGCTCGCCCCGGCAACACGCCTGGGGAACCACTGGTTCGAGGCCGACGAAGCCCGCGCATTGTTCGCCGGGTCGGCCGCCCACGCATTCCTTCCCCTGTCGCGTCCGATGACCGCGGGCTTCGGGCTGGTCCTGTTGGCGTCAGCGCACGCGGTCGGGTGGCCGGTCGCCGCGGGCGGCTCGCAGGCCATCGCCGACGCGTTGGTGTCGCTGCTTCGTAAGCACGGCGGAAAGGTGGAGACGGGCCGGTGCGTGACGTCGTTCGCCGACATCCCTGAGTCGCGTGCGGTGCTCTTCGATCTCTCTCCCACACAGGTCGCCCGTATCGCCGGCGACCGCCTACCACTGCGTTACCGGCGCCGACTCGAAGCCTTCCGGCATGGGCCGGCGGCCTTCAAGATCGACTACGCCCTCGCCGGTCCGGTTCCGTGGACCAACGAAGGTTGCCGTCGGGCCGGCACCGTCCACGTGGGTGGATCGGCGGAAGAAGTTGCGAAGGCGGAGGCCGAGGTTGCGGCTGGTCACCACCCTGACCGTCCGTTCGTGCTGGTCGCCCAGCAGTCGATCATCGACCCGTCCCGCGCTCCCGATGGGACGCACACTCTGTGGGCGTATTGCCACGTCCCCAACGGATCGACCGTCGATATGACGGTGGCGATCGAACGACAGATCGAACGGTTCGCTCCAGGTTTCCGTGATCTGGTGCTTGCCCGCCACGTCGCCACCCCGGCGTGGTTCGAAGCGCACGATCATGCCTACGTCGGTGGTGACATCAGCGGTGGCGCCCACGACGGCGTGCAGTTGCTCTTTCGTCCGTTGGTCGGACGGCCCTACCGAACGCCGAACCCGAGTATCTTCCTCTGTTCGGCTTCGACACCCCCGGGCGGGGGAGTGCACGGGATGTGCGGGTTCAACGCCGCACAGGTTGCTCTGCGAGGTCCTCTCCAATAGGCGCAAGGGACGCGGCTGGGCCCTTCGACCCACTCGCTCGCCCGAAGCCGTCAGATCAGTTCCGGCCCCGGTTCGACCCGACTCAAGACGACGGTTTCATCCGCCGATCGACAAGGCCATGGGATTGGGTGAGCACGGACGCTCCGAAATCGACGCTTCGGCGCCGCCGCGTTCTGCCGCGTCTGATCCCGCAATCGGTGGGGCGGGGCGGGTGGCGATGCTCACGTTCGGCCTTTGGGTCACTTCAGCGGCCGCCATCCTCTCGCTGAGAGGATCCGAGCACTGGACCGACCCCGCCCGCTGGCCCTGGTGGTTTGCCGTGCCAACACTGGCGTTGATGTTCGGAGCGGCCGAGATCTTCGTCGTCCATCTCCATGTTCGAGGCGAAGCCCACACCTTCGCACTGCGTGAACTGCCGGTCGCGCTCGGGCTGTTCTTCGTCTCTCCCTTCGTGGTCATCGGCACGCAGATCCTCGGCGGAACCTTGGCCCTGAAGCTGCACCGGAAGCAGGGCCCGCTCAAGCTGCTGTTCAACACCGCCGCCTTCGTGGCGGCAGACGTCGTGTCGATCGGGCTCTTCCGCCTTCTCGCGCCCGATCGGGCCCCGATCGACGAGATGGTGCTGATCAAGGGCTCGGCTGCCCTTCTCGCCGGCTCGATCCTGTCGGTCTTCCTTGTATTCCTCGCGATATCGCTCGCCACGGGCGCCTGGCGGCTCTCCGAGCTCAGCGCCGGCGTCCGCTTCGCTCTGGTGACGAACATCTTCACCGTGAGCCTCGGGGCCATCGCGGTGATCGTGGTCGACGCCCGGCCCTGGCTCTCCGGACTGCTCGTCGTGCCCACCGGTGGCATCTACCTGGCGAATTGGGCCTACACCACGCAGCGTCGACGTCACGAGGGCCTCGAATTCCTCTACAGCTCGACCAAACTGCTGCACGAGTCGTCAGACCTGGAATCAGGTATGACCGAACTACTCCGTCATGTCCGCGACACGTTCCAGGCCGAGGCGGCCGAGCTCATCTACCTGTCGGAAACCACCGATTCGCCGGTCTGTGTTCGGGTCGGTCCGGGGGAATTGGTGCAGGCGTTCGGCACGCTGGACGACACCCACCATCTGCTCATCGGTCTCCTCGAATCCCGACACTCGTCGATTCTCGACGCCACCGTTGCGGGTGAGGCCGGTCAGGGCGGTGAATTCCTCCGCCAGCGCGGCTACAAAGACGCCATGATCATCCCGCTCATCGGTGAATCACGACTCATCGGCGGCTTGGTCGTTGCCATTCATCTGAGCGACGTCGTCGGGTTCGACGGGAACGATGTCCGCCTGGCCGAAACGCTGGCCAACCACACGGCGATCGCGTTGGAGAACGGCCGTCTCGAGCAGTCACTTGCCCGGCTGCGGGTGATGGAAGGCCGGTTGACCTTCCAAGCGACCCATGATCCCCTGACCAGCCTGGCCAACCGCTCCCTGTTCCGGACCGAGGTCCAGGACGCCATCGAGCGTTGCGAGCCGGCGCGTGGTGCGGCCCTGTTCATCGATCTCGACGACTTCAAGACCGTGAACGACAGCTTCGGCCATGCCACCGGTGACTCCCTGCTCATCGAGGTGGCGCGCCGTTTGAAGGGGTGCGTGAACCCAACCGAGACCGTCGCCCGCCTCGGCGGTGACGAGTTCGCCATCCTTCTCCCGGATGCCGAGCATGGCGGCGCCGTCGACGCCGTGGCCCAGCGGATCCTCGACGCTCTCGATGATCCGGTCCGTATCGGTGACCTGCGTCTCCAGGTTCGCGCCAGCGTCGGCGTCGCCCTCATGGAACCGGGAACCGACGCCACGGCGCTCATGCGCAACGCCGACACGGCGATGTACATCGCTAAGGCAAAGGGCAAGGGCCGCTCCGTCACGTTCTCGTCGTCCATGCACGAATCGACCCTGCATCGCTACAACCTTCGAACGGAACTCGAAGAGGCGTTGACCCGCGGCGAACTCTCGGCCGTCTACCAGCCGATCGTGACGCTGGCAACCAACGGGTTGGTCGGTGCCGAAGCCCTGGTGCGCTGGAACCATCCTGCGCTTGGCTATCTCGAGCCTGATGTGTTCCTCGGCGTCGCGCAGGAATCGGGACTCATCGCCGCGCTCGACATGGCCGTGCTCGACCTCGCCTGCGCGTGGGTGGCCCGAAGCGATGCCGTCGGCATCGGTGTTCCCTGGGTCTCGGTGAACATCTCCCCGCGGAGCTTCCGGGAACCGGGTCTCGTCGATCGGATCAGCTCGGCCCTCGGGCGAACCGGTCTGGCGGCGTCTCGTCTTGTCATCGAGATCACCGAAGACCTCGTCGACGAAGATCTCGATCACGCGGTCGAGGTGCTCCGTCAGCTCCGCCTGGTCGGTGTGGGCTTGGCCCTCGACGACTTCGGGACGGGGTACTCGTCGCTCAGTCATCTGCGGATGATGCCGGTCGACACCATCAAGATCGCCAAACCCTTCGTGGATGACCTCGAGACGTCAATCGACGAGCAGGCGTTCGCGACCGCCATCGTCACCCTGGCGGACAACCTCGGGAAATTCACCGTTGCCGAGGGCATCGAACGGCCGGAACAACTCGATGCCCTTCTCGCCATGGGGTGCGACGCCGGTCAGGGATACCTCTTCGCCCGGCCGATGGACGAGGCAACGTTTGCCACCTGGATGCGTCAGTCGGCCGGCCGGGTGGGCGGAGAACCGCTTCCCTCGTTGCGCCACTCGACGCCCTGACGCCGAGCGCGGCCAGCGCTCGAAGGTGTCCGGACCGGCTGAGGGTCAGTTCAGTAGTGAGAGGTGGTGCAGAGCCTCCCGACTCATTCATTCGACCACGCAGAGTGGCGATGATGGGTGCGTGGTCATGGAAGACCACCCGAAACCCGGAGTAGCCGATGCGTCACTTCCCCAAGCCTGCCAATGTCCCTTCCGGAGCCACCTGGCTCCGTCACATCCTGCGTGGCCGCACGACAGGCCTCGTGCTCGGCACCATTCTCACCGGCGCCAGCCTTGTCCCGGCCATCGGTGCCCAGCCTGCGTCGGCCGCCGGTTACGACCCCACGACGGACCCGTACTCCATGGCCGCGGTCACCTCACAGACGGGTGCCACGGCGTGGTGGAACGCGGGCTTCACCGGGCGGGGCGTTGACGTCGCCGTCATTGATACCGGCGTGTCACCGGTTCCCGGCCTCGATGCGCCCGGCAAGATCATCCACGGCGCCGACCTCTCCCTGGAGTCCCAGGCGCCGAACCTGACCCGGCTCGACTCGAACGGCCACGGCACCTTCATGGCCGGGCTCATCGCGGGGAAGGACGCTGCTCTCACCGCGCCGTATGCCAACGCTCCCGCCACCGCGTATCGCGGGATTGCCCCGGATGCCCGCATTGTCAGCGTCAAGGTCGGCACCGCTGACGGAGGCGTCGACGTCACCCAGGTCATTGCCGCCATCGACTGGGTCGTCCAGAACAAGAACAACAACGGGCTGAACATCCGCGTGCTCAACCTGTCGTATGGGACGAACTCGTTGCAGGACGCCGCCGCCGACCCGCTCTCGTATGCGGTGGAACAGGCGTGGAAGCGCGGCATCGTGGTCGTGGTTGCCGCCGGGAATACCGGTTACCAGAGGGGTAAGGGCGCTCCTGGCTTGGCCAACCCCGCATACAACCCGTTCGTCATCGGTGTCGGCGGCTACGACACGATGGGCACGGCCCTCCCGAACGACGATGTGATGGGCGCCTACTCGGCGAGCTCGACCGGATGTGGGGCCAAATGCAAGAACCCTGACTTCGTTGCCGTGGGTTCGCACCTCCAGGGCCTTCGGGTTCCGAACGGGCACCGGGACGTGACGAGCCCTGAGGGCCGGATCGATGCCCGCTACTTCCGGGGTTCCGGGACTTCGCAGGCCGCCGCCATCGCGTCCGGCACGATCGCCCTGATCCTGCAGAAGTACCCGAATCTGACCCCGGACCAGGTCAAGCGCTTCATCGCCAACAACGGCAAGAAGGTTCCGGGGGCCGACAGCCAGGCTCAGGGCGGCGGCGAGATCGACCTCGTCAAGCTCGCCGGCCTGACTCCGTCAGCCTTCACGCAGACCTTCTTCCCGTCCAAGGGCGGCGGCACGATCGAGGACGCCCGCGGTTCTGATCACCTCACGGCCAACGGCGTGACCCTCACCGGCGAGAAGGACATCTTCGGGCGGGCCATCGATACGAAGGCACTGGCTTTGGCGCAGGCGGCCGGATCCTCCTGGTCCGGTGGCACCTGGAACGGCTCGACGTGGTCGGGCAGTTCGTGGTCGGGCTCGTCGTGGTCGGGCAGCTCATGGTCGGGTAGCTCGTGGTCCGGATCGTCATGGTCGGGATCCTCCTGGTCGGGGTCCTCGTGGTCAGGTAGTTCGTGGTCGGGCTCGTCGTGGTCGGGCTCGTCGTGGTCGGGCAGCTCCTGGTCCGGCTCGTCGTGGTCCGGCGGTACCTGGAACTGACCAAGTCAGTCGACCCAATCGAACACGAAGGAGCCGGCCGCAAGGCCGGCTCCTTTAGCCGTTCACACACGCGTTCAGGTGCCGAATCGCAAGTTCATTGCGATCGTGTTCTGCGGCCGGCGTCAGAAGCGGAAGTGTACGGTCGCGGCCCATGGAGTCGCCAGAACGAATCGCATGGATCGACACGATCGCCGAGGACGCAGCGGAGGGTCTGCTCCGAGAGCTTTACGACGCGGAACGCGAGAAGTCCATCGGCGTTGTCGACAACATCTTGAAGGTGCATGCTCTCCACCCCGAGACAATGCGTGCACATATCGATCTCTACCGGACCGTGATGTACGGGCGTTCCGGTGTGACCCGCATCGAGCGGGAGATGATCGGTGTGGTCGTGTCAGAAATCAACAGCTGCCACTACTGACTTGCCCACCACGCGGCCGGTCTGGTCCGCCTCTGCAAGAACGTAGCTCTCGTACGTACGCTTATTGATGACCACGAGGCCGCCGAGATCACCGACCGTCAACGCGCCATCCTCGCCTACGCCGTTCGCCTGACGGTCGCCCCGGGCGCGATGAACGAAGATTCACTCGCTCCGCTGCGGGACAACGGCCTGTCGGACCGTGACATCCTCGACGTCAATCAGGTGACTGCGTACTTCGCCTACGTGAACCGGGTCGCCGACGGTCTCGGCGTGGTGACCGATGCGTACGCGGAAGACGCCTACCGGAGCATCGTCGCCCCCGACTGAGCAGGCCCGTTCCGTCGACGGTGCCGCTCAGAGGTCAGGATGCCCGGTGGAGAACCCGCTGGCTGCCTCATAGGCGGCACCGGCGGAGAGCAACGTCGCTTCGGACAACGCCGGCCCGATCAGCTGGAATCCGAGCGGTGAGCCCTCGGCCGCACGGCCCATCGGGAGCGTGAGTGACGGGACGCCGGCGAGGTTGAACGGAATCGTGTAGCGCATGAAGCCGGCCGAGTCGACGGGCGACGAACCCACCGACGCCTTCATCTGCGACGCCAGCAGGGGAGCGATGGGGAGGACCGGGGCGACCATCATGTCAACCTCCGCGAACACCCGGTGCAGCGCTCCACGGAACTCGCGGCGCCAAATAGCCACCGTGGCGTAATCCACCGCGGTGGAAGCGCGGCCGAGATCGAGGAGGTCGCGGTATGGCTGGCCGTAGCTGGCACGCTCCGACGGGTAGCTCGCGGCGTGGGAGATGGCCGCTTCGGCAGCCGCCGCCATCACTGCACGCGGCAGGATCGCGTCCACCTCGGGCACCCGTACATCGACGATGACAGCCCGCTGATCCTTCAACAGGGCAATGGCCGCGGTGAGCGCCGAGAACGTCGGACCGTCCACGTCGCCCAAGGCATACGCCTGATCGACACCGATCCGGACACCGTGAAGCCGCGCCGCTAGCGCTGCCGATGCGCAGTCGCCCACGGGTTCCGTCAGCGATGTGACGTCGAGAGGGTCGTGCCCGGCCATGGCCTCGTACATCAGGGCAACGTCGAGGACCGAGCGGGCCATCGGACCGACGTGATCGAACGTGTCGGACAACGGAAACACGCCGTGGCGGCTCACCCGACCCCACGTCGGCTTCAAGCCGACCAGATGGTTGGCGGCAGACGGAAAGCGGATCGACCCCGCGGTATCGGTGCCGACGGCCCCGTACGCCAGACCGGCGGCCACCGAAACGCCCGAGCCGCTTGACGATGCACCCGACCAGCGATCCTCGGCCCACGGGTTGACCGGCGTGGCGACATCGGGATGATGGGATCCCCACGCGCCTTCGGTCAGCTGTGCCTTGCCGATAATGATGGCGCCGGCGTCCTGCAGCCTCGTCACCACCGTGGCGGTGTCGGTGGACGAGAATCCCGTCGAGAAAAACCCACCGGCACGGGTCGGCGTGCCGGCCATCGCGCACAGATCTTTGACGGCGACCGGGACGCCGTGCAGCGGGCCGAGCGCGTCCCCGCGGGCTCTACGGGCGTCAGCGTCCTCCGCGTCCCGCAACGCATCGTCGCCTCTTACGAACGCGAACGCGTGCAGGCGTGGATCGAGGCGCGTGATTCGGTCGAGTGTGTGTTGCGTGACCTCGGTGGCGGAGAGGCCGCCCGAACGGATATCGGCCGCTACGTCAGCGAGATGGCGGTAGTGGAGTTCCTCAGCGGCGGCCACGGCGTTCGTCCTTTCGCAGGCTCGTTCGATGTGGTGTCGCACGGCTTCACATGGCTTCAGCTGGCCAACGACACGATGACCACGACATCGTCTGTCGGCCGGGCCTTCTCGGCGCCAGCTCCCGGATGCGGCATCAGGCGCGGGTCCGGCCGGTCCGGTACCGCCTCCCCGATGGGGAGACAGCACCGGCCAAACGACGGATTCAGTGCACCTCGCCGCCGAGGTAGCTCGCTTCGAGCAGGTCACGGCGAGCCAGGAGTTCGGCGGCGGTGCCGGAAAGCACCAGTTCGCCATGGTTCAGCACGTAGCCGCGGTCGGCGATGGACAGCGCCATGTGCACGTGCTGCTCGACGATGAGGACGGCGGTGCCGGTCTCGTCGGCGATTCGGCGCACGATCGGGATCATCCGCTCCACGATGATCGGCGCCAGGCCCATGCTCATCTCGTCGATGAGAAGGGCCTTGGGCTCCGACACCAACGCACGCGCCATGGCCAGCATCTGCTGCTCGCCACCCGACAGCAGTCCCGAGAGTCGACTGCGCAACGGAGCGAGCGCCGGGAAGAGTTCCATGGCACGCTCCATGGCTGCCTTCTGTTGCGATCGCGGACCGGTGAGGCCGAGACGCAAGTTCTCCGCCACCGTGAGGTCGAAGAAGAGCGAACGATCCTCGGCCACATGGGCGAGGCCGCTGCGGGCGACCAGGTGCGGCTTGCCGAGGGGGATCTCCTTTCCGAATACCTCGACCGATCCGGCGACGGGTCGAAGGATCCCGGAGATGGTCAGCAGCGTGGTGGTCTTACCGGCGCCGTTCGGGCCGAGCAGGGCGACCACCTCACCCTTGCCGACATGGAGGTCAAGGTTGCGCACGACGGGAATCCCGCCATAGCCGGCCGCCAGGCCGGAGATCTTGATCACGGTCTCGGGAGGGGCAATGACCGCGTTCGAACTGCTACGCAGGGGCGACTGGATTTCGGACTGACTCATCAGTGGTTCCTTCCTGCTGCCGCAGCAGCGGCAGCACCTTCCTGGGCTTGAAGTTCGCCGGCCTCGGCGCCGAGGTACGCGCCAATCACGGCCGGGTTGGTTCGGATCTGATCAGGCGTTCCTTCGGCAATGATGCGACCGAAATCGAGCACGTAGATGTAGTCGCAAACGTTGAGCACCAGGCCCATGTCGTGGTCGATGAGGAACACGGTGATGTCCTGGGTCAGGAAGTCACGCAGATGCGAGCCGAGCGTCTGCGACTCGGCGGTGTCGAGCCCGGCGGCCGGTTCGTCGAGGAGCACCACCTTCGGACGGCTCGCCAGTGCGCGAGCGACGCTGACGAGCTTGCGCTGACCATGGGAGAGGTCGAGCGTGAGACGATCACGCAGGTCGCCGAGGCCCATGATGTCGAGCGCCCACTCGGCCTGTTCCGACGCCGCGAGCCGTCGGTTCGGCCGTACGAGATCGGTAAGGAAAGAGGTGAACGACGGCCGTTCGGCGTGCACGAGGAGGTTGTCCCACACCGTGAGGTCGTCGAAGAGCTCGAGCGACTGGAACGTGCGAGTGAGGCCGGCATCGGCGCGCTGCGCTGGGGACAGGGACGTGATGTCGTGTCCGTTGAAATGCACCGTTCCCCGGGTCGGCGGGGTGAATCCGGTGATGGCGTCGATGAACGTCGTCTTGCCGGCGCCGTTCGGGCCGATGAGCCCGCACACCATGCCGGACTGGACGACGAGGTCGACATCGTCGTTGGCGTTGAGTCCGCCGTAGGAGACGGTGAGTCCTTTGGCTTCGAGGATCGCAGTCATGACGGATCAGGCTCCCTGCTCGGTGACGGTCGCGGCGGGCACCGGTGCCGGCGCTCCGTGGCCGGGAGCAGCGTGGGCTCCGGCCTCGCCCTTGGTGATGACCCGCTTGAGGAAACCGAAGAGGTCCTTCGAGATGCCGCGGAAGAAGATGCCACTCAGCGGCACGAGAAGCAGGAACCAATTGCGCCACTCCTCGGCTTTGTTCCACAACAACAACGCCACCGGGATTGCCGCGACTGCCGCTCCGGGACCGACGGCGCGGATGGCTTTCAGCCACTCTTTGCCCCGGGCCCGCAGCAACCAGTTCCCGAGATACTGGAAGCCTGGCTGGAGACGTGGTGCGATACCGCCCGGGTTGTGGATGGCCGTGAAGACGAGGGCGGCGCCTCCGATGATGCTGGTGAGGTCCACGCTGATCGCGTTGTGGAAGTGGTGGTTCGCCCATGCGGTGATCAGGCCGTTGGCGAAGATGATGCCGCCGATCATCGCCCCGTTGATCGAGGTGATCCCGCCGAGGTAGGCGAAGGCCAGCACGGAGAGGCTGAGGAAGAACACCCAGTTTGCTGAGCTGATCTGGCGGGCCTGGTAACCGAACATCACGCCGGAGATGCCAGCGATGGCCGACGCGATGGCGAAGGCGAGGAGCTTGGTGCGCATCACGTTCACGCCTGCCGCGGCGGCGGCCCGCTCGTTGGCGCGAACAGCGAGGAAGCGCCGACCAGTGCCGCTTCGGCGGATATTGGCGACGAGCACCGCCAAGCCGACGAGTACGACCACGGTGAAGATGGCGAACTTCAGACTGCTGTTGAGCCCGTTCTTGCCGACGACGCCGAGGTCGATCCCGAAGAACGTCGGGTTCTGGAGAGAGGCAGGCGATCCCGCAGTCTGATCGGTGAGCAGCTCGTTTTCGAAGTACACGCTCTGCAGACTGACCGCCGCGGCCATCGTGACGACCGCAAGCTGTACACCGCGAACCCGAAGGGCGGGCAAACCGAGGATCACGCCGACGATCACCGAGAACACGATGCCGATGCCCGCCGCTACGGGCCAGGGGAGTCCGGGACCACTGACCGGGAAGGGAGAGAGCTCATTGGGCTTGCCGTTGGCCAGCATGCGTGCCGTCATGAAGGCCGCGCAGCCGGCGATCGACATCTGCGCCAGGGAGATCTGGCCGACGTATCCCGTCAGCACCACGTAGCTGAGCATGACCATCGCGGTGATCAGGGTCGTGGTCACGGAGAAGCCGAACTTGCCGCCGTCGGCCCAGGCCGCGAGAGCAATTGCGGCGGCGCCCCAGATGAGGCTGTGCTGCCAGACGCGTTTCGGATAGGGCGCCAGGGGGAGGCGTTTCTCCTCGACCGTGCCACGGATCGGGAGGGAGCGACCTCGAACGAACAAGACGAACACGATCACGACCAACGGAAGGGCATTTGCTGCGGTCGCCTGCCAGGCCAGCGGGAACCAGCTGTTCGTCGGCAGCCAAACTCCTGCGAGAGTTTGGAGAAGCCCGATGCCGATGCCGCCGGCGGTCGCCCACGGGATCGACGAGAGCTTCCCGATCAAGGCCGCGCCGAGCGCCGGTACCACGAGCCCGGTGAACTTCACCGGATTGAGTGCGCCGGTGATGGAACCTACGAGCACACCGGCAAGGCCGGCGGCGAGCGACGCTACGACCCAGTTGGCGAGGGCGAGGCGTTCCGGCGAGTAGCCGAGAAGAACCGCACCCTTCTCGTTACCGGCGGCGGCTCGCGTCGCCAGCCCGAACCGCGTGTAGCGGAAGAATGCCCAGAGCGCCGCTCCGAGAACGACGGCGAACACCGAGAGGAAGAACGACTCCTTTGCCAACGGCTTCCCGAGCCCCAAGAAGTTGGTGAACAGCCCCTTCGGCAGCACCACCGTCGGCTGGGGGTTCTCTGTGCCGAAGTTCTTCAGCGCCACTCCCTGTAGGTACAGCATCAAGCCGAGCGAGCCGATCACCTTGCCGAGAGGCGCGGCGCTGCGCAGCGGCCGAAACACCAAGAAGTGGGCGATCACGCCGAGGAACCCCGACATTGCGATAGCGATGACGAAGCTCGGAAACACGCCGAGCCCTCCGCTGTCAAACGTGAGACGAACGGGGAAATTCAGCGATTTCGTCGGGAGAAAGTCGATCCAGGGAAGCTGGAGCACCCCCTTCTTGCGAAGGGAGTCGAACTCGAAGGCGATGAACATGGCGATCGCGCCTTGGGCGAAGTTGATCACACCCGATCCACGGAAGGCGATCACGATGCCGATGGCGATCAAGGCGAAGAAGCCGCCCTGACCGAGGCCACCCAACATGATTCCAATGGGGTCTTTCATGAATGCTCCAGGCGAAGAACGCCACAGGTCAGAAGTTGATGATGGGACGCGGCGCGGGTCAAACCAGCCGGGATACAACAAGGGGTGGCCGTTCCGACCACCCCTTGCGCTGCACGCGCTCGGGTCCGGCGTCGCAATGACGCCGGACCCGAGCAATCAAGCGATGCTCAGCGACCGAAGTCGAGTGCCGTGCCCTTGATCAGGTAGAGCCCGGAGAAGTCGGAACGCTTCACGTCGTACCCGGCGCCGTTCCACTGCGAGGCCGTGACACGGGCGTTGCAGACGGAGAGGTACGGTGCCGCTGCTGAGGTGCACTCCAACGGAGTGCTGCCCCACGAGTGGCTGCGCACGGTCTTGGCGAACGCGTCTTCAAGAGCCTGCGCGGTCAACGTCGCGGGATTGCCCTTCGCCGCTGCGTTGCCCTGGAGCCAGATGTTCATCATGCCGAGGAAGCCCGCGGTGGCGAAACCCTTCAGCTTCTGATCCTTGGCGCCGTACTTGTCGCTCTTGGAGAGGTAGAGCTTCGACTGCTCCTGGAGGAGTCCCTTCAGGTTGGCGGTCTGGGTGATCGGGGAAGAGCCGATGAAGTAGATGCCCTTGGCGAGATCACCTGCTGCCGTCGCCGCCTTGTCGTCGATGCATGCACCGGAAAGAACGAGCGGGATCTTCGACGGGGTCCAGCCGAGCTTCCCGAGGGCGTTCACGAAGGTCCAGCAGTCAGCGCCCTGGGCCGAGAAGACGATCACATCCGGCTTGAAGTCGAGCACCTGCTGGGCCTGCGGGGTGACGTCGGCCTGGCCCGGAAGGATCGGCACACCGATGTGGGTCAGCGACGGCTTGGTGAGCGCAGCCGAGTTGTCCTTGGCCTGAGTCGTGCCGTTGAGAACGTTCAACGGCTTCTTCTCGAGGTCGTGGTAGCAGAACACACCTGGCGGGGTGTTGGCCCACGGAACGGCGACCTTGGTGCCCTTGAGATCGTTCGTGGCGAACTCGATGAGGCCGGTGTGGACGCCGAGGCAACCGCCACCGCCGCCGATGGCGTAGGTGCCGGGGCTGGTGAAGTCGGCCGGGGAGATCGGGGTACCGACGATGACCGGGATCTTGGCCGCGTTGAAGGTGGCGAAGTGGTTGCCGAAGAAGTTGAGCGACGAGAAGACCATGAAGGGCTTCTTGGCGGCGAGCTCATTGGCGCACTTGGTGGAGTCGGTCGGGTTGATCGCCATCGAGCAGACCTCGAGCTTGATCGGGCGGCCGGGCTTACCGGCAGCCAGATCGGCACCGATGCCGCCCAACTCGTTGTTGATGTACTCCGTAGCTGCCTGTGCGCCGAAACGGTATTCCGGGAATGACCCGGCGGGATCTCCCTCAGGGTTCTGGAAGCCGATGACGATCTGGTCGCCGGCGGCCTTCAACGGCTTGGCTTCCGCGCAGTTCTCGATGAACTGTGCTTGGCCGGCGCCGTCACCGTTGATCTTGTCGAGCGCGGTGTCGGTCTTTGCTGCGCACGGGCCCGTGGCGCCAGCGACCGGGGCCGCGGTGGCAGCCGGAGCGGCAGTCGTGGCCGTCGGCTTCTTGGTCGTCTTCTTCGCGACCTTCTTCGTTGCCTTCTTGGTCGTGGCAGCCACGCTCGATGTCGCCGGGGCGACGAGCGCAGCGGCAACGGCGATGGCGATCAGTCCGGCGATGGACCTTTTTCTTGACATGCTTCCCCCTAAGTGGAGCCTGATGTGACGGCAGGTGCCTGGATTGGACGGCGGCGCTGGGGAAGTGGGCGGCGACCCGGGATCGGGGCATCCGTCACACGTGACCGGCGACACAGACAGTCAAGCAGGCGAACACCCCACAAAACAAAATTCACCGTTCAGTGAATTACGCCGTCTCGGTCTGATAAAAGTCGCTTACGGGGTCCGGCAGGCTCGGAACCGACACAACCGGCACCGAGTCAGGGGTCGCGTTTTCTTGGTCAGGGCGCGACGGGCGCAGGCGTAGCTGGCGCACCGTTGTAGATCGCCGTTTCGAAGCTCCGGAGGAGCGATGCCAGTTGGCTCGCGTCGCAGACACGGTGGTCATAGCTGACGTTCACGCCGAGGAGGTTCGTCACGGCAGGAGCGCCGTCACGCACGACGACCCCGGGCGCGACAGCTCCGACCGAGCAGACGAGGGCGCACCGGGTGAACGGCACGAACGGAACATCGACGGCCGGAAGGTCGAACCTGGCGACCGACGAAATGAGCGCCGCCCCGAACGGCGCACCCGGGATTCCCAAAGCGCCGATTCCCAATCCAGCGGCGAAGGCCGACCAGCACCGAAGCGCCAGCCGGCTCACGACTACCGGAACAGCCTCCACCAGGCGGGTGGCCCGGGCCAGTGGACCCGTGCGACGGCGTGCGTCACGGGCCGACGTGCGGAGCGCTCGCTGGAACTCCTGCGGGCTGAGTTCGTCGGCGCGGTCGACCACGGCGATTCGAAGGTCATTCGAGGCATGAATGGCAAAGGACAGGCGGACAGTTCGATGCGGTCGAACCTTCCAGCGGCCGGCACGCCGATTCGCTACGGGATTGGCGGCAAGGGCCTGGCCGAGTGCGAAGCCAACGATGGCGACCGGGGCGATGTTCGGATGGGTACGGGCGATGCGATCCCAGTCGAGCTGGAGGTGCATGCCAATTCGCGCGTCGACGCCTCCGGGCCAGGTCGCCATCGCCACCCGGTCGCGGCGCTTCAGCCGGCCCGACGATGCGTTCATCCGTTGGGACGAACGGTACGTGAACCCAAAACCATGGGGTCACGCTACTGAGCGGGTGCCCCTATCCCCTGCGGGCCGGTACGAGTCGAGCTCGCCCGAACGGACCTCGCCATGACCCGTCGGATCCAAAGCCAACTGCCACGACGGGAACGCCGATTGCTGTGCGACGTTCGGCGACCCCGCGTGAGTTCCCTGGATCAGTCCCAGGCGACGGGGAGGACCTTGCGACCCCACAGGAACGGCGCATCGAGTCGCTTGGTGTCGCCGGCCAGACGCATGGTCGGAAACCGTGACACCAGAGTTTCGACGGCGATGCGTCCGCTGAGGCGTGCTAGACCGGCGCCGAGGCAGTAGTGGATGCCCCAGGAGAAGGCGAGGTGCTTCTTCAGGTCGGTCAGCGGGCGGTCGAGGCGGAAGTCGTCGGGGTTCGTGAACAGCGCGGGGTCGCGGTTGGCCGACGCGTAGAGCACCATCACCTTCGAATCCTCGGGGATCGCCACGCCGCCGACTTCGGTGGCCACGTTGTTGGTGCGGCACAGCCCGAGCACCGGCGGATCGAACCGGAGGCTCTCCTCCACGGCGACCTCGACGAGGGACGGATCGGCGACGAGCTGCGCCCACAGCGACGGCGTCTCGAGTACCCGCCACATCAGGTTGGTGATCAGTGAGGTCGTCGTCTCGTGTCCAGCGACGAGGAACTGCGACACCGTGTTCACGGCCTCGTCGATCGGTAGCACCCCGCCGTCGTCGTCGTAGGGCGCGGTCGCGACGTAGGACAGGAATCCGTCGGGGAGCTCCTCTCCCTTCGCGTGGAGTGCTCGACGTAACTCGATTTGCTCGCGGGCGAAGCGGCCGATCCCGAGGCGTCCGTCGCGACCGCGGTCCTGATACGCCATCCCGGCCACCATGTCGTCGGCCCAGCGGCTGAACTGCTCACGGTCGGCGATGTCGATGCCGAGCAGCGCGCAGAAGCTGGCGACCGGCAGCGCGAGGGCGTAGTCGTGGTTCAGCTCGCAGCCGTTGTGACCCGAAGCGCGCAGATCGTCGGCAAGCGACTCGGCGAGCTCGCGTATCGCCGGAGCGGTCCTGTTCACCGCGCTCGGCAGGAACGGGTCACGGAGGAAGCGGCGGCGATGGGTGTGGATCGGCGGATCGTCGTGCTGCACGTCGCCGACACTCGAGGACTTCTTCACTCCCGGGCCCTTGGCGTTGGACCACACCGCCGTGTCCTGGAGAATCGACACGACGTCGGTCGGCGAGGCAACGGTGTAGAGCGAGTACTCCTCCGTCGTCTCGAAGTGGACGGGGCACTTCGCCCGCAACTCGCGGTGCGCCGCTGCGGGATCGTCGAGAACGTGCGCAGCCGTGAGCGAGTAGTCGATGTCCGTCATGCGCGGAATCTATCGGTCGCAGGCCGTGAGAGGCGAGTCGCCATTCGATCGCCAAACCCAGCTTGGACGCGCTTGTTAGAGCTGCGCGACCGACCGGGCCAACAACAGCACTCCGGCGCCGGCGATCGCGAACCCCGACACCAGCGGCAGGGCGTTGGTGACGGCGTAGAGACGGGCTCCGGCCGGGGTGCTGAGTCGGGACGACCACCCGCGGACGCCGCGTTCGAAACGGACGATGAGCAGACCGGCACCGACGAGGGTTGCGGCGAGCCCGATCCCGTAGGCGACGACGAGGGCTACCCCGAACGGCACTCGGCCAACGGCGATCGCCCCGAGCAGGACGACGAGCGCTGACGGGCTCGGAACGAGGCCGCCGGCGAGTCCCATCATCACCAGCTCGCGCCGACGCACGACAGAACCGGGTGCCGGGAGGACGTGGTCGTGGGACCAACCCCCGTGGGCGTGGCTGGTGACGATGAACCGCGGGTCGTCCGGGTGGGCGCGTGTGGCAGCGTCGGCGGTGAGTGCCGAAGCGCGGCCAGGCGTGTCGACATGGGCATGGGCATCGGCAAGGGGGTGGGGGTCGTGGAGAACCGACGCGTCGTCGTGGTGCGCGACTGCGTGCTCGTGGTCATGCGGTTCCGGGTGCGGATGATCGTGCCCGTGGTCATGGTCATGTGGGTGCGGATGATCGTGCCCGTCGTCATGCGCGTGGTCCTGGTCTTTCGGGTGTGGATGGGCGTGCCCGTGGTCATGGTCTTGCGGGTGCGGGTGCGGGTGCGGATGATCGTGCCCTCCCGTCCATCCCGCGACGCCATGACGACCGGGTCGGCGCCAGGCGGCCAGCCGAGTCCGCAACAACGTGAACCCGACGCCGATCACCAGGACGCCCGACACGACGCTCGCCCATCGCACCGACCGATCCGCGGAAACCACCGTGGTGGCCGACACGAGCACACCGAGCACCATGATGCCGACGGTGTGCGTCGCCGCCACCGTGCCACCGATGGCGATGATGTCCGCAGTTCGTCCTCGACGTCCGAGTGCGTACGCCGCAATGATGGTCTTGCCGTGTCCGGGCGCCAATGCGTGAAGACCCCCGAGAACGACGGCGAGCAGCATGGCTCCGGCGGCGAAGGGCAGCGTGACCTTGCGGTGGTCGAGCAGAGATTGGAATCGCTGCGTCAGACCGTCGTTGCCCCGATTGGTGGGCGCAGGTGACGCCGTGGCCGAGTCGGAAGCAGACGCCATTTCCGCAGCTGCACCGCGAGACACTTTGAACGATGCCCCGAGTTGCCGAAGCGGAGCGCTCACGGCTTCCTTCGGATAGCGCAGCAGGAGATCGGTGGGGGAGACGGTCGCCACCTCGCCGTCGATGCCGACACCGTTGCCTGATACGGAGATCTCCCGCCAACCGAGACGATCGGGGTAGTTGCGGTCGACAATGTTCACAGACGCCGGAGATGACTCGCCCGACGTGGCATGCAGCCGACACTCGAGCCGGAGCGTCGTCAGGCCCGCCTGACCCGAAGGGAACGAGAGCTGAGCTCCACCCGTCGGTGCGAGTGGCACAGGGACTCCGCTCCGGGTGATGTCCAGTGACTGAGCGATGGATTTGCAGCGCTCGTCACGCCAACGATCGGCGGCGATGGGCGGAACAGGACCGCTCGATGCGCCGAGTTCCTGGCGAATCTTCAGGGCCGGGATCTCGGCAAGGTCGACGACATACACAACGTCGACGTGTCCGAGCGTAAGCGTGACATGTGTCGCCGTGTTCGTGGTGAAATTCCCGAGCGGATGAGCGATCGCGGCATCGGGGCGAAAGGCCAGCGCACTGACAATCCCGACGAGCAGTGCGATACGCCGGGCCGATTGACTGCGTCGGCGGACTACGAGCGTGAGCGTTGACATCATGTGCTCCTGGTGGTCGGGGTGGCGGCTTGTTGGGCGGGGGCGGGGGATGGCAGCGCGGGAACAGGAAGCCCAAGTCGGTCGGCGAGCGAGCGAACGGCGCGCGTCTGGAGCGGGGACGACCATGGATTACGGATCGCTGCGGCGAGCTCACGACGGGCCGCCGCAAGATCGCCCGTTGCGGCAAAGACCTCGGCCGCGTGCCACCGAGTGGAGGAGACACCGGGTTGGGTCGCCACCGCCGCGCGTGCGTAGGGCAGGGCCTCGACCGGGCGGCCGGAGACGAACAACGACCATGCCATCGCGTCGTTGGTGAAGATCGTGCGACGTTCCGCGTACGCCCGTCGGGCCGCCCGCAGCGCCGCAGGCGCCGAGCCCGAGCCACGGTCGGCGAGCAGGATCGCCAACTCGGCGTCAACGACCGCACCGTTCGCCTCGAACAGGGCGACGCTCGCATCGACGAGCTGATCCGTGGCTGTTGCCGTCTTCTGATCACCACTCGCTCGCGCCAGATCGGCCCGGAGCCCGAGTGCTCCCGGAAGCGGAATCCTTTCGACGAGACGATCAAGGATCGTCGCGGCTCGGCGTGAATCATCTCGGGCCATGGCGACCCGAGCCGAACCGAGCATCGCCGTT
The DNA here is from genome assembly GCA_031418775.1 of Acidimicrobiia bacterium. Lineage (GTDB taxonomy): Bacteria > Actinomycetota > Acidimicrobiia > Acidimicrobiales > JANYDT01 > JANLQX01. The sequence goes on from JANOJN010000079.1 coordinate 45,181, forward strand.
CCATTTGTCGGTTCGATCCGGAGTGACTGCTCATAGGTGCGGCCAGCGGCGGCGAGGTGGCCCGACTCGAGAAGCACGTCGCCGAGATACGCAAGCGCGATGGCACGATCGATCGATCCAGTCGGCGCGGCTGACACGGCCTGGCGCATGGCGATCTCTGCGCCGAGCAGATCACCGGTGAGCTGGCGGCGATAGGAGAGCCGTGAGAGCGTGGCGACATTCGGGCGCTCCTCGACGAGCGACTCGATCTGTGCAAAGGCCTGTTCGTAGTTCCCTAGTTCAATATCGGCATCGAACAGGGAAATGCGTCCGTCCAACGCGTCTGGTCGTTGCCGGACGACGTCGGTAGCGAGCGAGCGAGCATCCTGGAATCGATGCCGGGCAAGCGCAAGCGTGGCCTTGGTCCCCAGCAGCTCCGGGGTGGAGCCGAGGCGCTTCTCGGCTTGCCGCAACGCCGATTCGGCAAGTGGATAGAAAGCGGGATCGGCCGTCTCGAAGGCCCGCCGGACATAGGCGGCACCCAGCTGACGCCAGTCGTCACCGTTGCTCGGGTTGGAGCGGGTGGCCGACTCGAGCCGGGTGATGCGGTCGACGGTGGAGAGGCTTCGCGACGCCGGCTTGGCCAGGCCCGGTGCCAGAGTCGATGGGGATGCGGGCGAGACCGTCGCTGCTGAGGCTGCTGCGCCCGGAATCGCTGCCAATGAGATCATAAGCACACCTATGACTGACCGGATGCCGGAGGTGATGCGGGTGCCGGACCGCACGTGGCTGGTGCATCGCACAAGAAGTTCCTTCCACAGGGATGAGGGTGCGAACAGTGCGCCGCTTCGGGAGAACTCCGCTCGTCCGTCTGCGCCGAGCGCTCGCTTGGGTGTACCAGTCAGGCAAAGCCCTTCGCCGCATGGGGGGTTGCGGCGAAGGGCTCGTGCCAGTGTTGAACGTGGCGCCAACTCCCCAGCGGGCGCCGCGTTCAAACAAGCGGGACGGACAACGCCGAGGCGCGTCGGTTGTTCATCGCGCGCTCGCGACACGCGAACGCGAGCACTCCGGTCGTTGTCCGTCTTCATGATCAGGCCTTGATCGGCTCGTAGGCGCGGTCGGCGCCGTATCCGTCACGGGGCAGGCCGACATACGGGAACACGTTCAGGAGTTCCCGATCGTTGGCGTCGACACCGTCACCGAGCGCATTGTTCGGGAATCCGGTGAAGGTCTTGTCGCTCACCAACGGGTTGGCACCGGCCACCACCTGGAGGGCGGTGTCGACGACATCATCGGTGAGGTTGCGGCCGTTGGGGAACGACGACTTGCCGATGCCGGTGTTGAGGCGGAGCATCTCGGACGGGGCCGAGAACGTCTTCGACTTGTTCAGACCGGGGATACCCGTGAGGAAGATCACGGCGAGGTCCTGGCGGCCCGCGAAGGCCGCCGGGAGCCCGGCGTCGACGCTGGTCGGCACCTTGATGCCGGCCGGGCCGTAGAGGAACGGGATCAACTTGCCGAGCTCAGGGTCGAGGACGGACTTGGCGAACTGGCCGTCCTTGTCCGGGCTCGACGCATTGAACGTGTCCTTCTGCCCGACGGGGATGACGACCTCGTTGACGAGCGGGTTGCCAAGACGGGCAACCTGCTTCCAGTTGCCGTTGCCGTTGCCTTCACCGACACGACGTGACGTGGTCGCCCAGACACCGACGACGGGATCCCCGGCGTTGGTGATGCGACCGCTCGGAACCTGCAACACGATCGAGCTGATGTTCTGCCCGGCGAGGTAGTCGATTCCCGCCGCAGTCGGCTGCTTGATGACGTGGAAGGAGTTCAGCGGACGCAGACCACCGAGGTCGAAGATCGCCCCGAGGTCGGCGAAGAACGGGTCATCACGTGGACCGGCAAAGACCCGGATCGCGCCCTGTTCCAGCTGATGGCTCGCCCCGGCGACGGTCGTCCGATAGTTCGGCGTCGAGCGGGTGGCGCCGACGTAGGCCGGCGCGGTCAGAAGGTTCTGTCCGATCGGCTTGCTTTCCTTTCCGCGAACTTCCGTCAGCGTGTAGGTCTGCTTGCGGTTGAGGTCCGCGTCATCGACCGACGTCACCTGGTTCGTGTTGTAGAGGAACGTGTTCGGGTTCGAATACGTCGTCTTGAAACGGAACTGGTACTTGATGTCGGCAACGGCATCGCCGTTGTTGTCGATGTTGAGCTCATAGAGCACGTCGTCACCGAACTTCGAGAAGTTCGGTCCGCCACCGGGATTCTGGAACGGGTCGGTGTTGATGACGAACGTCGTCGAGTCCGGGCGATCCGGGCTCACGAAGGCGTAGAGGTCGGTGAGGTCGGCGACCGGATCCTCGGTGATCGCCGGCGCCTCCCGATGGCTCGATGCCGTGGTCGGTGCGGCAAGGCTGAATCCGAGCGCAGCGGCCAGGCCGATGGCGGGAATGCCCTGTCGAAGGAGTGAACGTTTCATGACTCTCGTTTCTGTTGCGGGTGGGGGGTTGTGGTGCTGGGGATCAGGGGCCCGCTGGCCGAGGCGCACTCGTCATGGCGCAGCGGGGACGGGAGCGATGCCGACGACGACCCATCGGTCGGCCAGAGGCGCCGCAATCACGTGCATCTCGTGAGGCGCCGCCAGTGTCACGACGCGGGCCCATTGGTAGGCGCCGCTGCCGTAGGCATCGAGCAGAGCCTGCGGATCGTCCAAGGTGTAGATGTCGCCGACCGACTCAACGGCCACGGCGCCCGGAGTGGTGCAGAGCGCTTCGGCCAGCCACACCGCACCGAGCAGGCCGCCCCCGTACTCGCCGACCGGAGTCTTCCGGGGCTGGTTGCCCGATGATGCGCAGCCGTTCTGTCGCGCGGCAGACCAAGCGACAACGTCGTCGGCCAACCGGCTCTCCGGCGCGGCGTAGCGCTGCGTGATCGTCCGCCGTTCCCACGAAACCTTCCAGCCGGATTCGTCCTTGCGGGCCGGGAGTTTCACGACGGCGGTGGGACCGACGACGCCTCGAATCTCATCGATCGTCGGGGCCTGGTCGACGCGCAGGGTAGGCGCGTCAGGGCCTTCGCTGGCGTCGGCATCGACGGCGGACGACAGCCACGCCGGATCCCGGCTCAGGATGTCGGCGAAGCGAGTGGCCGAGCCGATGCGCTCCTGCTCGATGTCCGGAAGGAGCGCGAAGGCGTCGACGGTCCGTCCGGCGACGACTGCATCGCCGAACGCCGCCGCGGCGGCAGCCGGGCTGGCGGCGCTGGCACTGGCGGCGCGACTCCGACGAGACGACGGACCGGCCACCGGTTCGGGCCCCGGGGCGGTCTTGTCCGCCGGTGGAACGGTGAAGGAGAGGCCGGGCTCCGGCGCGCCGAGCACCAGTCGCGATTGTCCGGGGACGGCCTCGGTCGGTTGGGCCGAGGGCGCCGAAGCGCTCAGCGGGACCGGCGGAGGTGGCGTCGTGGTCGTCTGACCACTGCACCCCGAGAGCGCGAGGGCGAGAACGCCGGAGGAGAGCGCGAACCAGGTTTGAACGCTGCGCCGATGAGCGACTGCCTTCGTGAACCGATGACGTTGCGACATGTTGAAGGTTCGTCACCGGACGTCGCTTGGATGCCTCGGGTAAGAACAATCCGGAGCAAGCCGAGCGCAGCCGCCCCCTGACTCGGCGCTCGGCGGCCTCGTCGAAGCCTTCCCGAACTCTGGCGAGCTCCGTGCGCTTACGCCGAGATCTCAGTGCTCAGGCCAAGGCCGACGGCCGGCGGCGGCGCGAGCCGTCAAGTTCACCTCGAACGTGGTCGATGAACGGGGTGCCGCCACGACCGCGGGTAACCTGTACCCATTCGACCACACGGCCCGTCGGCCGACATCAGGAGATCACCATGCTTCGTAAGGCCCTTCGTACCGCAGCCGTTTCCGTTCTCGTCGGTGGCGCCGCGTTTCTCGCCGTCCCCGCCTCCGCCCAGGAGACGACGACCACCGTCGCCCCCGTGGCCGAGGTCGTTGTCGAGGCACCGGTCGCCGACACTGCTGCGCCAGTCGACGCGGCGACCGCCGAAGTTCCGGCCGGTGGCGTTGCCGCTGGTGGCGGCTTCATGAGCAACGACAACGGCTCAGCCGTTCTTCCCCTCGCCCTGGCGCTCGGCGCCGCTGGCGTCGGAGCCGGCATTTTCGTGTCACGCCGCCGTAAGGCCTGACCACCGCCGTCCTCGCCGCCCGGTGAGGAGCTATGAACACTGACATACAGCCACCGTCCCGCAAAGCGCCCGGGCGGTGGCTGTATGTCCTTCCGGCACTTCTGCTCGCGGCAGCCGGGTGGACCGCTCTCGCCCAACGGGCCGGCTCCACGATTCGACCGGGCACCGCCGAGGAAGCAGCGGGACTCGAACCGGCCACCGATCAGAGAGATCCGAAGCGGTTCCGGATCGTTGCTCCGAACGTCATCGAGGACACCGCGACCGGCATTCGCCGGACTGTGGACCTTCGACCTGGCCAGGACATCCCGGAACGCTTCACGGAGAACCTGCCCGTCAACGACAACCTCGCCGACGACCGACGCTACGGAATCGGTCCGCGGCCCGTGCGCGTCCTGATGGCACCGATCGGCCTCGACGCCGAAGCGATTCCGATCGGTCTCGACGCGAACGGTGCGCTCGCCGTACCTCGTCGGGCCGACATCACGGGCTGGTGGTCGGGCGGATTCGTTCCCGGGGAGACCGGTCCGACCGTCCTCGTTGGGCATTACGACTCAAAGGTGGCTCCGGGAGTGTTTTCGCGGCTGGCGAAGGCCAAGATCGGTCAGCTCATCTTCGTGGAGCAGTCGGACGGTTCGAGGTATCTGTACAAGGTCACCGAGGTGGAGAAGCCCAAGAAGTCGGTCTTCCCGACCGACAAGGTCTACGGACCGACGGAGTCGTCGACCCTGCGACTCGTCACGTGTGGCGGGAAGTTCGACCGCAGCACCGGGCACTACGTCGACAACCTGATCGTCTATGCGGACGTCGTACCACCGCCGTTCGGGCGGGGAATCATCCTGGGATTCGAGGCGCCGGAGTATTTCCCGACGACCACCACAACAACCCTGGTCAGCGATACGACGATCGCGGAAACGACCGTCCCGACCTCGACCACGCCCGCCCCACCGACCAGCGTGGGGACCTCGGGCCCACCGACCAGCGTGGGGACCTCGGGCCAACCGACCAGCGTGGGGACGCCGGGGCCGCTGCCTCTTGCGCCGAGCAACCCGACCGGGTCCACCGGCGCACCGACGGCGCCGTCGTCGGTCGTGACCGTGGAGGCCGCCTCAACCACCACGGTGCCACCGGCCGAAGGCCCGGCCACCGCTGCGGCGGGCGAAGCACCCACCAGCGCGCCGACGTAGTGCGGGGGCGGCCGCCGCATTTCCCGCCAGCCTCGACAGTACGTCTCCACCGCCACGCGAGCGCGCCGTGTCCGCTGAACCATCCCACATGCCGGGTTCGGGCCGGGACTGGCAATTCCTGTTGGGCAGGAACCTGCCCGGCGATTCTCGGCCGATGTGGGATGCCGGCGACGGCGATCTGGGATGTCGACGGATGTCGGTGGACGGACCACCGACCGGGCCTAGCGGCCTCGGGCCTTCGCCTTCGCGGCCTTCTCGGCGTCCTTGCGGGCCTTGCGGGCGGCGAGCTTGACGTCACGATCCGGATCGATCGGCTTCGGCACGGTGATCGACACCAGTTCGGCCGGCGGAAGGGCGACGACCGGGTCGGACTTCAGCAGATCCTTGAGGATCGGTGACGCCAACGCCTCGCCGACGATGGCCGATGCCATCATCATCCGGGTCGCGCCGACCGAGTGACGTTCGACCAGGCCAGGCAGGGCCTCCTGAAGTTCGGCCTCCGTCGGGTTGTCGGAGGACTCGCCCAGGGCCTCGACGCAGTCGGCCAGGCAACGATCCGCCAACAGCGTGGCGATGCCCTCGAGGGTGCCGTTCATCCGGCCCTTGGTCAGCGCGGAACGGACCGACTCGGTGTCGGTCCCGTGGCAGCGCTGCTCGAGCAGTTTCGACTGCTCTTCGGTCAGGCCGCCGACCATCCCCACAAGTTCGTCGTCGGTGGCGGCCCGGACCGCACGCTCGAGCAGGCTGATGGCGATCAGACGGCTCTGGACGGCGTTGACGGGGCGTTGGATCTTCTGCTGCGGGGAACTCACGGCCGAAGAGGCTACTGGTGCGTCGCCAAGCCACCGTTCCTTCGCCCCGAAAGCGCGCGTTCGCCGGATTCAGAAGGAGCGCGGCGAAGCGGCCGTGAACCCCCGACCGAGGTCCTACACCCCCATGCGCATCGTCCGATCGATGGCACCGGGTATGTCCGGATAGCGCTTGTTGGACGCGCCTCCGTCGATCAGATGGAAGGAACCGCTGACGAAACGGGCCTCATCCGAGGCGAGCCAGGCGACCAGGCCGGCGACTTCATCGGGTGATCCGTGGCGGCCAACCGTCGTGTTCTCGACGAACTCCTCGACCAGACCTGGGAGGGCGAAGAAGGTCGCGGTGGCCGGGGTCTCGATCAGCCCGGGCCCTACGGCGTTGACCCGGATCCCCCGGGAACCCAACTCCATCGCCGCGACCCGGGTCAGCATGATCACCCCGGCCTTCGCCGCACAGTAGGCCGACATGCCCGCTGACGGCTGCACGCCGTTCAGGGAGGAGATGACAACGACCGAACCCCCGTCGCCCATCACCCGTCCGCCATGTTTGATGGTCAGGAACACCCCGGTGAGGGAGAGATCGACGATGGCCCGAAACTCCTCGGCCGAGTGTTCGTCGATCATGGCGAACCCTCCGCGCCCGGCGTTGGCGACCGTGATGTCCAGCCGTCCGAACCGGGTCAACGCGAGCGTGCTGAGTGACTCGACGTCGGCCTCCAAGGTGACGTCACAGCGCTGCGCGGCGACGCGCCCGGCGAACTCGGCTTCGAGCGCCGCGCACGCAACGTCGTCGAGATCGCCGACGACAACGCGGGCGCCGTCGTCGAGGAACCGCTGGACGCACGCCCGGCCGATGCCGGATACGCCTCCGGTCACGAGCGCGACACGGCCGTCGAATCGAGTTGTCATGGCCGGAGAGTGTTCCACGACCTGCGCACCTTCACGCAGCGAGCGGAAGGCCGTTTACGTCCTTGCCGGCGAATTCGGGAACAGTTGGGTATGGCACTGCTCTCGGTTCCGGCCCTGCTCGCGTCCGCATCTGAGCGCGATCCCGATGCTCCGGCGTTGACCTGCGGGGAGAACTCCCTGACCCGCCAACAACTACGCGAGCGAACCAATCGCCTCGCGAGGGCATTTGCCGAACTCGGCGTTCGAGAGGGTTCGCTGGTCACGATCGCGCTGCCGAACTCGATCGGATTTCTCGAAGCTGCGGTCGCCGCGTGGAAGCTCGGAGCGGTCCCCCAGCCGGTGTCGCACCGCCTTCCCGATCGCGAACGCCAGGCGATCGTCGAACTGGCCGACAGCGCCCTGGTGCTCGGGGCGAATCCCGCAGCGCACCCCAACCGGACCGTCATCCCGATCGGATGGGAACCCGAGTCCGCGCTTTCCACCGACGATCTACCCGACGCAATCTCGCCAACCTGGAAGGCACCGACCAGCGGGGGGTCGACCGGGCGGCCCAAGCTGATCCTGTCGGGGGCGCGAGCGGAGTTCGACGACGCCGGGGGAGGTTTCGGCATCACCGTCGACGGCTGCATCTCGGTGCCGGGGCCGCTGTATCACAACGCCCCGTTTCAGTTCAGCTCACTCGGCCTGTTCTACGGAAACCACGTGGTGATCCTGCCGAAGTTCGACGCGCGATCGGCCGTCGAGACGGTGCACCGCCACCGACCGAACGTCATGTTGTTGGTGCCCACCATGATGAGCCGCATGGTCCGACTTCCCACCGAGGATCGTGAACAGTTCGACATGTCATCGCTCACGCATCTGTGGCACATGGCAGCACCTTGCCCCCAATGGTGCAAACAGGCGTGGATCGACTGGATCGGAGCGGAACAGGTCTACGAGCTCTATGCCGGGACGGAAGCGCAGGCGGTGACGATCATCCGTGGGGATGAGTGGGTCGGCCATCGCGGTTCCGTCGGTCGGGTCACGATGGGCGAGATGCGCGTGCTCGACCCCGACACCCACGAAGAACTCTCGGCCGGGGAGATGGGCGAGGTGTTCATGCGGTCGACGGGCCGTTCCGCCACCTACACCTACGTCGGAGCCGAGGCGAACCGCATCGCCGATGGTTGGGAGAGCCTCGGCGACATGGGGTGGTTCGACGCCGACGGTTACCTGTATCTGGGGGACCGCAAGGGGGACATGATCCTGTCGGGCGGGGCGAACATCTATCCGGCCGAGATCGAAAGCGCGCTGGCCGAACATCCTGCGGTGCTCTCGAGCGCAGTGATCGGTCTGCCCGACGAAGATCTCGGCAAGGTGGTGCACGCCGTTGTGCAGGTCGATCCCGCCGTCGGTGTCGAGGGTGTCGATGAGGACGAGCTCCGGCGGTTCCTCTCCGAGCGCGTCGTCCGCTACAAGGTCCCGAGGACGTTCGAGTTCACCATCGATGTCGTGCGTGACGACGCCGGCAAGGTACGTCGCAGCGCTCTCGCCGCCGAACGCACGGCGCCCTAGCCAGCGGTGTCTGACTCCTGGGTCAACTGGTGTCGTTGGGTCGGCTGATGTTCACCCACGCGCATTTCCCGACCCAACGACGTGAGCCGACCCAGAACTGGCGGCTACGCCGGCTTGCAGTCGTAGAGCGTGAACGAGGCGCTGGTCGGTCCGCCGGCGAACGAGGTTTCGCCGGCGGCACCGCTGCCCGATTGCCAGGCGCTGACGGGGACCTCGGCGCACTCCGTCGAGACAAACGACGACGCCGAGCCACCGGAGCGGCCGCTGCCGAACCCGCCACGACCTAATCCGCCCGCGCTGACGAGAAGGTAGCGGATCTGTCCGGCGGCGATCTTGGCTCGCAGTTGATCCTCGGTGAGGATCGGGTCGGATCCGATGAAGCCACCCATCGTCATCACCGGCTCGCCGCTCGAGATGATGATCGACTCGGCCTGTCCGGCGCTCTGCACGGCAACCAGCCACTTCTCCGTCGTGCGCTGCGAGCGGAGGTACTCGACGAGGCGCTTCTGGTCACCGGTCGGGAAGGTGAACCCGCCATTGGGCTGCAGTCCCGATCGCCCGCCGCTCAGCCCGGTCGCCTGCGCATACGGAAGCTGCGGCGTGATCCCGTTGGCGAGTGACGACTGCGTCCACAGGAGCGGGGAGAGGGCGATGAGCCCGACCGCGGCGATTCCGGCTCCGGTCGCGGTCCCCGTCCGACGCACGGTGCCCGCGATCATGGCGACGACGCCGGCCACCGCACCGAGCACGGCGAGCCATGCCAATGCCGGCCGCCAGTCGAGCGAATCGGGACGACGGAGCACCGTCCACTGCGTCACGGCGGTCGCGACAAGACCGAGCGCAGGAATCGCCAGCCACGGCCACCGTCGTTCTCTCACCACCGCGATCAACTCGGCCATCCCGACACCGGCGAGCGCGGCAGCGGGTGGCGCCACGCTTGACAGGTAATACGGGTGGACGATTCCCTTCGTGATGCTGAACGCGCCGCCGGCGATCAGCAGCCAGCCCCCGAAGATCACCGTCACGGCCAACGATGGCGACGGACGTAACCGGCGACGGGCGAGCACGAGCAGCCCGCCGGCCAGCGAGAGCGGAAGGAACCAGGCGATCTGTGATCCGAGCTCGGTGTTGGCGAGACGAAGCGGTCCCGGCTCACCGCCGGAGAAGCCGAGCCGGGGTATCCCGAAGCCGCCGCCCCGGCCGCCCCCGGGCCCGCCGCCGAATCCACCCGCGCCGGGTCCTCCGGCTGCGGGTCCTCCTGCTGCGGGTCCTCCTGCCGCGGAACCGCCGTCGCCGGCGCGTCCGGGCACTGGCACCCCGTTGGCCGCTCCGGGCACTCCGGGAAGAAGGCCACCGATTCCTGTCGACGCTGACCCGTTGGCCGCGGTCGGCAGGTTCACTCCCGGAAGAAGGCCGCCGAGAGCACCGCTTCCACCGTCGGCGGCACCACCCCCCGCTCCCGGTTGGAATCCCGGCACGCCGCCACGGGGAAAGCCCCCGGGAACGCCTCGGCCCCCCGGTCCGCCACCACCGCCGAACCCACCCTGCGTGCCCTCCACCTGGTTGGCGCCATTGCGCTCGAAGGCGAGTTGGAACGCCGAGTTCGTTGCGCTCGATCCCACGTAGGGCCGCGATGATTTCGGCGTCAGATCGACGTAGGCGAACCAGGCCAGCCCGACCGCGGCCATCAGGGCGACACTCATCGCCGCGCCCGCGGCGCGCCGACGCCAACCCAGGGGAGCGCACCACGCGAAGGCCAACGCGATCCCGGGCATCACCGGCACGCCAGCGAGCATCTTCGCGGTCATCGCCAGCCCGGCGACAACGCTGGCGACCGCCAACCAGCGGAGCCGGCCACTCGTGACGGCGCGCACCGCGAGGTATGCGGCGCCCGACATCACGCAGACCAGCACGGCATCGAGGTTGTTGGAGTGGCTGACCACGACGTGGATCGGCGTCACGGCGAGGAACAACGCGGCGACCAGGCCCGCCGTGCGCGACGACACCAGCGTCACGCCGCGGTACACGAACCACACCGACAGCACTCCGGCGACCGCTTGCGGGACCAGCAGCGACATCTGGTTGAAGCCGAAGACCTTCGCCGAGATCGTCTGCACCCATAGCGACAGCGGCGGCTTGTCCACGGACACGAAGCCACCCGGCTCGAAGCTGGCGAACACGAAGTTGTGCCAGCTCTGCATCATCGAGCGGACAGCGGCCGAGTAATACGCGTTTCCCCACCCCACGTTGGCGAGAGCCCAACCGTTTAGTAATCCCGACAGGCTGAGCATCGCCAGGATCGGGAGGTGCGGAGCGATCCGTCGGCGAAGCGCCGCGAACGATGCGGGCACCGTCGAGGCCGGGGTGCTGGCCGCAGGCAGATCGGATCCGAGGGAGGTCACATCAACCATTGGGGTGAGTGTCCCGGACCAAGGTGAGGAGCGGGTGAGCATCGAGAAGGCCGGGCGCTTGCCACGGTCTCACGCGTCGAGTTCGTCCTCGCGCCATGTCCCTAGCGCCAATCCATCGAGCGTGAGTCCGGCCATGGCGACACGGACCAGGCGAAGCGTGGGGTGGCCGACCGCGGCGGTCATTCGGCGGACCTGGCGGTTGCGGCCCTCGGTGAGCGTGAGCTCGATCCACGACGTAGGCACCGACAGGCGATGGCGCACCGGCGGCACCCGCGGCCACAACCATTCCGGCTCGTCGACCGGGACGGCCGACGCCGGACGGCAGGCGACCCCGTCGAGCGAGAGCGAGCCGTCGGCGAGCGCGGCGAGTGTCAGCCCGTCGGGCTCCCCTTCGACCTGGGCGAGATAGGTGCGCTCGTGGCCGTGGCGGGGATCGGTGAGTCGGTGCTGCAGACGTCCGTCGGAAGTGAGGACGACGAGGCCCTCGGAGTCCCGGTCGAGGAGCCCGGCCGGATAGAGGCCCGGTTCGTGGACGAACTCGGCCAGCGTGCGGGTGCCGGGTGCGGCGTTCGCCGGGAGCGTGAAGCGGGTGACGACGTCGAAGGGCTTGTTGAGCACGACAACACGGACCACCATCCCAGTTGAGCAGACCGACGCCGGAGCGCCCGCTCGTCGCCGCCCAATTCGCTCTAATCGGAAGGCCGTTCGTAGCCTGGTCTCCGACCGACCGGTCAGAGACCTGTGCCTCCGGAGGCCCACCATGAGTTCCAGCACCGACACGATCGCCGAATCGGACATCCAGCTCGTCACCAAACTGTGCGCCGAGCTCCTCGCCGAGTTCCCGCCGGCAACGACCCCGGCGGTCACGTTTCTCGGCGCCCAGTTCGACAAAGGCCTCGCGTGGGTGCAGTTCGCCCCGGGCTTCGGCGGCCTCGCCATGGCCCCGAAGGTGCAGAGCACCGTCGACGGCCGTCTGCGCGAAGCCGGTGCACCCGTCGCCTACTACCGCAACCCGATCGGCTACGGCATGGGCGCGCCGACGGTCTACACCTGGGGGTCCGAGGACCAGAAAGCGCGCTACCTGCGTCCGCTGTTCACCGGTGAGGAGGTGTGGTGTCAGCTCTTCTCCGAGCCCGGCGCCGGGACCGATGTGGCCGGACTCGCCACCCGCGCCGTGAAGGACGGCGAGGAGTGGATCGTCAACGGCCAGAAGGTCTGGACGACACTCGCTCACCTCGCCCGCTGGGGGATGCTCGTGGCCCGTTCCGACGCCAACGCCGAGAAGCACAAGGGCCTCACGTACTTCGTCGTCGACATGCACGCGCTGGGTGTGGAGGTTCGGCCGCTGCGCCAGATGACCGGAGATGCCGAGTTCAACGAGGTGTACTTCACCGACGCCCGCATCCCCGATGCCGAACGTCTCGGTGAAGTCGGCGACGGATGGCGCGTGTCGATCACCACACTCATGAACGAGCGTGTCTCGATCGGCGGGTCGATCGCCCCGCGAGGGAGCGGTCCGATCGGTCTCGCTGTAAAGGCGTTCCGCGAGTACGGCCACACCAATGCGGCGACGCGGGACGAGCTCATGAAGCTGTGGATCCGGGCCGAGGCGGCACGTCTCACCAACATCCGCGCCGCCGGCAACCGCAAGGCCGGTACGCCGGGTCCCGAGGGTTCCACGGGCAAACTCGCGTCTGCCGAGCTGAACAAGGACATCTACGACTTCTGCATGTCGCTGATGGGCGCCGACGCCATGCTCTACGGCGACTACACGATGCACCGACCGGAGACGGCGATGGCCGGCTCCACGATGCAGCAGCAGTTCCTCCGCAGTCGGGCGAACTCGATCGAGGGCGGCACGTCCGAAGTCATGCGCAACATCCTCGGAGAGCGCGTCCTCGGACTCCCCGGCGACGTACGCGTCGACAAGGGCAAGAGCTGGCTCGAGGTACCCCGCAACTGACTGCGCCCAGCGTCGGCGCGGCGGGTGTTCGCCGCGCCGACGGGGTCAGCAGGGAATGAGGGACCCGTCGGCGCAGATCGCCAGGCCGGACGCGTCGCTGATGCGAAGGAGCGGCTCCGCCGATGTCGGTCCGAGGGTGAGGACGTGGCGGGCCAGCACGGTCGACATCGCCGCTCGCCCGCACGACACCGTCGCGGCGACGAGGGAATCGGGGCGCTTCGGCGCGGCGATGGCGGTGGCCATGGCGACGATGTGGGCGCCGCGGGCGACGACCATGACTGACGGGAGCACGGCGCAGTTGTCCTGGGGATCGACGAGCACGATCCCACCGGCGTCGGAGGAGCATGGATCGATGCGTCGCCCGATCGACACGACGAGGAACGGGATCTCGTCGCTCGCCACGCCGGGGAGCAGATCGTCCAGGACTCTCCCGGCGATCAGCAGTGCGTCATCGTGGAGGACGAGCATCCGCGGCAGCGTATGGGCGAGCCGGGCGAGGGTGTAGCGGGCCAGCCTCGATGCGCTGGGACCTTCGACGAGGACGTCAACCGGCACCGATCCGGCGGCGCCGGAGCAGAGGTGCCGGACATCGGTGGCGTAGCTGGCGAGGCTGATGATCGTCATGACCCCATAATGATCGGTCGACCACGCAGAGTGGTGGATCATCGCAAGTGATGAAAACTCCCGAACCGCCGGTCGGCGGTGAACTGGGGTTCGATGACGAATGCGCGACTGTTGTCGGTGCAACTACGTAGAGCGCACCGGCCGGAGCCGCCCGGCCTCTAGGCCGTCTCGACGACCTGGAACGCCTCCGCCGTCGAGCCGGGGGGAAGCCCCCCGGACAGGGCGATGGCTTCGTTCCACATCCTGATGCGGGCCTGCATACCGTCGGGATCGGGGAGCTGGCTGGCATGGCAGAGCAGAGCAGCGATCTTGCGGTCGAACTGGGCGGTCGTGTCGACCCACTTGTTCGGCGTAGGGCCACCCATCAGCCAGATCTGCCACGCGGAGTGCGGCTCGAAGCCTTCCTCCATGAGTTCGACGAAGGTGAAGGGATTGCGGGCGTCGGGATACACCGCTCCCATCGTCGCCTCCGCGGTGGCGAGATGGTCCGGGTGCGATCCGTAGATGCGGTTGAAGTCCCGAACCGGTGACTGGCACATGACGACGTCGGGCTTGAACCGCCGGATCTCCCGGGAGATGTCCTTGCGCAGGGCCAGGGACGGCTCGACCGCCCCATCGGGATAGCCCAAGAAGCGGAGCTCGCTCACGCCGACCTCTTTCGCCGCCGCAGTCTGCTCCTCCCTCCGGATGCGAGGGATCTCCGACCGAGGCACAGCCGGATCGAAGCCTCCGGCATCGCCGTCGGTCACGATGCAGTACCCGACCTCGACGCCGGCGTCGGTGAGCGTGGCAATGGTTCCGGCGGCGCCGAAGTCGACGTCGTCGGGATGGGCGGTGACGACGAGGAGACGATGGATCGGACGGTCGTTGCTCATGGCACTCCAGCCAACCACGAGTCGTGCGGCTTCGCCGAGCACACGTGGGCCAGCACGCTCGCTTGGGCCAGCTTCCGGGCCGAATATCGAAGCGAGCTGACCCGAGCGAGCCAGCCGGCCCAGTGACTTATGGCGGAGTCGCCGTAGTCGCCGCCGTCGCCCCAGTCGCCGGAGTGGTCTCGATGTCTTCGAAGCGATCGACGTCGCGTAGCGCGGTGAACCTCAGGGCGAAGAACACCACCACGACGAGGGTGAGCATGCCGCCACTCACGACGGCAGCGACGGTGCCGAAGAGCGCTGCGGCCATACCGCTCTCGAACGCGCCGAGCTCGTTCGACGCCCCGATGAAGACGTTCTCGGTGGCGAGCACTCGACCGCGCTGTTCGGGAGGCGTCACCAGCGGAACGAGCGTGGTTCGGACGAACACGCTGACCGAGTCACCCGCGTTCAGGACCATGAACGCGATGAGCGCAATCCACACGTTGCGCGTCACCCCGAGCACCACCGTGGCTGCACCGAACACTGCGACGGAGACAAGCAGCACCTGACCGACATGTCGCCGAACCGGCCACACGGCCAGGAGCAGGGTGACGACGGCCGCCCCGGCACCACCGGCGGCGCGCAGATAGCCGACCCACACATCATCGACCTTCAAGATCTTCTCGACGATGGCGGGGAGGAGCGCTACGGCCCCGCCGAAGAGCACGGCGAAGAGGTCGAGAGAGATCGCGCCGAGCAGAACCGGTGTCCGGCGGATGAACCGGAACCCGTCGAGGGCCGCGGTCAGCGTCGGACGCTCCTGCTTCGTACCCTCGGGATGGAGAAGATGGGCGCGCCCGATCGAGCGGGGAATGAACGAGACAAGCACGACCGACCCGGTGAAACAAACAGCGGCTATCTCGTACGGAAGCGAACGGCTCGCCCGATTCGCAAGCGCGCCTACTACCGGTCCGATGATCGCGCTGCCCTGCCAGGCCAGCGACAAGGTGGCGACGACACGGGCGAGCTGGCCGGGAGGCGCGGCCGCAGGAATCAGGGCTCGCATGGCCGGGGCGCCAAAGCTCCGCGTGGTGCCGTAGAGCGCGGCAAACACGAAGAACGGCATCACGCTCGTCGGACGATCCCGTACGAAAACTGCGAGACCGAGGAACACCAGGATCTCGAACGAGTAGAAGACGGCGACGACTCTCCGGCGATCGAAGCGGTCGGCAACAACACCCGTGATCAGTACGAAGGCGACGCTCGGAAGGAACTCGGCGAGACCGAGCAGTCCCAAGTGGAATTCGCGCTTTTCGACCTTGAAGACCTGGATGCCCAATGCGGTGACTGCGGCCATGCCGCCGAACGACGCGAGTGCCATCGCGATGACGCCGAGAATGGCCGGACGCCACGAATGCTCGTGGACAGGTTCGGGAGTGGTCGCGGTCATCGGTACTTTCGACGCGGAGAGGGACCGTTGACCGTAGCCCGCAGCGGGTTTACCACTTGGGCTGAATCGTCAGTCGGGGTCCGTACTTGGGCGGACTGATCCCAGCTGCTGCGATAAGTCGGAGGACCCGACCGCGGTGTGGCCGGAACGGCTCGAGCAGCTCCACCATCCGCTCATCGGTGCCGCGGGGCTCCCCGGCGAGCGCCCAACTCGCGGCGTTCTTGAGGTGGTAGTCGCCGACGGACACCGCATCGCCGTCCCCGAGGGCGGTCTGCGACACCTCCGAGACGGTCCACTCACCGATTCCCGGGAGAGCCCGCAAACGCCCACGGCCTTCGGCCAACGGCATCTCGGCGGCCTCCTGAAGACGATGGGCGTACGCCGCGGCGCGTCGAATCGTGTCGGAGCGCTTTCGTTCGACACCGCACGCGTGGAACACGTGGCTCGGTGTCCCGGCGACCACCTCCGGATCGAGCGGAAGGACGAGGCGATGCTGGGCGAACGGTCCGGGTGCGGGTTCGGAGAGACGCGACAGCAGCGCTCCGAACGACACCCGTGATTCGAGACCGGTGACCTTCTGTTCGAGGATCACCGGCACCAGCATCTCGAACACGGCCTGGGTACAGGGCACCCGCATGGCCGGGAAGCGACGGTGCCAATCGTTCACCTGCGCATTGACGCTGGGGAAGGTGCTGTGGTCGTCGCCGCCGCCGATCAGGACAGGTGCACGTTCACAGAGCCATTCCGCCCCCGGCCCCCACGCCTGCACCTCGACCCGCCCGGCGAGCATGCGCAGCAACTGCGTGCCCGGCCCCAACGGCGTCCGCGTGGCCCGGAGCACCTCAGCGCGTAGGACCCGCATCGTGCGGTCTCGTCGCCCCCGCCACAGCACGCCGAGGGTTTGGCGCAGGTCGGTGGGGTGGACCGGCGTGAACGTTCTCGTGCAGGCCGGCAGCAACGGTGGCTACTAGACCTCAGAGGAACCGGTTGGAAGGCAGCAGGTCGCGACCGTGGAGGTGGGTCAGCTCGTTCATGGAACGCAACGTGCGATGGCCTCTCGACGAGGCCATCACACGGTGGATCGACGTGTACTCCGGGTGGAAGAAGCCGCCGGGACGGGGGAGCTCGAGGATGTGGGCCAGGTACGCACCGATCACCCCGCCATGGCACACCACGGCGACGCGCTCGCCGGGATGGGCGTCGATGATTCGGTTCATCGCCGCGACAACGTTCTTCTGGAACGTGACCGGGTCGCTGGCGCCGACCCACTCGCCGGCCATCATCGCCTGCCACATCGGGTGGTTGCTGGCCTTGAGCTCCTCCACCGGGATGTAGCTGTTGGAATCGCGGTCCCATTCGGCCAGGTCGTTGTCCACCGAGACATCAAGACCCGTGCGGTCGAGGAGCGGCTGGGCGGTCTCTCTCGCACGGGCCATCGGCGACGACCAGACGGCGTCGATTCCTTCGGCGGCGAGATACTCCGCGAGCGCATCGGCCTGCCGGTGTCCGAGCTCGTCGAGCCTCGGATTGGCTGCCCCCTCCTCGACGATCACGCGGAGGGGGAGGGCATGTCGGACGATCAGGAGTTCCATGGTGGGTTCCGAGGGTACCGGCGCTTGCCGGTGGACACCGAAACCTCCGGCGTCGGGGTGGTCTTGCGGCGTTGCGTCTGCACGGCAAGTTCAGCCTGCAGCTTGGCGAATCCGGCGTAGCGCTCCTCGGTCAGTTCGCCCGCTCCGAGCGCTTCGCGTATGGCGCATCCAGGCTCGCTCCCGTGCGAGCAGTTGGTGAAACGGCACTGGTCGGCGAGCTCGGCGACGTCGTCGAACACCTCGCCGAGCATGTCGCCGTCGGCCTCGTCGTCGGAGCTCCACGGGGCGACTTCACGGATCCCGGGCGTGTCGATGAGCAGCGCACCCGACGGGAGCACGACGAGTTCGCGCCACGTGGTCGTGTGGCGGCCACGGCCGTCCGAGTCGCGCACTTCGCCGGTCTTCAGCCGGGCGTAGCCGAGGAAGCTGTTGGCGAGCGTCGACTTCCCCGCACCGGACGGTCCGATGACCACGAGGGTCGCGCCGCGCACGTTCCACTTGTCGAGCTGATCGACACCCTCACCGGTCCGGGCGTTGACGGCGACCACGGGAACGCTGCGGGCGATCTGCTCGACCCACGACATGTCGGTGTCGAGGTCGGATTTCGTCAGGACGAGAACCGGTGCCGCCCCACTGGCGGCAACAACGGTGAGTTCACGCTCAGTGCGACGAGGATTGGCTTTGGCGTCCCCGGGCACGCATACGAACACCGTGTCCACGTTGGCGGCGATGACCTGCGCTCGCGACGGGTCACCGCTGGCGCCGCGGACGAGCACACTGCGACGCTCGAGGACGCCTTCGACCGATCCGCTGCCTTCCTCGAATCTCGGAGTCACGTACACCCAGTCGCCGACGGCCAGCCCGTGTTCGTTGCGCAGTGTCGTGCGCAACCGCCCCCGCAGCCCGCACATCAGGTCGATCGTCTCCGTCCGCACCGTCCAACCACCGCGATCGTGTCGCACGATCCGGCCGGGAACCGTGCCTTCGGGCAGAACTGACGACCCGTCACGCTCCCTCGTCCATCCGAGCCCGACCAGCGCGGGGAATCGCCACGCCAGGGGGCTCGGCTCAGGCATCCACGGCTTCGATCATCTCGACGCGGCGTCGCGAAGGCACCGGTCGTTGCCGTCGGCCACGTTGCTCACGTTCCGACTCCGGCGTGGTCGAGCGCCGCTGCCCAGGTCGCGCCGTCGGCGAGAAGCGGGCGGTAGCCCATGAGCGCTTTGATCCGGTTGAGGCCGAGTGCGCCGACGAGGAGATCACCCCTGCGATAGAGAGCGACGCCGACGCCGGCAGCGGGATCGCCGTCGACGACCCGTACCTCGTCGAAACCCGTGGAACGGCCCAGAAACTGGATCTTGGTGCTGTACTGGTCGCTCCAGAAGTAGGGGACCGGCGTGAAAGGCTCGGTCCCTCCGAGCAAGGTCAGGGCGGCGTGCTCGGCCATCTCCACCGCGTTGGTCCAGTGCTCGATCCGCATCACCTCGCCGTAGCGATCGTTCGGCCAACGAGCGACGTCGCCACAGGCGACGACACCTTCGACCGCGCGTTGTTCGGTATCGACCACTCGACAGGTGGAATCGCAAAGGACCCCGTCGGCCACGCTGACGCCGGATCCCTCCAGCCAAGCGGTGTTCGGCGCAACTCCGATGCCCACGACGATCAGGTCGGCGCCGATGACGGAGCCATCGGCGAGGTGCACCCCGTCAGCTTCGATGGACGCAACGCCGATTCCGACGATAAGCCTCGTCCCGTTTCGTTCGTGCAGCGCGGCACACGCCGTTCCCATCGCTTCGCCGAGTTGGCGTTCCAGCGGCACCGGAGCGGCTTCGACGACGGTGACCTCGCAGCCCTTGGACCGGGCGGTCGAGGCGACCTCGGCCCCGATGAAA
The DNA here is from genome assembly GCA_031418775.1 of Acidimicrobiia bacterium. Lineage (GTDB taxonomy): Bacteria > Actinomycetota > Acidimicrobiia > Acidimicrobiales > JANYDT01 > JANLQX01. The sequence continues at coordinate 64,599 of JANOJN010000079.1, forward strand.
CCGGCACCGACCACCACAACTCGCGCTCCGTCGACCAGTCTCGGCGCCAACGCCTCGGCGTCGTCAAGCGTGCGGAGGGTGAACACCGGGGCGCCATCGGCGTGCGGGAGCCGCCGCACCGAGGTGCCAGTGGCAACGACCAACAGATCGAACGGAAAGGGATCGGCGTCGGTTTGGACGGTTCGGGTGCCGAGGTCAAGTGAGGTGGCGGAGACGCCCGGATGGTGGGTGATGTCCTGGTCGACGAACGCAGAGTCCGAACGGGTGAGCCACAGCCGATCGCGATCGGCAACACCGGCGAGAAACTGCTTGGACAACGGTGGTCGGTCGTAGGGGCGATGCGACTCGGCGCCGAGCAGCGCTATCGGTCCCTCATGCCCATGTCGACGAAGCGCTTCGGCGCAGCGGACCCCGGCGAGCGAGGCCCCGACGATGACTACCCGCGACTTCATCACGCACGCACAGCGCTCATCCTTCGACGGTGATCGCTTGGGTCGGACAGAGCATCGCGGCCTCTGCGACCTTGGCGCGATGCTCCTCGCCGGGCTCCTCGATGAGGATGTAGAGGAACCCGTCGTCGCGGACTTCGAAGACCTCGGGGGCGGCGCTCATGCACAACGCGTTGGACTGACAGCGATCGAAGTCGACGGTGATCTTCATGTCCGAATCCTACGTAGTCGGGGCCACCGACCGAAACTTCGACTGTCGGAGCCCTCGTCAGGACGGCGCTCGTCGCCACCTTGCGCGCCGAGATGCCAGGATCGAACCATGACCGACCGTCCTGTCACGCTGACCACGGGTCTCCCGGAAACGATCCTCGACCTCGAACCGCCCGACGCCCTCCGTGCGCTCGCCGAGGCGCTCGCTGTCCCTGACCCGGCCGCACGGCGCGACGCGGTCTCGCTCGTGGTGGCGCGTTTCCCTCGAATGCTCGATGCGTGGTCCCAGGTCGGACGTCTCGGCCGGGATCCGATCGAGCGGTATGCGGCTCATCGTGTCGGGTATCACCGGGGTCTGGATCGACTGCGGGCTTCGGGCTGGCGGGGCAGTGGCTTCGTCCGCTGGCGGAACGAACCCAACCGCGGCTTCCTGCGGGCCCTCGATGGCCTGCGTCAGGCAGCCACCGAGATCGGGGAGGCCGACGAAGCCGAGCGTTGTGCGACGTTCCTCCACCAACTCGACCCCGACTGGGACCGCCGACCCGATGCCGACTGACATGTCGAGCATGCCTACCGCGACCATCGATCGGCTTGCCGGTCTCGAAGTCAACTCAGCCGACATCAGGGCGGCGCTCGCCCTTGTGGCCGGGACGGTCCACCGCACGCCGCTCCTCCGCTCCGTCACCCTCGACGATCGCACTGGGGCGACGGTGTTCTCGAAGGCCGAGAATCTCCAGCGCACGGGTTCGTTCAAGATCCGCGGCGCGCTGCACCGTCTCCTACGGCTCAGCGCAGAGGAACGCGCCGCCGGGGTCGTGGCGTTCTCCTCCGGCAACCACGCCCAGGGCGTGGCGCTCGCGGCCCGGATCGTCGGCATCAAAGCGACGATCGTCATGCCCACGGATGCGCCCCGCGTCAAACGCGAAGCAACGGCGGCCTACGGCGCCGAGATCGTGGACTACGACCGGGCCACGCAAGACCGCGAGGTGTTGGCCGCCCGCATCGTCGCGGAACGGGGCGGCACCGTCGTGCCACCGTTCGACGATCTTTTGGTCATCGCCGGACAGGGGACCGTCGGGCTGGAGATCGCCCAGCAACTGCGTGCCCAGGACATCGTCCCCGACATCGCCGTTCTCCCGATCGGTGGGGGAGGACTGGCGAGTGGCATCGCGATCGCCCTGGTCGACGCGTTCCCGGCGATCCGGATCGTCGGCGTCGAACCGACAACGGCCGACGACGCCCGTCAATCGCTTCTGGCCGGCTCGATCGTCACGATCCCCCAGCCGGTCACGGTCGCCGACGGAGTCGCCACCCGGTCCATAGGCACGCATACGTTCCCGATTCTTCGCGTGCTGCTCGATGACATTGTGACCGTCACCGATGAGGAGACACTCGGCGCGCTGCGCTTCGTGCTCGAGCGAATGAAGCAGGTGGTGGAGCCGACCGGTGCTCTCACCACCGCGGCGCTGCTCGAAGGACGGGTGAGCGTCAAGGGGAAGATCGCCGTCTCTATCCTCTGCGGCGGTAACCTCGACCTCGGGCTGCTCGAACGACTGGGCACGGCATGACCACACTGGCCGAAGATGTGGCCTTTGCGCTCCGACTCGCAGATGCCGCCGACGAGATCACCATGGAGCACTTCCGCAACCTCAGCCTCGTAGTCGAGCGCAAGGCCGACCACACCGAGGTGACCGTCGCCGATCGCGGGGCGGAGGACGCCATCCGCGCACTCATCGCGACGGAGCGCCCCGACGACGGAATCCTCGGCGAGGAACACGGCACCGTTGAAGGGACGTCGGGCTACCGGTGGATCATCGACCCGATCGACGGCACGAGCAACTATGTGCGCGGGGTCCCACTGTGGGCGACGCTCATTGCGTTGGAGCGTGACGGCAAGCTCATCGTCGGTGTCGCCTCGTGCCCGCCACTGGCGCGTCGCTGGTGGGGGGCGATCGGTCTCGGAGCCTGTCTGAATGGCGAGGCAATCCGGGTGTCGGCCGTCGCTGCGGTGGCCGACGCGTTCCTGAGCTACTCCGAGAGTCCCGAATGGGAGTCGAAGGGTCGTCGAACCGGAGTCGACCAGCTACGCCGCGCGGTGACGCGTGAGCGGGCGTTCGGAGATTTCTGGCAGCACATGCTCGTCGCCGAGGGCGCCATCGACATTGCCGTCGAGGCGGTCGTCTCGCTGTGGGACCTGGCGGCCGTTCAAGTCATCGTCGAAGCGGCGGGTGGTCGGTTCACCGATCTCGACGGGAATGCGACCGCCGACGCCGGGAGCGCCGTGTCCACGAACGCGCTGCTGCACGACGCGGTGCTCCGAGCGCTGAACGGTTGAAGATGCCAGCGCTACGCGCACATAGTTGCTTGCACCAGATGTCGCGACCACCAGCGACGAGTGCTACGTGCGCATAGCAACAGTCAATCTGCTCCACGGTCGCTCGCTGACCGACGGTCTTGTCGACACCGAGCGCATGACTCGAGCAGTCGGCGAACTCGGCGCGTCGTTGGTCGGGTTACAGGAAGTCGACCGGAACCAGTTTCGATCAGGCACCGTGGACCAGACCGCCCTGATCGCGAAGTCGATGACCGGTGGCTCCAACGAAGTCAGCTACCGCTTCGTCCCGGCGATCGTGGGCGAGCCCGGCGCACGATGGACATCCGCAGCACACGCCGACCCGCTGAGCGGACATGATCTGGCGTCCGGCGACGGACTTCCGCCGGCGTACGGGATCGGACTCATCTCGCTCCTACCGGTCGAGTCTTGGCATGTCATCCGGCTGCCCGCCGCTCCGGTTCGTTCACCGATCCTGCTGCCGGGAACCCGACGTCCGATGCTGCTTCCCGACGAGCCGCGGGTGGCCCTTGTCGCGGTGCTGCCCGACGGAGCGGCTCCGTTCCGAACCGTCGCAACGACACACCTGTCGTTCGTGCCCGGATGGAACCTCCGCCAACTGCGCCGGGTGCTCCGTGCCCTTGGCGAGCTTCCGGGTCCACGTGTCCTCCTCGGCGATCTCAACCTGCCCCATGCCGTCGTCTCCCGCGGTTCGCGGGGCTGGACGTCACTGGGCCGGATTCCTACCTACCCAGGAACAGACCCCAGGATTCAGTTCGACCACATCCTGACCGACACGACGTCTGTCGTGGCGGGATCATCGAGCCGTGCCGTGGCTATGACCATCTCTGACCACCGCGCGCTCGTCATTGACTTCGGCTGACTCACGAAACATCCCTCGTCGAAGCGAGGTCCTTCGTGACCCGCGTCAGTCCATGATCCGCCCGCGAGCGAGAATGACGACGTGGATGCAATCGTGCTCGCCGGCGGAGCCAGTCGTCGGATGGGAACGGACAAGACCCGCATCCTGCTGGGAGGCCGCACGCTCCTCGAGCGCAGCATCGACGCTCTGCGTCAGGCCGGTGCCGAACGAATCGTCGTCGTGAATCGCGACGGGGACGCTACCGGCCTCGTCGAAGGTGTCGTCGCCGTGGCCGATTCGATGCCCGGCAGTGGTCCGCTCGGCGGCATCATCGACGGCCTCCGCCACCTGGCCCGGCAGGCCTTGCTCGATTCGAACGACGGGGACGAACCTTCGGGTGGGGACGTGGTTCTCGTCGTTGCGTCCGATCATCCCGAGCACGATCCCCGCGAACTGGCCTTCGTGGCCTCGCTGCTCCTTGCCGCCACACCGGAGACAGCGGCCGTCATCCCTGTCGTCGACGGGCGCGACCAGACGTTGCACGCGGCCTATCGCCGATGGTTGGCCGAACCACTCGCTGCCCAGTTCGCGGCGGGGGAGCGATCTCTTCATCGGGCTCTCGATGCCCATCCCACGGTAAGAGCCGAGCGCACCGGGCCGGTACGGCGTTCCTATCGAGACCTCGACGACCCGACTGACCTCGAGACGTACCGGTCCGAGTCAGCGGGTGTCCGGGAAGGACGCAGCGGGTAGTCTGGCGACGATGAACGACCCCGTGCCAGGGATCGGGGTCGCCGAACTCGGAACTGCGTTGCGCGTCGGTGGCGTCCTGATCGACGTCCGTGAGCCCGACGAATACGTCCAAGCGCATGTCGGTGGTGCCCGGCTCGTGCCGCTGCAGAACGTCCCCGACGTGGTTGGGGAACTCCCCGTCGACCAGCCGGTCTACGTCATCTGCCTCAGCGGCGGCCGCAGCCACCACGCCGCGACCTTCCTTCGTGGCCAGGGCATCGATGCGATAAATGTGCTCGGCGGTACGGCGGCGTGGCTGCGGGCTGGCTTGCCATATCTGAGCGGCTCGGAGACCGGCGACATCGAACCTTCGGAGATGGACCAACGATGATCCGCCAGTCGTCAGGCCCGAGTTCCGCGCACGCCGAGGTCACCGGTCTTGTCCGCATCGACACCGGCGAGGCTCTCGACAGTCTGATCGACGAGCTCCTCGACCAAGAGGCCTACGCCATCGACACCGAGTTCCTCCGTGAGCGCACGTACTATCCGCAGCTCGCGTTGGTGCAGATCGGATGGGAGGACCGCGTCGCCATCATCGATCCGCTGATCGTCGACGTCAGGCCGCTCCGGCGCCTCCTCGAGAGCGACGTCGTCGCGGTGTTCCACGCCGCCGACCAGGATCTCGAAGTGCTCGACCTCGAGTGCGGTGCGATTCCGCGTCGGATGTTCGACACCCAGCTCGCCGCCGGATTCGTCGGCTTTTCGACGCCATCGCTCATGACGCTGGTCGAACGGCTGGTCGGCGTCAAGCTCTCGAAGGGGGACCGTCTCACCGATTGGACGAAGCGGCCGCTGACCGAGGCCCAGATCCGCTACGCCGCCTCCGACGTTGTGCATCTCCTCGAAATACGCCGCCTCCTGACGGCGGAGCTCGAAGCCAGCGAGCGGATGGGTTGGGTCGAAGAGGAGTCCGAGATCCTCCGGGTGCGGCAGCGGGGAAACAACGACCCGAACATCGCGTGGTGGCGCCTCAAAGACGGCCGGGTTCTTCGCGGCCGCGACCGGCTTCTTGCCCAAGAGATATGCGCCTGGCGGGAGCGGCGCGCCCAGCACGACGATCGGCCGGTCCGGTTCGTCCTCCCGGACCTCGCCGTCGTCGCCATCGCCCAGGGCCATCCGAAGACCACCGCCGAACTCGTGAGCCTGCGCGGCATGGACGGTCGCTACACCAGGTCTCACGGGGGACAGGAACTGATCGACTGCGTCGCTCGGGCGGAACAACAGTCCATGGACGCGCTTCGGCTACCCGACCCGGACGACTTCGATCGGCGACTCCGCCCGGCGCTCACGCTCATTTCGGCGTGGGTCGGGCAGTTGAGCCACGACGTCAAGGTGGAGGCGTCACTCCTCGCCACGCGGTCCGACCTCGTCGCCTTCCTCCGGGGCGACGCCGGGGCCAGGTTGGCGTCGGGTTGGCGCAACGAGATCCTCGGTGACCGCGTGCGACGGGTCATCTCCGGGGAAGCGGCCATCGCTTTCGATCGGGTCCACGGGCTCGTCCTCGAGCATCGGTCCGGCAACGAACTGGTCGTCCCGATCGCCCTGCCGAGCTCGGCGTGGGGGACCGAGGCACCCGACCACCGTCTCGAGGGCTACGACGAGGCCTCCGGAAACTGACCGGACACCTCGTGTTTCCTCTGGTCAGCACCCTCTTTCCGGCGATGCCCGCTGGGGTTGACCGCCTCGCCTACGCTGAAATCCCGCAAGACGATCGCTTTTCGCTCACTGGTTCCTCATGCGGGCACCGGAGACTCGTACCCGGCCACCTGGGACTTCCCCAATCGAAGGAGACCGCCACCTAATGCTCACCACACGTTTTCGCCGTTCCCGCCTCGCTGCTGCGTTCGCTCTCGGCGCCGCATCTCTCGTCGTGGCGCCGCCGGTCGCCCAGGCTCAGGCGACGCCGTCGATTGTGCCGCCCGGCGTCACCAACTCCTGTCTCGGCTACCCGCAGCTCACGACCGTCGCCTACCTCAATGAAGGCAAGTTCGGCTCGGTGATCCGGGTGTATGCGAAGCCCGATGAGACGTCGCAGCTCCTCGCCACGCTCGCCGTCGGCCAGGAGATCAAGGGCCGCCCGACCTTCACGGTGATCGGCACCGACGGCGATTGGGTGCACGTCAACGCTCCGATCCGCCCCAACGGCACCACCGGCTACGTCCGCAAGAAGGACGTCAAGACCTATCAGCACCCCTGGGCGATCGTCATCGAACTGGGCCGCAAGCAGCTCACGGTCTGCAACTCCGGCCGCACGGTGCAGCGCGAGAAGGTCGGCATCGGCGTTGCCGCCCGACCGACCCCGACGGGGGCGTGTTTCACCGTTGAACTCATCAAGACGCGCAAGCCCAAGGGTGCGTACGGCCCCTACGCCTACGGGCTCTCGTGCTTCTCCGACGTAATCTTCAGTTTCGGTGCCGGCGGCGATGGTCGACTCGGCATCCACGGCACCAACGAGCCGAAGAGGCTCGGTACGGCCGTGTCGAGCGGGTGTATCCGGGTGAGCAATACCGGCATTACGAAAATGGCGAAGACCCTGCCCGTCGGTGTGCCGACGTTCATCGTCGCCTAGTTCATCGTCGCCTAGCGATTCTCGGACCACGCGCCGGGCGTGAACGGCATGTGTCGTTCACGCCCGGTTTGCGTAGTCGGGGGCTACGCTCCGATCGGTCCATTTACCAACGTCACGACGGAGACTGCGATGCGCATCGAAACCCGCCACACCCCATCGTTCGGTATCGGCCGGTGCACCCTGGGCGGTGGTGAGTCCGTCAAGGTCGAGGCCGGGGCCATGATGGCGATGAGCACCGGGATGAATCTCCAGTCGAAGGCCGAAGGCGGGGTGTTCAAGTCGCTCAAGCGCGCCGCGCTCGGCGGCGAGTCCTTCTTCCTGACCACCTACAACGCCCCGGATCAGGGCGGTTGGGTCGATGTCGCCCCCCGTCTCCCCGGCGACCTCGTCACGTTCGAGCTGACCGCGCAGCGTTCCTACGTCATCCAAAAGGGCTCGTGGCTGGCGTCGACTACCGACATTGCACTCGACACCAAGTGGGGTGGGTTCAAGAACCTCTTCGGCAGCGAAGGCGGGTTCGTCGTGCGGGCGAGCGGCAGCGGGCCGCTGTTGCTCAGCTGTTTCGGGGCGCTCGACAAGTGGGAGCTGGCCGCTGGTGAGTCGATCACCGTCGACACCGGCCACATGGTGGCCTACGAGGACACCGTCTCCATGACCCTGCGAAAGGTCACTGGCGGCCTGGTGCAGTCGTTCAAGAGCGGCGAGGGCATCGTCTTCGACTTCACCGGACCCGGCACCGTCTATACGCAGACGAGAAACCCGAACGAGCTGCTCAGCTGGATCGGATCCTCGATCGGCACCGGGAACTCGTCGGGCGGTGCCGTGCTCGGCGGCGGGCTGCTCGGCGGCCTGATGAGCCGAGACTGAAACACCACAGAGGTTGGACTACTGATCCGCGACCCTCACCTCACGATGCGGCGACTGCTGACGCGGTCTGCTCCACGAGCCGACCTCGATCGATCCGGAACGTTCGATCGGCGATGCCGAGGACATCACGGTCGTGGGTGATGACAATGATGGTCGGCCGCTGGGGCAGTGATCTCAACTGCAGCAGGAGACGTTGAACAGCCGGCCGATCGAGGTGATTGGTGGGCTCGTCGAGCACCAACACCTGGGGTTGACGAACGAGCGCCCGCGTGAGCGCGATGCGCTGTCGCTGGCCACCGGAGAGGCGGACGCCGCCTTCGCCGATCGGCGTGTTCAGACCGAGCGGTAGGGAGCGGATCATGTCATCGGCAGCCGCAAGGCGCGCCGATTCCCAGATCTCTTCGTCGGTCGAGTCCGGACACCCGTACGCGATGTTGTCGCGCACTGTTCCGTTGATGAACGCCGGATCTTGGTGGACCAATGCAATGTGGGAGCGCCATGAGCGCATGGAGAGCTGATCGAAAGGGACACCGTCAGCGAGAAGACGCCCTCTCGTCGGTCGGTACCACCCCATCAGCAGATTCATCATCGTCGTCTTGCCAGCTCCGTTCGGTCCGAGAATGGCTACGGTCCCGCCGGCGGCGAGGTCAAGGGTCACATTGTCGAGAATGATCCGATCGTCGTAGGCAAAGCTCACCCCCTCGAACGCGATCTCGCCACGCAGGGGCGGGCTCAGCGTGCCCAGATAGGGCGGCGCCTGCGCTGCGTCGTACCACTCCTGCAGCGAGAGCAGAGCCTCACGACCGATCAGCATTCCGGGGAGAGCTCCGAGGAGCGACTGGATTGCCCCCTGAGCCATGGCCATGACCACGAAGAACGAGAGGAAGGTACCGATCGTTATTTCGCCCTCCTGTACCTGGAGCCCGCCGACAAAGAGGACGATGACCCCCGTCATCGACACGGTGAGGGCCTGCATCTGCTGATACAGGTTCTGGATCCGCGACAGTTGCTGTTGACGAACGGAAACGTCGTGGATGCGTGACCCGCAGCGGTCGACCTCCTCGTCAACTGCGTTCTGGGCGGACGTGAGATCCCAGATCCGCACTGCCCGATGAATCGCGCCGTTGAAGCGCTGCGTGGCGAGGCGGTACTCCTTCGCTCGGGCATCGACCTTTCCGCGCGCGAGGTGGTTGACAAGGGCAGCGACCGGCGCGGCGACCAGCATGATCATGCCGAGCCGCGGGCTCAGGACCAACAGGTATGCACTCAGTGCAATGCCGGTAATCGCCGACGGGATCACGCTGTTGATCAATGATCCGCTGACGTCGGCGACCCGACTGGTGTCGGAAGCGATGATCGACTGCATCTCCGCCGCCTCCTGCGAGGTGATGAATGAGCGGGGGAGTTCGTGCAACCGTCCGACGAGGTCGTTGCGAAGCCTCGCTGTCGCCTCGGCATTCACGCGGGCGGACATTCGTTGGATCATCGTGCTCAGTGCCGCGCTGAGTAGGTACACCGCGACCATCGAGGCGGTGATCGCGAGGAGGAACCGTGGTGTGCCGGTCGTGAAGCCCTTGTCGATGGCCTGTCGGACCAAGAGCGCGATTGGCACAGAGAGCAGTGAGCGAACGAGCGACCCGACCAAGCACAGCGCAACAACGCGTGCGTGACCGCGATAGTACCGGGCATACATTGTCCACAGCGATCTACGTTCTCCCGCAGAAAAGTTCACGTGACGAGCCTTTCATGCACGTACAGTGGTTGTCTAACGAAAATTACCACGCAGAGTTGTTTTCTCGCTCATATTCTGACAGTCTCTCTCGTAAGCAACGGAAAATGCCGATACGGGAGAACCATGAACACGCTCGGAGAGTTTCGGATCAGTGCGAACGCCGTCGCACAAGAGGTTGGCGGCGAATTGATCGTGCTCGACATGGTGACGGAGCGCTATCTCGCCATCGACCGGGTCGGAAGCCAGATCTGGGGATTTCTTTCCCAAGGGTTCCCGCTTGTCGAGGTCATCGACAAGTTGACCGCACTCTATGGCGTGGATCGGTCGCGCATCGAGCAAGACGTCAAGTGCTTCGTCCAGCAGTTGGAGGACCTCGGGCTTGGGACACAGAGCTGGTCATGACCGACGGAAGCTCCGGGCGCCGCGCCCGCTGGCGCTATGTCGACGCAGGCAGGGTGGTCGTGCTCGCCGTCCCGATCCTCGTCCGCATGCGATGGAGGCTCGACCGCGACGGCTTCGACTCGGCGAGGACCCTGGCCGACCACCTCGCGAAGCATCGTCGGACGATTCGCCTCAAGGCGACGAGTGTCGCCGAGATCGTGCACCGCGTCGCCATCCTTTCGCCGGACCGGCTGAATTGCCTTCCACAAGCCCTCACTCTGTGGTGCCTCACCCGATCTGCTGGGCATCAGACCGAACTCAAGATCGGCGTTGCTCCCCGAAGCGGCACCAGCGAAGCCCTTGCCGCGCATGCTTGGGTCGAATTGGACGGAAAAGCTCTCGGCGAGAACACGACGCGCTACGTCACGCTCTCCTCCGATCAGCACGTGATGACTGGAGGCTTGCCGGGGCGGCGTGACCCGCAGCCTGCGGCGAAGAAGGCGACACGATGATCCCGACCACAGCGTCTGCCTACCGGTTCGCGGACATCACGGTCTTCAGTGAGTTGGCCCTGCCCGGCCTACCGGCAGCCGCCCACGGAGAATTGCCGGACGTGACCGTCATGATTCGACCGAGCCGGGACCTCGAAGACTGCACCGAGTACGGACGATGCGACTGGTCAGCTGAAGGAAGCCTCGTGATGGACCTGCCACCCTTCGCCCGATTGGTTTTCAGCGTCGCCGACTCGGCGATCATCGTGGAGCCATTCCCGAACGCGAGAGAGAGTGTCCTCCGCCACGTCGTGGTCGATACCGCACTTCCGCGGTGGTTGGCGATGGTTGGGCGCCCTACCTTTCACGCAACCGCGGTTGAGTCCGACGGGAAAGTCCTCGCGTTTCTCGGGGGTTCCGGTCAGGGGAAGTCGACGCTTTCCGGAGCGATGGTGGCAAACGGTGCCCGGTGGATCGCCGACGACCTCTTGCTCCTCAACATGGACGGCCCCATCGTGCAGGCGATTCCTACGATCGTGTCGACCCGGCTCCGACCTGACTCCGCGGGAGCGTTGGGCATCGACCACCGGGAGGGCGAGATCATCTCGTCTCGCGCCTCCAAGCGCCGCTGGGATGTCCCCGCAGCCGCGACGTCCTCGCCCCTTGCGTGCATGTTCTTCCTCGACCGCCGAGCAGAACCCGACGGGCCGGTCACCATCTCGGGGATCACGAACAGCACGGCGGTGGGGGAGTTGGCGGGGCATTGGCTTCTGACCGACACCGGCGCGATCGCTCCCCTGAAGTTCCTGACGACCGCGACACAGCTGATTCGGACAACCCCGATGGTCCGTCTCTCGTATCCGAGTTCGTACGAAGCGCTCCCTCAGGTGATCGGAGCAGTTCGAACTGAAGTCGAGTCTGGGCTTCGCCGTCAGCACGATTCTTCCGTACCTCTTCGCCTCGCACGAGGGGGTGGATGATGACCAGACCATCGTCGATGGCATCCCCGGCTGATCCGGTGTTCGCATGCTTGTCCGCTGCGGCCCGGCACGACGACGACCGCTCCGCATTCGCGTGGGTGTCGACCGTCGACGGTGCGGCTCTTGTCACGGCGAGCAGATCGCACGGTGTCGATCACGTACTCCTGGACTGGATGAAGATCGTGGCGCCCGAGCATCCGGCGGTGTCGATACTCAAGCGACGTAACGACGAGGCGGCGCGATTCCACCTTCGAGCGGCGGTCGCTCTTCGTGATGCCGGAAGCGCTCTTCGTGAGGCCGGTGTACAGCACGTCGCGTTCAAGGGGCCGATTCTTGCCGCCTTGGCGCGCTCGACTTCTTGTCGAGCGTATTCCGACCTCGACCTGATGGTTTCTCCCCACGAACTCGAACTCGCCCTCGAGGTGCTCGGACGAACCGGCGCTGCTCTCGCCCCCTATACGGGATGGCGGAATCTGCTGGAAACCGAGCACGCACAGGTCCCGATGATGCTTCCCCTCGCCGTTCCCCTGGACCTCCATTGGGACTTGTGTTCTCGGCCGCACATGCGCCTGTCTTGGACGGTCGAAGGAGCCGAGGCCCTGATCGCACGCTCTGTTCTGATGGACACGGCGGCGGGTCCGGCAACTGTCCTCGAATGGAACGACATGTTGCTCCACACTGCAGCGCACGCAGGTTGGTCGGGCGGTGATCGGCTCGGTTGGCTGGTCGATGTCGACTCGGTTGTCCGGTCCGGCAGCTTCGACTGGGACACCGCCGTCAAACGTGCGCGTGCATGGGGTCTGGAGCCATTGGTCGGTGATGTCTTTCGACGCGCTCGGGATCTTCTCGGCACGCCGATCCCGAGCGAGACCACGCACGTTCTGCGCGGCGGTGCGGTCGGGAGCCTCCTTCGGTCGGCGGAGCGTCTGCGTCCGATGAAAACGAAACGCAGCGATCATTCCCCAGGTCGAATCCTGAGCCTCGACACCCGGTCGGGGCTCGTAGGAACGCTCGGAGCTCTCACCCGTCGTTCTCTTGGCTACACCGTGCGACGCGCTCGTGGAGTACCGAAGGATCGCGTTGTCGAGCCGCGCCGACCTGACGACGAGAACTGGCGACGGCCGTATCTATCCTTCGCAACTACCGGGTCGGCGCCGCGGGCGGGGAGCAGGGCCGAGGTCTCGTCCATCGGGAAGAATTGATCGAGCGATCAATTCGGGACGTTGGTCCCTGGTGGCCGTATGGGACCCGTCAGTAGCTTCTCCTCAGGACCCGGCATCGGCTCGGGCCAAGAGGGGGACGAAAATGCGACGACGTCGTCACGCGCTCAGTGGAGCGCTCTACGAGGTGGAGGCCGACGGCAACGTCCGGGTCGAGTCTCGTGAGGGAGTGACCGGCCTCTTCGCGCCCGATGGGGAGTGGATCTCCGGCGATCTCCATCAGTGCGACCCGCATCTGTGCGGTTGGCTCGCCGGGCCCCAGCTCCCGCCGCGACTCGCCGTGCTGCCCCGTTTCCGGGAGACCGCGGCAGCCGGAGCGGAGGCGACGTCATGACCATGGTCGACGAAACCAAGCCCCCGTTGCTGACCTATCAGCAGCTGCTCGACACCGACACCCACGAGGTACCCGACGTGCTTCGTTGGTTCTCGCCGATGCCGCCGAGCGAGGCCGACGTGCCGGTGCTCCGCTACACGTCCGCCGAGTTCCACCAGCTGGAGGTCGAGAAGGTCTGGAAGAAGGTCTGGCAGATGGCGTGTCGGGAGGAGGACATCCCCGTCGTCGGTGACCACATCACCTACGACATTGCTGGCATGTCGATCCTCGTGGTGCGTTCGACCGAAGCCGAGATCAAGGCGTTCATGAACGTCTGTCCGCACCGCGGACGACTGCTCAAGGAAAGCCCGGGGCGCTCAACCGAGATTCGCTGCGCCTTTCACGGGTTCGCGTGGGAGCTGAACGGCCACCTCAAGCAGGTTCCGTGCCAGTGGGACTTTCCGCGTCTGGTGGAGGGGGAGTGGTCCCTTCCCGAGGTGAAAGTCGGTTTCTGGGGCGGCTTCGTGTTCATCAACATGGATCCGGAGTGCGAGCCGCTCGAGTCCTTCCTCGGTGACCTGCCTGCCCACTTCGCGCGCTGGCCGTTGGAGGATCGCTACAGGGAGGCGCACGTCGCCAAGGTGCTCAACTGCAACTGGAAGGTGGCCCAGGAGGCATTCATGGAGGCGTTCCACGTGGTCGCCACCCATCCGCAGCTGTTACCCAGCCTCGGCGACGCGAACACCCAGTACGACGTGTTCGGGAATTTCTGTCGGGCGATCACGCCCAACGGCACGCCGAGTCCGCACATCGGATGGGTGCCGAGCGAGCAGGAGATCTTCGACGCCATGACCGATCGCAACCTCGACGAGGAGCCGCGTGGCGTCGTGCCGATCGGCGAGACGGCGAGGCACATGGCGGCGGAGGCGGCGAGGAGGGCTCTGCGTCCGGCCATCGGCGACAGGGCCGACGAGCTCTGCGACGGTGAGCTGACGGAGAGCATCTACTACACCGTGTTTCCGAACTTCCATCCGTGGGGTGCCTACAACCGCATCACCTACCGGTTCCGCCCGTACGGCAACGACCATCGTCGCTCGATCATGGAGTGCATGTACCTGTCACCGTTTCCCGGCGATGAGCGGCCTCCGGCAGCGCCGATCCACTGGCTCTCCGACGATGACGACTGGACGGTCGCGTCGGAGCTGGGGATGCTCGGTCGGGTCTTCAATCAGGACGTCTACAACCTCCCCAAGGTGCAGGCCGGCCTCGAGAGCATGACCAAACCGGGTGTCACGTTCGCCGACTACCAGGAGACGAAACCCCGTCACATGCATGCATTGCTCGACGAGTGGGTCTCCCGCTGACGGACTGCTGGCAGACGGCGTGGCTCGGACTAGGACCAGGTTGCCCCCGACCACGTCGATCCCGACCAGGTTGCCCCTGACCACGTTGATCCCGACCAGGTTGCCGCTGACCAGCGCCTCTTACACGATCGCCGACCTTGGGGCTCAGCGTCTTCCGATGAACGCAGCGAAGCGATCCATCGGCGTCGCATCGGCGGACGCGGGTACCGGGGGATCGAACATTCCTGGAACGCGATGCTGGTCGGCGTAGCCGTCGCCGAACGAGCGGAGCCGCGCCACCAACCCGTGATCGAAATCGGTGGGAAGACCGAGGCTTCGAGCGACATCCCACGCGTGGACGAGATGGTCCGCGGCGAACATCTCGGCCAGGGCTGCGCCGGACATCGTCCCCCAAGAGAGGGGGAGCGGTCGACCGAGGACCGTCGGATCGGCACGGTACAGCGAAATGACCTCGTCGATCGCGTCACGGTACGACGCCACGGGGTCGGCACCCAGGTGATTGCGGTAGAACTCGGGCCCGATGTGGTCGCCACGCACTCCGTAGGAGACCATACGCGCGCTTCCGACCATGTGATTGATGAGCCCACGAAGGTTCCACTCCGAGCAGGGGGTGGAACGACCCCACGCGTCTGCCGGAATCCGCGCCACGAGCGAATAGGCCAACTCCATCGACTGCGCTAGGTCGGCCAGACACCTGGCCTCCTCCGGGGACACCCGGGGTAGGTCCCGCGCCACCGCCTCCTGTTCGGAGAAGAACACCACGCCTGCGCCCCAGAAGTGTGCGACCGTATCCATCGGCAGGTTCCCGACCGCCTCGGGCCCACAGATCTCCGCCAATTCCTTCTCCGTCAGGACACCCCAACGGTCGAACGCCTGCGGCACGGTCGGTCCGGGAACAGGGTCGGCGGTGAGGCCCGGGCTTGTCGACTCGAGTGCGTCGACGTACGCCTGGTAGGGCATCCAACCGGGCACGGTGACCTCGCCACCAGGACCTCGAAACACCAACGTCGGAAATGCGTAGCGATCGTGGCCGTCGGTCTGCTTCATCGACCCGATACCGAGGTCGTCGCCGACGAGGTGGCGTACGTGATCATTCGGCCGACGCGTCTCCTCCCAATCGGACCGATATGTCGAGGCGGCTTCAACGCCCGAGAGATCGTCCAGCCAGCGATCGACGTCGAGTCCAACGACGCCCTTCGCCGATGCCGCGAACTCCTCGGGGGCGGAGGGGGTCACCCCGAACACGAACGTGGACTCCCGGAACCGGCGAAGCACGGCCGTGCTTACCGCCGGGCCCTGCCGTTCTGCGGCCTTTACGGCCAACCCCGCCGGGTCGGTCGATCGGGCCATACGGTGCATGGGCATCGGGTAAGGCTGGCCGGTGTAGGCCGAACTGCGCCGCCAATACTTCTGCATCGGTTCGGCTGCCCGGATCGGATCCCAGTCGTCGCGTCCCCCGGAGGCATCGTGCACGAGCCCGCCGAGGACGACGCGCCAACGGAGGTGCCTGCCATAGCGCCACTGCAGGAGTCGGAGCTTCGGCTCGGTACCCCAGGCCCAGGAGCAGATCGGGTCGGTGTATTCGACGACGTCGGCGCTCGGGTGGTCGTGGGGCATGGTGTCCTCGTGACGAGAAGTGGTCGACCTCCCAGGTGAGCAGGTTTGCCTCCGCCGTGCCAGCCGGTCTGGATCGCCGACGTTACAAGTCGCTGAAGCGAGCTGCGCTCGGCGGAGAGTCATTCTTCCTGACTTCCTACAACGCTCCCTATGAAGGAGGCTGGGTCGATGTCGCCCCCCGCCTTCCGGGCGACCTCGTCACGTTTGAGCTCTCGTCGCAGAAGTCCTACGTGATCAAGAAGGGTTCGTGGTTGGCGTCGACCACTGACATCACGCTCGACACCTTTTGGGGACCGTCAGCGGCGGTCATCTCCCGGACTCGCCGAAACCAGCTCGTAGACCGCAAGCGATTCGGCGGTCGCGCTTGTGACGACCTGCTGCCCGGTACAGAGACCGTCGGTGGAGGCTTTGGAGAAGCTTCGTGGCCGCCCCGACGAGACCAGCGCACCAGCGGATTTTGCCGCGACCGTAAAGGGCGAAAGGATCGTTTCGTGGAAGGAGTCGCCGTTCACCCCAGCGACGCCGAAACGCACTCCGTCTGGTGGAAACGTCCGCAGTCGCCGCCCGAACATTGCGTCCCATATCGAAAGCATGGTGCCGAAATTCCGATCGTAGTGTGCCGGATTGTTCGAATGGTGAAGTTGGTGCATGCGCGGCGACACGAAAATGTGTTCGAGCGGACCAAAGGAAATCGGAATCGATGAGTGGCGGACCGCCGCGAAGGAAAACTGAAAAAGAAGGAAAGCGGCATGCGTCCCCAGAATGGTTTGGACGCTCAGCACGGGCTGCACCATCGCTGTCCAGACGCCCAAGACGACGCCGGCAAAAGCAGTCGAAAAGACACGATTGAGAACCGTCTCGACGGGATGCACGCGCGTCGCGGTGAACGGTGTCATCTCCGGAGCGGAGTGGTGAACTGCATGAAATGCCCAGAGCACTGGGACACGATGGAGGAGCCAATGGCTCAAGAACGAGCCAAAGTCCACGGCCGCTAGCGTTGCCAAGGTCGCGAAGGCAGTCGCCAAAACCTGATTCGAGTCGAAGACGTCCGCACCAATGGCGGGCTCCGGGAGGACCCGGCGGACGGCTCGTGCGACCGGTGCAAACAACAAGATGCCTGCAACCAGCGGAGCTCCGTACTCGAAGATCGACAACGAGATGTCGATGCCGTTGCTGCGCCGGGTTAGCGCTGACCTCGGAAAGAGTCGGGGCCAGACTACCGCTCCCGTTCGACGCTGCGCGTACCGGACCGCAACGAGAATGGCGGCCTGAGGGGCAAGGACGAGGACGAAAAGTTCTCCGCCGGGACGAATGAACGCTTTCAAAAAGGCCTGTACAGCAACGTCGGCGATTCGAGAAATAACTTCAACTACGTAAAGCATTCTTCTTCGTTCTTCTCTCCAAACGATAAGCGGCGCGAGCAGGTGTTTCGGTGTCATGGTGCACAGTCTGAGGGCGAGATCGAGATCCCGCCCCCAAGCCGAACGGCGCTCGGATCTAGTCCTGGCCGACGTTCACCCAATCGGTGGAAACCTGTCCGTACGTTGTCCCCTCAGTGAGGGTTGCCAGCGAGCCGAGGACGACGACCTGAGGGGTCGCGTACTCATCGTCAGTGTGATTTGTGTTCATGTGTTCACCCCCTCGAGCATTCATATGAATATCCCGCCGATCGCGGTCATGACGCGATCGAGGTGGGTCCGAAAGGAACGACCGGACAAGCGGCCGGAAGACACGTCGTCCCTTCATGCCGTGTCCACGGTAGAAGCGCAGAATCGACCTTCGGCAGAGGTCGGCGTCGAGCCGGAGGCGAAGTCACGTGATCACCCTTTCACACACGAAGCGTGGTTGTCTAGGAAGAACGACCACTCAGGGTTGTAGTTCTCGTCAACCTCTGCCAGGATCGGCGTTGGGCAAACGACCGAGCCTGACGGAGGCCCCGTGAATACCCAGAGCACAGTGTTTTGTTTCAAGGACGAAGCCATCGCCCAAGAAGTTGGCGGCGAGATGAGAGACGCCCGCCCGAACGAGCAAGGCCGACCACCGCTGCGGGCGAAGTCGCCGAGCATGGCGGAGGTTCCTCAATGATCACCGAAACACGTTTTGCCTATCGTTTCGCTGGCATCACGTTGTCGAGCGAGGTGGAACTTCCCGGACTCAGTGCAGCCGGACAGGTCGACTCGCCGGAAGTGACGATTCGACTGCGCCCGATTATGGAGCGACACGACTGCCCGACACTCGGGCGTTGCGAGCTGTTGCCGGACGGTGTGCTGGCTATGGACCTTCCACCGGTGGCAAGGATTCTCCTAAGCGTCGCTCGCTCAGAGATCGTGGTCGAGCACTTCCCCGGGGCGACGGAAAGCGCCCTTCGTCACGTGGTGGTCGATCTTGCGCTGCCTCGGTGGTTTGCCGCCATCGGGCGACCCTCCCTCCACGCGACAGCGGTGGCGGTGGATGGCGGCGTGGTCGCCTTTCTCGGCGAGTCCGGAATGGGGAAGTCAACGCTGTCCGGTGCAATGGTGGCCAACGGCGCGAGCTGGGTGGCCGACGACCTCTTGCTACTCGATTTCGAAGGACCAGACGTCGTGGTCATCCCCACGGTGGTATCCACTCGCCTTCGTCCAGATTCTGCTCGAGCGTTGAACGCCGCCGACCGCGACGGCCAAATCATTTCCACCTACGATGCCAAGCGCCGCTGGAACGTTCCATCGACCGTTGATCGCCACCGCTTGCTCTGTATGTTTTTCCTCGATAGACGTCAGGATGATGACGGGAGCATCTCTGTCGAGGAAGTGAGCAACGGCGAAGCAATCAAACAATTGGCGGAACACTGGCTCCTCACCCATACCGGTTTGGTCGATTCTCGAAACTTCTTCACCTCGACGGCAACCCTGCTGCGCTCCACCCGCATGCTCCGTCTGTCCTACCCGAGTTCATTCGATGCGCTGCCCTCCGTTGTCCGCTCGATAGGGCTCGAGGCGACGCCATCATCGATCTGTCGAGGCGGGAAGGTGCCCCGGACTTTTCGGCTCGAGAACTGACGATGGGTCTTGACATCGCGCTGCGTGCTCTGTCGCTCGCCGCCGTTCGCCTTCTCGATGCCACCAGAAGCGAACGAAATGACGGCGGCCGAACAAGCACGGGACGCCGTCTTATCCAAGCTCAGCCCGGAGGAGCGCGCAGCACTCGGTCTCGACTCCTGATGTGGAGCCGATCTGCTGGCCTGTCTGAAGTACCGGATGGTTCTAGATAAGTTGACATAACTATGATTCTCGGCGAGGCATGGGAGAGTGGTCGGACAGGGCGGAGACGTCCCGTGCTGCTGCCAGCAGCGATGTGACGATCAGCCGGAGGTCGGCGACCGACTCCGCCTCTCGCAGATCGGCCTCGGCATCGACCACTGCGCACGCCAGCACGAAGATCTCGTCGTGCAGACGGTCCACGTCACGTCGCGCCACGATCAGTTCGTGCTCGTCCACGCCGTGGCGGCTTGATCGCTGGCGGGCCTCGAAGTCGCGCTGGCGACAGCTGCGCTTGCAGAACCGCCTGGGCCGCCCGCGACCCTCCGTCGGCGTCACCGGCAGCCGACACCATCTACAGGGAACGATCTCCCGCTCCCCTTGGCCAACTGCTATTTTCGTCACAGTGACTATAATAGCCCCATGGTCGTCTCGCCGACGGGAATCCGCAACGAGACTTCCTCCGGCCGGTCCCGGACTCAGGTGAGCTCGATGACGACCGTGCCGAGGGCCATGAACACCGCGAGCACTGCACTCGGCAGGGCAACCCGGCCGGAGAAGCGTCCGTGCATCAGCCAGGAGGAGGCGGTCGCGATGACTCCTGCCGAGGTCACCAGCAGAACCGGCACGACCGTCGGTCGCGCAAGACCAGCGATGAGCCCGAACACCACGCCAACGCCAAGTTCGAGGGCGGGATACCGAATCGGGATCGTCATGCGGCAGTGACGACAGCGTCCGCGCAGAGCGATGCACGACAGCACCGGGATGTTGTCGAACCAGCGGATGAGCGCACCACACCCAGGGCAGGTCGACGGTGGCGAGAGGATGGAACCGCCGACGGGCACCCTGGACGTGACCACCGTCAAGAAGGAGCCGATGCAAAGACCGAGTGTGGTGATCCATCCGATGACGAACGTCCGCACACGGGAGACGCTAGCGACCCACGACCACGCTCACGGGGGCTATCCACCTCCTAGCGGCTTTGGGAGGTGTTCCGCCCCCATTACCCGGGGCAACCTTTCCCCCAACGCACACACGGCTCAGGTATCGGTCGGGGGCGCCGATCGGTCTGGCGATGATCACTGTCGGAGGCGCGCTCACGCGATGGATCGGGATGCTGTGGGAGAGCCACGGCACCGATCTCCACCTGGTTGCCGGCTCTCCGCCGCTCGTTCGGAGCGGTGGTCGTCTCGAGCGTCTGGCCGCCGAGCCATATGTCAGCGGGTCCGAGATCGCCACGGCGCTCCACGGTCACCTCGACGCCGAGCAGTGGACGACGCTGGAGCGCGACCGTGAGCTCGACTTCGCTCTCGCGTGGGAGGACAAGGCGAGGCTGCGCGGCAACGCGTTCTACCAGCGGGGCGAGCTTTCGCTCGCCCTTCGCGTCATCCCTGAAGTGATACCCGACTTCGACACTCTGGGCTTGCCCGAGTCCGTCCGAGCGCTGGCGTCACTCCCCCAGGGGCTCGTGCTCTTCACCGGTCCGACCGGCTCGGGGAAGTCCACCTCGATGGCTGCGCTCATCGACTGGATCAACGTGAACCGGGCGTGCCACATCCTCACGATCGAGGACCCGATCGAATACGTGCACCATCACAAGAGCTCCATCGTCAGCCAGCGCGAGGTCGGCTCCGACACACTGTCATGGGAACGCTCGCTTCGCTCGGCCCTCCGCGAAGACCCCGACGTGATCCTCCTCGGTGAGATGCGCGACACCGACTCGATCGCCGCAGCACTGACTCTCGCGGAAACCGGCCACCTAGTCTTCTCGACGCTCCACACGAACGACACCGCGCAGGCGCTCGATCGCATCGTCGACGTGTTCGCGTCCGAACGGCAATCACAGATCCGCATGCAGTTGGCCGGCGCTCTGACTGGTGTCATCGCCCAGCGTCTTCTTCCGGCCGCCGCCGGAGGACTCGTTGCCGCCTACGAGGTGCTGCTCGCCACGCACGCCGTCCGCAACCTGATCCGCGAGGGAAAGACCCGCCAGATCCGCAATGTCATCACCACGAGCCAGGGGGAAGGCATGCTGACGTTGGAGATGAGCCTCAACCGGCTCGTTGCCCAGGGTGTGGTGAGCCACGAGGACGCCGTGGCGAGGGCCCTTCACCCGCTCGAGATCGAGCGTCCGCTCGCCGGCTCCGCGAAACGCTGACCCGGTCCCGAATCGGAGTCAGCGACCGCCTCGCGCCAGGGCTCGGCCTCACGATCACGTCGAGCGTCGAAGACCTCGATCCGCAGCCGTTTGTTGCCCTTGCCTTTGGACTCCGTCTTCACGACGCGAAAGCCGCCGATTTCTCTGGTCGACGCAACGTGGGTACCGCCATCGGCCTGCTTGTCGAGCCCCACGATGTCGACGAGCCGTATCTCGCTGACGTGGCTGGGGATCATGTTCACCTTGGTCCGGATCAGGTCCGGGTCGGCGCTGGCCGCCGCCGTGGGAAGCACACTGACCTCGATGCGACGGTCGGCGGCGATTTCTTCGGCGACGAGTCGTTCGATCTCGTCCGCGAAGCCCTCGGGAAGAGGATCGAACTCGAAATCCATACGCGCGCTGAGTGGTTCCATATTGCCGCCGGTGACCGCCACGCCCCAGCGCTGCCAGATCACGCCGCACAAGACGTGCATCGCCGTGTGCGTTCGCATCAGCCGGTGCCGACGATCCCAGTCGAGCTCGGCCTGCACGACGTCGCCGACAGAGGGAAGCGTCCCCTCCCCCACGGTGTGCCACACGAGCGAGCCTTCCTTGCGGACATCGGTGACCGCGAGTCCCGCCAGGGATCCCACGTCGTGGGGCTGCCCGCCACCGGTCGGGTAGAAGTGCGTCCGGTCGAGCGCGATGCGCCGGATCGGGCCCGACGGAGATTCAGCGTCAACGTCACCGTCATCGACAGCCACCACGGTGGCGTCGAACGACCGGACGTAGGCATCGACGAGATAGTCGAGGCGCGTCGCCGCGACGTCGGAGGCATCGGAAGGTCGTTCGCTCATTGCGTCGATCTTGCCCCGTCACCGACGGGTTCGCCGAACAGGAGCGGAATGGAGTTGCGATTTCCCCGGCCGGTACGGTGTGGTGCATGGGAGCCGCCACCGACGAGTTCATCAAGACCTACATCGCCGAGATGGACGGAAAGGCCATGGACCTCGGTCGTCTCGTCACCGAACCGAGTGGCCTCGACGCGGACGAGATGATGGCGGCGTTTGCCCATCCTGACCTCGGTCGACTCGGGATCACTCTCATGGCCGACTTCATGGCGCCCGAGGGTTCGATCTATTACGACGCGATCTTCGGTGCGTACAGGGGGCAGCACGCAATACGGGGCTGGCTCGTTCCAGCGATGGCCGACATCGAGTTCATCGACTTCGCGCCGACGGCGGAATCCGTCTCCTTCGATGACGGCGAGGGCGGCACGACGCTCGACGAATGGCAGATGATCATGAACCTCGGCGAAACCAAGATCCCGCTCTCGCGAGGTGTCAGCGTCCGCCGGTACCGCGACGGCTGGATCACGTGGGCGTGCGACGTATACGACACGGCGGCGTTCCGCCAGCCTCCTCCGCCCGAGATGGCCAACCTGCCCGGTATGCCGACGGAGCCTCCACCGCCGCTTCCGCCGTGGCCCCGCGTCGAATGGACCACCGACGCGTCGGTCGCCCCCGCTCCATTGTCGGAGGCAGCGTCGGCGTGGGTTGCGCAACGACGGGCTGCACACGCCAACGCAGCGCAGACCCTCGTCGAAGCGCCGAGCGGCCTCAGCCACGCCGACATTCACGACCTCACCCATGACCCGGTCGCCGGGTACGACTTCGATCTGATGAGCGACCTCTTCCATCCCACCGAGTCCGTCTACATCGACC
>JANOJN010000080.1:0-1604 GCA_031418775.1 Acidimicrobiia bacterium
CAACCGAGCTGGCTGAACGGCTAGAACACACCCCGTGGGTGCATGGGACCCGGAAACCACGAGTGAACGTGGGATCAGGTCCTGTCAACGAACGGGCCACGACAAGGACGGCTATGACGCAGCATCGCAGTGACCAGACCCCCAGCGCAGCTCGTCGGTCAGGTGACACCCGGGGGAACCGTCGCGGGGCCTCGGCCTCGCTGGCGGCGCTCGCCGTGATCCTCGCGGCCGGCGCTCTTCCGCCAGTCGCCCATGCAGCGAGCTCCACCGGCTCGTCCGCGGCCGGAACGATCGGGGGGTCGTACGCGAAGCTGCAGATCCCGAAGGCCGACGCCTCGCTGAAGGTGGTGCTGGCGACTCCGACCGGCCGCCTTCGCACGGCGGATCGGACGGTTCTGCGCTGGCTGTTCGACCGGCCGGTGGCTGCTCTGGGCGACATCGACGCACAGCTCGATCCCTCGCCGTTCGTCACGATCACCCCGCGGGTGGACGGGAGGTTCCGCTGGGTATCCACCCGTACCCTGCTCTTCGAGCCGGAGGTGGTGCTTCCTCTGGCCACCTCGTTCACCGTCACCGTGAACGGACTCAAGGCGCTCGATGGCTCGAAGCTCATGGCGCCATCGACGACCACCTTCGAGACGCCGCGTCCGCAGTGTTCTTTCGCCAGCTCGGAAGGTGTTCAGACGGCCGACGACGGATTCCGCACGCTGAGGCTGACGTGCTTCCCGAACGTCCGCGGCGAGGTGCTGGCCGCGAACACCACGTTGGAGTTCCGGCCCGTCAAGGTGAGCATGGATCGGTACCGTCCGACCGTCGACGAACTTGCGGTTATGCGGGCCAAGGACCCGTCCGGCACGCAGGCGTTCGAGGACCGCCTGGCAGCCACCGCCGCTCGCGCCACGATCACGTCGCCGGTGTCGTTCGTGCGCGACGAGCGTTGCAACGTCGATGACCCGCAGTCCGGGGTCTGCACGGTGGTCTCGCTCGAGAAGAATCCGCCGGCGGATGCCCGCATGTGGGCGGTGTTCGGGAGCGGGATCGTGTCGGATGCCGGACCCCTCGCCGCGCTCCCTCGAAAGGTCGCGGGACCGGCGACCCTGCGCACGCCGTTCCTCGTGACGCGTGGCTGCCGGAAGGGTTGCGATCCCGAGTCGCTCAAACCCCTCGACATCCTCGGTGTGAGTCCCTTCGGCCGGGCGCTGGACAAAATGATACGTGTACGTAATACAGAGACCAACGCGGTCTCGACGTACGTGACGCCGGCGGACGCGTCGGACGACCTTTCGAGCAGCGACGTGCTGCAGATGAACTGGGCCACGTTCGAGCCCGGCGGGTCGTATGAGATCACGGTCAGCAAGGACACGCCGACCCTCGACGGCACGCTCGGCTACGACGCCGTCCGGCTCGTCAGCTTCGGCCGCCTGTCGACCTTCACGCAGGTACCCGGCGGTGAGCTCGTCGTTGAGCCGGCCGTTTCGTCGATCCGGGCCAGGGTCCGCAACGTGACTTCGCTCGATGTGATCTCGCGTACCGTGGCCCCCGCGGACATCGTCAGGATCGCCCGGTCGTACGCCGGTCTGCCCAAGACGAAGCCGCTCTCGCTG
>JANOJN010000081.1:0-25756 GCA_031418775.1 Acidimicrobiia bacterium
GAGCTGCCACGTCCTCGTCAGATC
Source organism: Acidimicrobiia bacterium (assembly GCA_031418775.1). GTDB lineage: Bacteria > Actinomycetota > Acidimicrobiia > Acidimicrobiales > JANYDT01 > JANLQX01. The sequence goes on from JANOJN010000081.1 coordinate 25, forward strand.
CACGCCTTCCTCGACGAATACGTCATCGGCCAGGACTCCGCCAAGAAGCAGCTCGCGGTCGCCGTCTACAACCACTACAAGCGCGTGCAGGCCCAGGGCACCACCGGCGCCTCGAACCCCGAAGTGGAACTGGCCAAGAGCAACGTGCTGCTCCTCGGCCCCACCGGCTGCGGCAAGACGCTCCTCGCGTCGACGCTCGCCCGCATGCTCAACGTCCCCTTCGCCATCGCCGACGCGACTGCGCTGACCGAAGCCGGCTATGTCGGTGAAGACGTCGAGAACATCCTCCTCAAGCTCATCCAAGCCGCCGACTTCGACGTGAAGAAGGCCGAGACCGGCATCATTTACATCGACGAGATCGACAAGATCGCCCGCAAGAGCGAGAACCCGTCGATCACCCGCGACGTGTCCGGCGAAGGCGTCCAGCAGGCCCTGCTCAAGATCCTCGAAGGCACCGTTGCCTCCGTGCCACCCCAGGGCGGGCGTAAGCACCCCCACCAGGAATTCATCCAGATCGACACCGCCAACGTGCTGTTCATCTGCGGCGGCGCGTTCTCTGGCCTCGAGAAGATCATCGAGGACCGCATGGGCCAGAAGGGCATGGGCTTCACCGCCCGCGTCCGTTCCCGCACGGAGACCCCGACCGGTTCGTTCTTCCAGTACTGCCAGCCCGAGGACCTCACCAAGTTCGGCTTGATCCCCGAGTTCGTCGGCCGCCTGCCAGTGATCGGCGCCGTCGGCAACCTCGACCGCGAGACGATGATCCGCATCCTCGCCGAGCCGAAGAACTCCCTCGTGAAGCAGTACAAGAAGTTCTTCGAATACGACGGTGTCGACCTCCAGTTCTCCGACGACGCCCTCGAGGCGATCGCCGACCAGGCCCTCATGCGCCAGACCGGCGCCCGCGGCCTGCGCGCCATCCTCGAAGAAGTGCTCCTCGACGTGATGTACGACCTGCCCAGCCGCACCGACATCGGCCGCTGCGTCATCACCCGCGAGACCGTGCTCGAAAAGGTCAACCCGACCCTCGTGCCCCGCTCGGAGATCGTTCCCGAGCGCACCGACCGGCCCCGCCGCGCCGCCAGCTGATTCGGGCCGAGCAGCGCGCCCCATCGCGTTGCCACCGGCCGTGTGAACTCTCCCGCCACCCTCATGATTTACGCCTCGCGATCCATGCCGCATGATCCACGCCGCGTGAACTACGACGCATGATCCACGCCTCGTGAACTACGACGACGCGCTCGCCTGGCTCGACAGCCACATCAACTCCGAGACCGGTGTGGTGGTCGACCGCGCCGGCATCCCGGTCTGGTCGGCGCCCTCGTCGTCGCCGACCGTGGCCGGACGTCGGCTCGACCCGCCCAACCTCGGCCGCATGCGCGACCTGCTGGCGTACCTCGGCGACCCGCAGGTCGACCTCGACATCGTCCATATCACCGGTACCAACGGCAAGGGCTCCGTCGCCCGCATGGTGGCGTCGCTGCTGACGGCGGCCGGTCAATCCGTCGGTGTCACCACCAGCCCCCACCTCGCGTCCTTCCACGAGCGCATCGTCGCTCTCGGCGAGCCGATCGGCAACGCCGCGCTCGCCGACCAACTCACCGCTGTGGCCCTCGCAGAGCAGGCCGCCGTCGAGCGCGGGGGAGAACGAGCGAGCTGGTTCGAGATCATGATCGCCGTGGCGTTCCGGTGGTTCAACGACATCGCCGTCGACGCCTCCGTCGTCGAGGTCGGCGCCGGTGGACGCTTCGACGCCACCAACGTGGCCGACGGTGCCGTCGCCGTCGTCACCAACGTTGCCCTCGATCACGTCGAATGGTTCGGGCCGACCACCGCCGACATCGCCCGCGAGAAGTCCGGCATCATCAAGCCCGGGGCCGCGGTGGTCATCGGCGAAACCAACCCCGATCTCGTCGCCATCTTCGAGGCCCGCGCCGCGGAGGTGGGCGCCTCATCGGTCGCCCTCGCCGGCATCGACTTCGCCTGCGACTCCAACCGGCTCGCCATCGGCGGCCGCCTGCTTACGCTGCGAACCCCGCGGGCGTCGTACCCGCAGGTGTTCCTACCGCTGCACGGCTCACACCAGGGGGACAACGCGGCCATTGCGCTCGCGGCGGTGGAGGCATTCCTCGGTGACGAGCTCAGCCCCGACACCGTTGCCGAAGGCTTCGCCAACGTCACCAACCCGGGACGCATGGAAGTACTCAAGCGGGACCCGCTCATCGTCCTCGACGGAGCCCACAACGAAGCCGGTGCCCGGGTCATGGGCGCCGCTCTCGCCGAGACGTTCGCCGCCAACAAACGCCACATCATCGTACTCGGACTCCTCAAGGGACGCGACCCGTCGGAGATCATCAGCGCGCTTATGGCCTCGGGTGAGATCGCACTGATCGTCGCGGTCGCCCCGCCCACGCTGCGCGCCCTCGACCCCGAACTCATCACCGCCGCGGCGCGCGACCTCGGCGTCGACGCCGTCACCGCCCCCTCGGTTGCCCGCGCCATCGAGCTTGCCGAAGACGCCGCCGACGACCACTCCCTCATCGCCATCACCGGCTCGCTCTACCTCGTCGCCGACGCCCGCGCCCGCCTCCAGCGCTGACCCACCTTGGCCGGTCGGCTCGCTCGCTCCGGCCGACTTGCCCCGGCTTGCCGGCCCCGCGCCCTGCGCCGCACATCGCCCGGTCTGCGCCGCACATCGCGTCTGTGCCGCACATCGGACCCGTGGTGCCGCACATCGGCAGGTTTGGGCCGAGTTTGCCAGGAAATCGGTCGATGTGCGGCGAGGGAGGGGTGATGTGCGGCGAGGGAGGGGCGCAGTCTGCAGGAGGGGCTCAGTCAGGCCAGATCGTTCGTTCGCCTGAATGAACTGCGAACACCCCATTCACCGGCCCTTCATGTCGATCGGGAAGACTGGAGGGCATGTTCCACCAGCGCTCTCGGCGAAACGTCGGGGCATTTCTCACTACCCTCGCGGTTGTCGTTGCGGCCACCAGCGCCGTACTGCCGGGTACCGGTGCATCGGCGGCGGCCGCGACGAGAGCCAAGGCGAAATCCTCGACTCGTACCCCGTTCGTCGCCCCGCCCGGAGAGTACGGGCTGACGCTGACCAAGTTCGCTGCTGACCTCGACGCGTTCTGGGCGGTCGAGCTCCCCAAAAACTACAAGATCCCGTACCGCCCGATGCGGGGCTACTTCGCCTACGACAGCGTGAAAAACCCGCCCGACTGTGGCACGCCGATGCGCTACGCCGACATCGCTGGCAACGCGTTCTACTGCCGTGTCGCCGACTACATCGCGTTCGACAATGAGCAGCTGTTCCCCGATCTCTACGAGGGATTCGGCGACATATCCCTCGGCATGGTCCTCGCCCATGAACTCGGCCACGCGGTGCAGGCCCGCACCAAGACCCGACTCCCGTCGGTCTACGCCGAGCTCCAGGCCGACTGCTTCGCCGGCTCGTGGCTGCGCCACGTGGCCGACGGGAAGTCGAAGTTCGTCAAGCTCGACAGCGGCGTGATCGAGGACGCGCTGAGCGCCACCCTCGCCTTCCGCGACCGGCCCGGCATCGGCGCTCAGGAAGCTGGGGCCCACGGGAACGGCTTCGACCGCACCGGCGCCGTCCAGATCGGCTACGACGAAGGCACCGCCCGCTGCGCCACGTTCCGCACCAACCCGCCACCGGTCACGGCAACCTCGTTCCAGGCTGCCTCCGACGCCGCCAGCGGGGGAGACGTCTCCCTCGACGAAGCCGTCCGCCTCACCATCGCGTCGGCCAACCGCCACTTCGCGTCCGTGCTGGGATTCGTGCCGATCACCGCGGTGCAGCGCACCGACCGGGCCACCGTCGCGGCACTCAGCCGGGAGTGTCCGACCTCCTCGGCCGTCCTCGAGCAGCGCGTCGCCGTCTGTCCGGACGGCGGGTCCGGGCAGCCCCTCATCCGGGTGAGCGAGAACGCGCTGAACGATGCGTTGACCAAGGTCGGTGACGTCGGCGTGTCGATGATCCTCGTGCTCGGCTGGACGACCCGCGTGCAGCAGCTCCTCGGGGAGCCCACGCGTGACAGTTCTGTCAAGGCCGAGCTTCGGGCGACCTGCTTCGCCGGCACCTGGCTCGGCGCCGCCCAACGGGGTGAGAGCGGCACCGCGGAGGACCCGATCAGCCTGTCGCCGGGCGACGTCGACGAGGCACTCATCACCGTCATCCGTACCGGTGGGTCGGCGACGATCTTCGACCGGGTCCGGGCCCTGCGCGTCGGCTTCCAGGCCACCTCACCGGTCGCCGGCTGCGCCCGCTACTGACGAACACTCGTGGGCCGGCTGGCTCGCACGGGCCAGCTGGCTTCGAGAACGTGGAGGTTTCCCGGCCCAAGACAGCCAGCCGACCCACGGTGGTTCGGGAGGGTCATGGGTGCCCGTAGAATTTTCGGCTCCATGGATAGAACGTTCATCATCTGCAAGCCCGACGCCGTCGAACGGGGTCTCGTCGGCGAGATCCTCGCCCGCTTCGAGCGGCGCAACCTCAAGCTCGTCGCCGTCGAAATGCGCACCATCGAGGACGCCACCGCCCGCCAGCACTACGCCGAACATGACGGCAAACCGTTCTTCGCCGACCTCGTGTCCTTCATCACCCGTGGCCCGGCCTTGCTCGCCGTCGTCGAAGGCCCCGGCGATACCTGGAAGGTCGTGCGCACGATGATGGGCGCGACCAACCCCAAGGAATCGGCCCCCGGCACGATCCGTGGCGACCTCGGCATCCTGTTCACCGAGAACCTCATCCACGGCTCCGACTCCGCCGAGTCCGCCGCCCGCGAGATCGGTCTGTTCTTCCCGAACGCGTGAGCATCACCCGCCGAGGGCGCGCCCTTCGGTTTTCGCCCCGAGGCGCATCCCGGTCCACGCCGCGCCGGGCGGGAGACAACTCCGGCCAAAGGGCGTAGCCTTGGGCTGTTCATCTGGGCACTCGTCCCATTGCAGGTGGGGGAGCCCGGCGTGGATCGACGAAAAGGAGCGAGCATGTCTTCTCTGATGGGGCGAGACCTCGCCGTTGACCTGGGAACCGCCAACACCCTCGTCTACGAACGCGGACGCGGCATCGTCCTCAACGAGCCATCCGTCGTCGCCATCAACGTCCGGACCGGACGCCCCGTCGCCGTTGGTCTCGAAGCGAAGCGCATGCTCGGGCGCACACCCGCCCACATCCAGGCGATCCGTCCTCTGAAGGACGGTGTCATCGCCGACTTCGAAGTGTGCGAGCAGATGCTGCGCTATTTCATCCACCGCGTCCATCAGCGTCGCTTCGCCAAGCCGCGCATGATCATCTGCATCCCGTCCGGTATCACCGGCGTCGAAAAGCGAGCCGTGGAAGACGCTGCCAGTTTCGCGGGCGCCGGTCAGGTCCACACCATCGAAGAACCCATGGCCGCGGCCATCGGGGCGGGGCTGCCCGTCCATGAACCGACCGGCAACATGGTCGTCGACATCGGCGGTGGCACCACGGAAGTCGCCGTCATCTCCCTCGGCGGCATCGTGACCAGCCAATCGATCCGCATCGGTGGCGACGAACTGGACGAAGCGATCATCGCCTATGCCCGCAAGGAGTACGACCTCGCCCTCGGTGAGCGAACCGCCGAAGAGGTGAAGATTGCCCTCGGCTCGGCGTGGACGCTCGACGAGGAACTGCGGGCCGAGATCCGCGGCCGTGATCTGCGGACCGGACTGCCCAAGACGGTCATCACCACCACCCAGGACATCCGCGGCGCGATCGAGGAGCCGGTCACGGCGATCTGTGATGCCGTGAAGTACACCCTCGACAAGACCCCGCCGGAGCTCGCCGCCGACATCATGGAGAAGGGCATCTTCCTCACCGGAGGGGGCGCCATGCTCAAAGGTCTCGAGCACCGGCTGTCGACGGAAACCGGCATGCCCGTGTTCGTCGCCCGCAACCCGCTGTTCGCGGTGGCCATCGGCACCGGACAGTGCCTCGAGAACTACGACATGCTCAAGGGCGTCCTCGACGCCGACCGCCGCTCGTAGGCAGCGCAACGCTTCTGCCCAGGAGCGTCTTCCTGACCCGCCCACCCTCCGCGGCGGGCACCGTGCCGGAGCCGCTCCCACGGAGCGCTCATCCCCGTGCCGATACAATTGCGGGGTGGCTGTGACGTCGTCTTCCCGGCCCCGCTTCCTCTTTGCGCTGATCCTGCTCAGCGGCCTCACCGTGCTGGCTGCTTCGTCGAGCCTCACGTCGGCCCGTGACCGCGTCCGCGCCGAACTCGACCCGGTCCGCGACCTCGGGCGCAACGTCACCGCCGGCGTCAGCGTCGGACTCGGCCGCTTCGGCGGTGACAAGAAGCTCCGGGAGGAGAACGCCCGGCTGCGACGCGAGCTCGACGCCGCCCGCTCGTCCTCACTGCGCTACGAAGACGCGCTCCGTGAACGCGAGGAACTCCTCACTCTCGGCAACTACAGCGAGCTGACCGGCATCCCGGCCGTCGACGGCCGCATCATCGACGGACCGATCAACAACTTCGACGAGACAATCGAGATCGACCGTGGCGCCAAGCAGGGCGTTCGGATCGGCAATCCGGTGGTCACCGGCGCCGGTCTGCTCGGCGTCGTGGTCGGCGTGGGACCTGACCGGGCTCGGGTGAGCCCCGTGTCGAACGCCTCCTCGGCCGTGGGGGCCCGGCTCTCCCGATCGGGTGACACCGGCATCGCCCGCGGCGTGTCCACCGGTCGAGCGCTCGACCTCGACCTGATCGACCTCGAGACCAAGGTGGCGATCGGCGAGGTCGTCGTCACCAGCGGTCTCCAGGGCAGCAAGTTCCCGCCGGGGATACCGGTGGGCCGGGTCGCCCGGGTCCGGCCCGGCACGATCCATCAGAAGATCGCTGTCCGTCCAGCCGTCGACATCGAACGCAGCGTGTACGTGTCGGTGTTGCTCTGGGTGGGTCCGTGATCACGTTCGGGGCCGAGACGCGGGTGCCGACGGCGCGGGTCCTGCTGCTCAGCGTCACCGTGCTGGTGCTCCACGTGATGCTGTTCAGCCGGTTCTCGCTCTTCGCCGTCCGGCCAGAACCGTTCCTGCTGCTCACCATCGTCGGGGCGCTCCAGCTCGGTCCCAGCGGGGGAGCGGTGCTCGGGTGCTCCGCCGGTCTCGCTGCCGACCTGCTGTCGTCGAGCCCCCTCGGGCTGTGGATACTCGTGTGCGGGGTGATCGGCCTCGCCCTTGGTACGTTGCGCGGCCAGCTCAACCAGGAGCGCCAGCGCACGACCACCTTCGCCGCGGTGGTCAGCTGCACCGTCATGGGGCTGTTGCTCTATCCGACGCTCTCCTTCGCCGTCTCCGAGACGCGCTATCCGCCGCCCCTTCGCTTCCTCACGATCATCGTCTTCGCGTGTCTGTGGAACGTGGTGTTGGCGCCCGTGTTCGTGATCGCCGCGCGCGCCGTCCTGCACCCGAAGCGGACGGCCCGGTGAACACCCAGCAGCGGCTGCGGGTGATCGGCGTCATCGTGGTGGTGCTCATCGCCGCACTCGCCGGACGGCTCGGTATCCTCCAGACGGTGGAGTCGACCGACGCCAAACGCCAGGCCGCCCGCAACATCTTCGACACCGAGCCGATCGAACCGACCAGGGGGCGCATCCTCGACCGCAATGGTCGCGTGCTCGTCGACAACCTTCCGCTCAACGTGGTCCGCATCGACCGCAAGAAGCTGAAGAAGGCCGACCGCGTGCGCACCCTCAGTCGGCTGTCCGCCCTGCTCGAAGTCCCGTACTACCTTCTCGAACGGCGACTCGACGACAACGCAGGCGGCGAGTTCTCGCCTCGTGAAGTGGCCCGCGGAGTGAAGGAGTCGGTCGCCATCGAACTGGCCGAGCACGCCGATTTGTACCCGGGTGTTGCGGTCGGCACGGCGTGGCAACGGGTGTATCCGAACGGCAAGACCGCGGCGCACGTGCTCGGGTATGTAGGAAAAGTCACCGCGGGAGAACTGGCCCGCCAGCCTTTGGCGCTCGGCTATGCCCGTGCCGATTTCATCGGAAAGACTGGTGTCGAACGAGCCTTTGAGCGCGAGCTTCGAGGCGAACCCGGCCAAGAGTTGATCACCAAGGACCGGCTCTCGCGGGTCGTCGATCGTGAAGTGACCAAAGAACCGGTGCCCGGGAAAGATATCCGGCTTACGATCGACCTCGACCTCCAAAAGCTTCTCGAGGACACGCTCGTGCAGACCGAGCGAGCGGCCCGCCAGAACGTCGACGCCGACAACCCGAGCATCTTCATCAGGGCCACGAGCTCGGCCGGCGTGGTGCTGGATCCCGACACCGGCGAGGTGCTCGCCATGGCCTCACATCCTACCTACGACCCCCGCGAGTTCGTGCCGAGCATCTCGCAGGAGCGCTACGACGAGCTGTTCAAGGGCGAGGAAAAGGCGTCGCCGCTGACGAACCGGGCGACCTTCGGTCTGTACCCGCCGGGCTCCACGTTCAAGCCGTTCACTGCGGTCGCCGGCCTTCGGGCCGGGATGATCACCACGCAGACCGTGGTCGACGACCAGGGCGAATTCGTACGCGCCGATCTCTGCAAACGCCAAGTGAAGTGCCGGTGGCAGAACGCCGGAAAAGCGGCACTCGGTATCACCGACCTTCGGAAGTCGCTGCGCGTATCCAGCGACGTCTACTACTATGAAATCGGTAACAAGTTCGACGATCTTTCGAAGGCGAGGGAGAACGGGATCCAGCAGCTGGCGCGGGAAATGGGTCTGGGGCGGCCGACGAACATCCGTCTTCCCGACGAACGGGCCGGCGCGGTCCCGGACGAGGCATACCGCAAGAAGCTCACTGCGCTCTACGGGCGCAAGAAGTTTCCCAACGACAACTGGTTCACCGGCGACACCATAAACGTGTCGATCGGACAGGGTGAGGTGCTGACCTCGCCCCTCGGCCTGGCGCGCGGCTACGCCACCCTCATCAACGGTGGCACGGTCGTCGAAGCCAAGATCGACCTCGAGATCCGCGATCGGGCCATCGGTGGTGTGGTCACCGCCGCCGGCAACGCGTTGAACGCCTCGTCGGTTGCGGCAGCCTCGGAGCCGCTGGCGACGACGGCCACGGCTGCCCCGCCAAACTCGTCGACGACCGCGAACCCGGCCGTCTCGACGTCGGTCGCCGGGCCCGCCGCCCCAGCCCCGACGACAACGACGGTCGTCGTCGAACCGATCGTTGGCCCGGTGGGCGCTCCCGACCTCGGCATCCCATCAGGAACGACGCTGCCCCCCATCGAGGCCAAGCCCACCGTCGAGAACCATCTCGACTTCAATGAACGGGATCGGTCGGTGATCCTGGCCGGCCTTGAGGACGTCACGTCGGCCGAGGGCGGCACGGCCGTCAGCGCCTTCGAGGGCTTCTCGTTCGACAAGTGCCGCGTCGGCGGCAAGACCGGCACCGCCCAGCGCACCGGCAAACAGGACACCGCCCTGTTCGTCGGCTTCGGCCCGCTGCCCAAGCCCAAGTACGTCGTTGCGGTCATCGTCGAAGAGGGCGGCTTCGGCCGCCAGGCCGCGGCCGGAGTACGGCGCGTGTTCGAAGGCCTGTGCGGCCTTCCCGTGAACCCGGTCCGCAGCGTCACCGGCGGCGGGGCGGAGTTCTGATGTCTCCAGTCGCAGTGTCACGGGGGTTCCCATGGCGATGACCGACGCTTCGCCGCGGGTCCGGGTCTCCGGATCCGTCCGCGCCGAATCCACCGTCAAGCGACTCGACGCCGTGCTGATCGCAGCCGTCGTCGCGCTCTCCGGCATCGGCCTCGTCATGGTCTATGCGGCAAGCCGCGATTCCCTCCTTGCGATCGGCGCGGACCCGGGCCTGTATCTCAAGAAGCAGATCGTCTTCATGACGTTCGGCCTGGTTGCGGGCGCTGCTGCCGTGCGCCTCGACTACCGGAACTTCCTCGAACGCATGCCGCTTGCCTTCGCGGTCCTGACCGTGGCACTGCTCGGACTGTTCCTCGTCCCGGCCAAGAACGGCGCCCACGGCTGGTATCAGCTGGGCCTGTTCCAGTTGCAGCCGGCCGAGTTCGGCAAGATCGTGATCATCGGTGGTCTCGCCTCCTACGGGGCCGCCCAGCGCAACCAGCTCGACCTCCGCCGGTTCGTCTTCTTCCTCGCGATCGCCGGGTTCCCGACGTTGCTTGTCTTCCTCCAGCCCGACCTCGGCACCGCGCTCGTGTACCTGTCGATCGTCTTGGTCATGGCATGGCTGGGCGGCGCGCAGGGCAAGCACGTCCTCGGACTCGTGGCCTCGGGTATCGCGCTGGCGTGGCTGATGATCCGCTTCGGAGTGCTGAAGGACTACCAGGTCAAGCGGCTTACCTCGTTCATCGACGCCAGCGCCAGCGCCCAGGACGCGGCCTACAACGTGTTCCAGTCGAAGATCGCCATCGGCGCCGGCGGGGTCACCGGGCAGGGTCTCTTCCAGGGCACGCAGACCCGGGGCTCGTGGGTGCCGGCGCGTCACACCGACTTCATCTTCAGCGTCGTTGGCGAGCAGCTGGGATTCGCCGGCGGCATCCTCGTCGTCCTGTTGTTCGCCATCATCTGCTGGCGGATCTGGCGAGCCGCCGCCGTTTCCCGCGATCCGGAGGGAATGCTCGTTTGCGGAGGGGTCCTCGGGATGTTCGTGTTCCAGATCTTCGAGAACATCGGCATGACCATGGGCATCATGCCGGTCACCGGCATCCCGCTGCCGTTCCTCACCTATGGCGGTAGCTCGACGATCACGGCGTTCTTCGCCATCGGTCTCGTCCTCAACGTGGCTGCGAGCCGGTTCCGATAGGGCCGTTCCGCGCTGACGCAGTCACCGCCCCGGTCGGCGATACAGTCGCCGATGTGTTCGAGGGCCTCCCAGTGATCGAGAGCGCGGTGCTCGGCACCGTGCTGATCGTGCTGGTCGGGGCCCGCGTGGCGAGAACCGGAGAACCTTCCCGTTACGGCGCCACGGCAACGTTCGTCCCCCATTCGCGCCGAGGCGCGCTAACCGTCGATCGACGACCAGGCGCCGCCTCCAGCATCCGCGAACACCCCACGTGGGTGTCCGCCGAAAGGCCTCACCATGTCCGCAGAGCAACCAGAGTCGATCCCCCAGCCCACCTCGGAAGAACAATCATCGTCAGGAACTGACGGCGCTCTTCGCTCCTCGCCGGAGTCGTCGCCATCCGCCCGGTCGGGCAGGTCCGCTGCGGGCGCGTCCGATCCGGCCGACCCGGCCGCGGCGGCTGCCCGCAAACGCCGACGGGGGTCACGTGGTGGCAAGAACCGCCGTCGTCCGGCCAAACCGAGCGATCCCACCAGCACCGGCATCTCGATCGGCGGTGATGCCGACAGCCTCGTTGAGCAGCCGGAACTTCCCGACCCGCCGCACGAGGGGCAGGTCCGCGCCGAAGGCGACCACGCCGACATCCTCGCCGATGTGCTGGTCGACTCCGCCGTCATCCCGCTCAGCGACGTCGCAAACGACGCCCTTTCGGAAGCTCCGGAGGGAGCGGATCGGCCCCGAAGCGACGCAGCCGCCGTTAGCGGCCGTCCCCGTGGCCGACGGGGACCCGGTGCCGTTGCCGAAGTCAAGGACGCCACCGAGGACCACAGCGAATCGTCCTCCCGCCCGGCCCGGTCCGGTGGCGACGCGGAGCGCGATGGGCGCGGCGGTGGGCGCGGACGACGCGGTCGTGGAGGAAGCGTCGACCCGAAACGCGTCGCCGAGGCGGCACGCGATGCGCCGAGGGACAAGAACGGCCGTCCGGTCGGCAGGTACCTGATGTGCGTGCACACCCAGCCCGGCGCTACCCAGATCGCCGTGCTGGAAGGACGTTCGCTCATCGAGCACTACGTCAGCCGCCCGACTGACCAGGCGGCCCAGATCCACGGGAACCTCTACCTCGGCCGCGTCCAGAACGTGCTCCCCGGCATGGAGGCCGCATTCATCGACATCGGAACCCCGAAGAACGCCGTGCTCTACCGCAGTGACGTGTCGGTCGATCTCGGTGACGTCGAAGGGGGCGGCAAGGGCGCGAAGAAGCACCAGAACGACAGCCGCATCGAAGACATCCTGCGCAACAGCCAGCTGATCGTGTGCCAGGTGACGAAGAACCCGATCGGGGCGAAGGGGGCACGCCTCACCCAGGAGGTGTCGCTGCCCGGACGTTTCGTCGTGCTCATCCCCAACTCCGACACCTACGGGATCTCCAAACGGCTCGGCGACGACGAGCGCAAGCGACTCCGCAAGATCCTCGACGACGTCCGCCCCGAAGGGCACGGGCTCATCGTGCGCACCGCCGCGGAGGGGGCCACCGCCGAAGAGCTCCGCGCCGACGTGGTCGAGCTCGGACGGCTCTGGTCGGAGATCGAGGCCAAGGCGAAACGGTCCAAAGGGCCGACCCTGCTGCACCGTGAACCCGATCTCGCCGTTCGGGTCATCCGGGAGGAGTTCAACCGGAACTACCGGGGCGTCGTGCTCGACGACCCCGAGCTGTACCGGGAGGTGCGCGACTACGTCGAACGGATCACGCCCGAGCTGGCCGACCGCGTCGAGTTCTACGACGAGGACTCCGAGGGGTTGCCGCTGTACGAGCGCCACCACGTGCACGAGCAGCTCCACAAGGCCATCGACCGCAAGGTCTGGCTGCCGTCAGGGGGCTCGCTCATCATCGAGCGCACCGAGGCGCTCACCGTCATCGACGTGAACACTGGCAAGAACGTCGGCTCGTCGAACCTCGAGGAGACGGTCTTCCGCAACAACCTCGAGGCGGCCGAGGAGATCGCCCGCCAGCTGCGCCTGCGCGACATCGGCGGCATCATCGTCATCGACTTCATCGACATGGAGATCCGGGCCAACCGCGACGCCGTGATCAACGCGTTCCGGGGCGCCCTGGGCCGGGACAAGACCCGGACGCAGGTGTTCGAGATCTCCGAGCTCGGACTCGTCGAGATGACCCGCAAGCGCATCTCCGAAGGTCTCGTCGAGTCGCTCTCTGGCACCTGCCCGACGTGCGGCGGCCGCGGCATCACCTTCGACCAGGACCTCCTGCACTAACCCCACCGCAGGGTGGCGTGCCCGGGAGGGGAGCGCGGCTCGTGTAGAGTTGATCCCCTTATGTACGCAGTCATCAAAACGGGTGGAAAGCAGTACAAGGTCGCTCAGGGCCAGACGCTGCAGGTCGAACTCCTCGGCAAGGCCGACGGCGAGACCGTGTCGTTCGCCCCGATCCTCGTGGTCGACGGCACAACCGTCCTCACCGGCGACAAGGCCAAGGCGGCGACCGTGACGGCAACGGTCATCGGGACCACCAAGGGCCCGAAGATCACCGGTTACATGTACAAGGCGAAGGCCCGGGCCCAGAAGAAGTGGGGCCACCGCCAGAGCTATTCCACTGTCACCGTCACCGGAATTTCTGCCTGACGCCCACGCGTCGGCACTCAACGGAGGTTTGCACTCATGTCAAAGACCAAAGGTGGCGGTTCGACCCGCAACGGTCGTGACTCCAATGCCCAGCGCCTCGGCGTGAAGGTCTACGGCGGCTCGGCCGTCTCGGCCGGCTCGATCATCGTGCGCCAGCGCGGCACCCAGTTCCACCCCGGCGTCAACGTCGGCAAGGGATCGGACGACTCGCTGTTCGCTCTCGTCGACGGCACCGTTGCCTTCGGTGAGCGCCGTGGCCGCCGCATGGTCAACGTCACGACCAACTGATCTACCTCCCTCCCGTCTCGGCGGGTGTGAGGTCTTCCCGCTCGGGTGGATGGTGACTTTCGTCCGTCTCCGGCGGAACAAACGTGCGGGCCGACGGCGCATGCTGTCGGTCCGTCTTCGCGTCTAGGTGCGAGCAGTGCGTCCCGGTGCGTCCCCGCGGCGAGAATGCCGGCAAGGAACCGACGAGTTCGAGGAAGGGAGGAAGCACATGAGTGGACATGACTGCACAGGTGTGCGTGTTCGCCGACTCGGTGGGTGCAGATGAGCGGCTTTGTCGACGAAGCCCAGTTGCACGTGCGCGCCGGTGACGGCGGCGCCGGCTGCGTGTCCTTCCGCCGCGAACCGTTCGTGCCCCGTGGCGGCCCCGACGGCGGCAACGGCGCGAAAGGCGGCGACGTGTGGCTCGTCGCCGACCGCAACGTCGCCTCGCTCCTCGGGTTCCGCGACCATCCCCACCGCGCCGCGACCTCGGGCGAGCACGGCCGCGGCAAGCAGGCCAACGGCCGCACCGGGGCCGACACCAGCGTGGCGGTGCCGGTGGGCACCGTGGTCAAGAACGCCGACGGCGTCATCATCGCCGACCTAGCCACCGAGGGTCACAAGTGGCGTGCCGCCAGCGGTGGACGCGGCGGTCGTGGCAACGCGTCGTTCCTGTCGAATCGTCTGCGCGCCCCCGACTTCGCCGAACAGGGTGAGGTCGGCGAGGAGTTCTGGTTCGACCTCGAGCTCAAGCTGATGGCCGACGTGGCCCTCGTCGGATTCCCCAATGCCGGCAAGAGCACGCTGATCTCGGCCGTGTCGGCGGCCAAGCCGAAGATCGCCGCCTACCCCTTCACCACCCTCGAACCGCATCTTGGGGTCGTGCGCATCGAACGCTTCGGCACCCCGCTCGATCCGCGTGGCGACTTCGAGTTCGTGATGGCCGACATCCCCGGACTCATCGAAGGCGCGGCCGAGGGACGCGGCCTCGGACACCAGTTCTTGCGCCACGTGGAGCGGGCCCGCGCCCTGCTCGTGCTGCTCGATCTCAGTGCCGTCGACAGCGCCGGTCCGACCCCGGCCGAGCAGCTCGAGATCCTCCTGCACGAGCTCGGCGAGTATTCACCGGAGTTGCTCGAACGTCCCCGTCTCGTGATCGGCACCAAGCTCGACACGCTCGACGGCGAAGAGGAGATCGCCCATCTGCTCCCGGGCTGTCCCGACATCCTCGTGAGCGGGGCAACCGGCCAGAACCTCCGTCAGATGCTCATCGCCCTCGCCCCGCTCATCGCCGAAGCGCGCGCCGCCCAGCCGATGTCGGACACGTTCGTTGTGCATCGCCCCGAGTCCGAGGGCGTCGAGGTCAGCCGCAACGATGACGGGTCGTGGACCGTGCACGGACGCGCTGCCGACCGTGCCGTCGCCGTGTCGGATCTCCACAACCCACTGGCCCTCGCCCACGTCCGCAAGCAGCTCGACCGTCTCGGTGTTGTGAAGACGCTGCAGCGCGCCGGGGCCAAGACCGGCGACCTCGTCAGGATCGGTTCGTTCTCCTTCGACATCGAATAGCGCGGGCCACCCTGGCTTTCGGGCAATACGATCGGCGGCGCATCGTCGGCGCACCGGTGAGGCCTCGCTGCATCGCCATCGTCATACCCGTTCTCCACACCCCGAACCGGATCCCTCTCTCATGACCACCGTCGTTGCCAAGATCGGTTCCTCGTCGCTGACCGACGCCCGTGGAGTGATCGCCCGTGACGCCATCGCCTCGGTGTGTGCCCAGGTGCGCGTCCTGCGCGACCGGGGCGACCGTGTCGTCGTCGTCACCTCGGCCGCGGTCGCCGCCGGGATCGAAACCCTCGGGTTCGCCGAGCGCCCGACCGACATCTTGACTCTGCAGGCGGTGTCGGCCGTTGGCCAGTCACGCCTCATGCGGGTATGGGACGATTCCTTCGCCGAGGTCGGCCTGATCAGCGGTCAAGTCCTCGTCACCCCGAACGAGTTCTTCGACCGGCGCCAGTACCTCCACATCCGCGACACCCTGGCGCGCCTGCTGGCGCTCGGCGTCGTCCCCGTGGTCAACGAGAACGACGCGGTGGCCGACGACGAGCTCCGCTTCGGCGACAACGACCGCATCGCCGCGCTCGTCGCCCATCTGATCGGGGCCGACGCGTTGGTGCTGCTCACCGACACCCCTGGCCTCTTCACCGCAGATCCGCGCACCGATCCGTCGGCGGTGCTGATCGGACACGTCGACGAGGTCACCGAGGAGCTCGAGGCCATTGCCGGGGCGAGCGGTTCGGCCCGGGGGAGCGGCGGCATGTCGTCCAAGCTCCGCGCCGCGAAGATCGCGTCGGTGTCGGGCATCCGTGCCGTGATCGCCGGCGCCCGGCGTCCCAATGCGCTCGTCGACGCGGTCGACGGCGTCGACGGTGTCGGCACCATGGTCGCCCCGCTCGACCGTCACCTCACGTCGCGCAAGCTCTGGATCGGCTTTGCCGGCGACGTGCGCGGCGACGTGGTTGTCGACGCCGGCGCCAAGCGGGCGCTGTCCGAACGCGGTGTGTCGCTCCTCCCGGCCGGTGTGGTCGACATCACCGGGCCCGTCGAGGAGGGCGACATCGTGTCGATCTCCGGACCCGACGGTCACCCCTTCGCCCGAGGGCTCTGCCGCGCCGACGCCGTCACCGTCCGCGCCCTGCGGGGCACGCGCAACGTCGACCGTCCGGCCGACGCCCCCGTCGTGATCGTCCACGCCGACGACCTGGTGCTCCTGACGTCTCGGTAGAAGACTCTGGGGCCCGGAGGTCGTGGACTCAGCCGCTGTAGCGGTCGACCTCGATGGTGATCTTCGGCCGGATCGTCGGGATCACTCGTGGCGTATACGTCAGCGTGTAGCGGAACCCGGCGTTCAGGGTGATCGAGTTCGAGATTTTGTTGGCCCCGAACGGCCACCGCAGCGGCTCGTAGGAGAGGTCGAGGCCGTGCACGCCTGCCGGCACGACGAACTGCTCGGCCCGGTCCCATGCGAGAAAGATCGGGGCATCGTCGAGCTTGGCGGTGATCGGCGCGCCGCCGATCCCGGGCACGCCCCGACAGATGATGACCAGAGACGCGGGGCGTTCGCTCATGAAGGGATTCGGGCGCCTACGCCTACGCCGACGCGCCCGGCTGGGGTGCCTCGACGGCCGGTGCCGCGGCGGGCGCGTCGCCCAGGCCGAGCTGGGCTTTGATCTGGCTGAGGCGGGCCTGTGCTTCGGTGTTGAGCGACGCCTGCTCTACTTCGAGCATGCGGGCCTCGACGGTCGAGCCCTGAAGCTCAGCAGTGCCCATGGCTCGGGCGTAGCGCTCCTCGATCTTGCGCTGCACTTCGTCGAGCGACGGGACATCGTCGCCGACGGTCGCGGTGAGCTGGCCCATGGTGGTGTTGAGCTGCTCCTGCATCTTGGCCTGGTCGAGCTGGGACAGGAGTTTCTGCTTGTCGGAGAGCTTCTTCTGCAGCTGGGTGGACGATTGGGCGACGGCGGCCTTCGCCTGATCCGATGCCTGCGTGGCCTGCAGCGACAACGTCTTGAGCCCTTCGACCTCGGACTCCAGCGCGATGAGGCGGTTGGCGAACGCCTCGGCGGTGCGGGTGTAGTCCGTCGCTTTGGCAGCGTCGCCGCGCTTGGCGGCATCGTCGGCCATGACCACGGCCTGGCGGGCGGACGAGTTGATCTTCGACAGCTCCTCGAGCTTGCGGTTGAGGCCCATGTCGGCCTGCTTCTGGTTGGCGATCACGTTGGCGGCCTGCTGGGTCAGGCGACGGTGCTGTTCCTGGGCCTCGATCAGCGCCTGTTCGAGCTGAACCTTCGGGTCGGCCTTTTCGTTGAATTTTCCGGTGAGCGCGGCGGTCACGTAGGACCACCAGCGACGAACGAGCTTGAGCATGGCAAGCATCGTAGCGACATGCTCCGATGCCCGGGCTCAGGGACAACCCGGACCGTTCCCGTGACGTTGTCGCGCCCCTCAGGGTTCACCCCGACGTGGACCAGCTCACTTGCTCGGGCCGGGAAACCCGCACCTTTTCAAAGACTGCTGGCCCATGCGAGCCAGCTGGCCACGACGGTTGTTGCTGCCGGGCTCCCTCACGCGGTGGTGCTGGTGCCGCGGTCGATGCGGCCGACCTCTTCGAGGCCTTGACGCACCGCCTCCATGCCCATGCGGACCCGGTCGAGGTCGGCGCCGATGGCGTCTACGGCGCCGATGTCGTCGGCCGTGGCGGAGAGCTCGACGGTGCGCGCCACAATCTCGTCGAGCTGAGCATCGAGTGATCGCAGGCGGTCCTGTGCACCGACAGCCCCGGAGCGCAGCCGCTCGGCGGCATCGACCTGCGTCTGCAACGCCGTGACGGTCTCCTGTAACGCCGGCGCACGCGAGGGATCACGGTTGGCCTCGGCGCGAAACTGCGCGTCGGAGAGTTCTGCGGTGGTTTGACGGTTGTCGAGCTGATCGAATGCCTTGGCCAGCTGAGCACCCCGCTTGGAGGTCTTCCAGCATTCGAGGACGGCGTCGGCCACGGTCGACCGCAGGGATTCGAGTTGATCGCGCACCGGCCCGGCCGAGGTGGCGCGCACGGTCGCATCGAAACGCCGCTGGCTCTCCTGGGCGCCCTGGACGTATTGCCGCCATGGCTCGCTCAGGGTGAACGGATCGATACGGTCACGCTCCTCGCGGCGGGCCGAGGCCGCAGTCCTCGGGCGGAGCCGCCAGCCGGTCATTCCGAGCCACACGACGGCGCCGGCGACGAGGCCGATCGGACCCGACGCGGCGATGGCCAGACCACCGGCGGCGCCCGCGGCGAGAAGCGACGACGGCGACGTCAACGCCTCGGCGAGGCGACGCGGGCCGATGGTGGCGATGGCCCGTCCGGTGGCGTCACCCATTGCCGTCACGGTACCCGCAGAAATGTTGCAGAACACCTCCATGCGACGTTGGGAGGTGTTTTGCCCCCATATATGGGGGCAACCTCTCTCCCAACGCGTGCGGGCCACTTGCGTTGCGAGTAGTCGAGCGAAGCGAGCGGCGCAGCGCCAATGTGCGGAGGGGCAACCTCTCTCCCAACGCGGACATTGTCGGGTCAGAAGTTGGAGACGACGGCAACGAGGACCTTTTCGATCGAGGCCGGGTCGCTCGCGTCGTAGGCCGCCGCGTCGGTGGCCTCGGCGATGCGCTTGAGCGTGGCCAGGTCGGCGTCCTTGCCGTAGGCGATCGGGAACAGCCGGACCGGCGACTGCAGGCGACCCTCGGACCCGGCTCGGCCGGCGGTGAGCAGCGCTTCGAGCTGGTCGGCGTCGTCGTTGGGGTCGAGATCCTCGTTGCGCCCGTCGGTGAGCAGGACCACGGCGTTGATGCGCTTCGGATCGAGGTTCTCCTTCATCTTCTGCAGGGCCACGGTCGCCGTGGAGTACAGCGGCGTTCCCTGAACCGGCGTGAGGTTGCGGACGGCCTCGGCCATCTGCTCCCGGTTGCCCGACGCCGCGCCGATCGGGATCACCTCGACAGTGTCGATGCCGAGCCCACCGACGTCGGTCGAGAAGATCGTGAGGCCGATCTCGTCATCGGCCTTGAACTCGTCGAGGGCGGCCACGGTGGCGCGCTTCGCCAAGTCGAGCTTGGTGTCGCTCGATGCGTCGTCGGCAGCCTCGCCCATCGACCCGGACACATCGATCACGAAGAGCACGCGGGCGCCCTTGCGCTGCTCGGCCCATTTGTCGAGCAGCGAGACGAGGACCTTCGGCGCGGGAACGTCGAGCGCGGTCTTCGGTTCGTTCGGATCGACACCGTTCGCGGCAACGATCGGCGCGGCGACGGCAACCGCGGCGTTGCCGGGACGGAAGCCGAACTCGAGGACCTGTTTCTGATTCGTAGGTGTACGTACGAAAGCGGCGAAGGCTGCGGCGCCGGCCTTCTGCTCGGCCGTGACCCACGGCGCGTTGAGCGTGAAGAGCGGGTTGTCGCTGAAGAGCGTCCCTTCCTTCGGATAGATCGCGACGAGCGGCACCCGCGGCTTGCGGGCCACTTCACCCGGATCGAGGATGCCGTCGGGGTTGCCCATGTTGTAGTCGATGAGCGACTTCTCCTCGACGGCCACCGCTGACGCGTAGGTGAGCGCAGTGCCGCGGCGGTCGGCGCGGAACCAGTTGTTGAGGAAGGTCATGGTGATGTCGCCGTAGTGGACGACGCTCGACTCGACGGCCTTCGCATAGTCCTGCACCTCGCGCCGGTTGAGGTCTTCGAGGGTGAGGCCGCTGCGCTTGCCGGTTGCCGCGTAGTACTGGGCGATGGTGGCCGACAGGCCGCTGGTGGAGAAGTTCGGATTCGTCTTGCCGAGCTTGAACGTGCCCCACTCGGGGTGTCCCTTGCTGGCCCAGCCGGTGGGGTCCTTCGCCAGGGCGAGCAGATCTCCGTAGCCGATCGGCGTCTTCGGCCAACCGAGTGCCGACGCCATCGGCTTCGGCATGGCGATCACCAACGGCGTCAGCATGAACGATGGGGCGTCGTCGGGGGCCATAGCCGTGGCACCACTCGCGCCGAGGCGCTGGTTGAGGATCGCACCCCACGACCGCGCCGCCGGCGACCACACCGTGGGGAACGGGCCGTCGGTCGATTCGTTCCATCCGGCGGCGAGCGCCTGGGCCGCCGCGCCGGACGCCTTCTTGGTGATCGTGACGAACGCCCTCTTCTTCGCGCCCGATGCATCGGTGAACGTGGACGTGGCCTTGTCGTCGTTGAAGGTGCGGGCGAGCTCGTTGAGGAGCGCGATCTTCTCGGATGAGACCGTTACCGTGATCGGAACGCGTCCTTTCGGCGCGGTTCCGCCCGCCGAGGTGTCGCTGCTGGACTTGACGGTGCACGCGGACAGGGCGACCGCGCCCGCCAGGGCGAGGGTGACGGCGGCGGACCGGCGGCGTGTGTTCATGGGTTCAGTATTCCGTACGCGTCGATGGTCGCGGTTGCGTCGGGGCCGGGCCGCGCTGGGGTGCCGGTGGAACGGGCCGACCAGCCTTGCGAGCGGAGGATCTTGCGGAGATCCTCGGTCAGCGCGTCGATGCGGGGATCCTCGCGGATCGTCCCGATGTCGAGCGCGAGGGTCAGCGGCGGCGAAAGCTGGGTGGTCTTCGCTCCCTTCACGTCGTTCACCGCGGGGGCGAGGGTGACGACCGTATCGACGAGCCGAACGGTGAGCAGCGCGTTCAGCGGTTCGATCCCCGGTGTCGGTGTGCCGTTGCCCTGGACGAACTCCAGTTCCTTCGTGGAGAGAGCGTCACCCGAAGCACCGCCGAGGCTCTGCGCCAGCACGAGCGCGGCGGTGAGCGACCGGTGGTCGGGGAGTGCCACCTTGCGGTCGCCCGTGACGAGGCATGACGCGGAGACGCATACCGGCGCCTGGGTGGCCCGCGTCACCACGACAACGGGGGCAGACGCGAGGGCCTCCGACACGGCGAGGCGGCGCTGATCGTCGAGCCGGGCCAGCCATTCGGCTGACGTGACGACGGCGTCGACCACGCTGTCCTGGCTCTCGTTCACGACATCGCGCTCGATCTCCTTCGGCGTACGGATCGTCACGAGCACGCGATCCGAGGCCACCGCGTTGCAGGCCTCGGCGGCGTCGGGAACGCACCACAGCACGAGTGGGGCACGGCCGCGTTCGGGGTCGGAGCGTCGTCCGTTCACGAAGAATCCTGCCGCAATGAGGCCGACGGCGACGACAGCGGCCAGAACACGCTTCATGTGACGATGTCCGCCGGCTCGAGCCGCTGGAGCTCCTCGGACGTCGGCTTGGCGTCGGCGTTGTTCATCAGCCGTGATGCCTGATGGGCCACTGCGGCCTCGAACGAGTTGCGGGCCAGCCGTCCGTTGCCGAAGCCCTTTTCACGCGGCTGGGCGGCAAAGTATGCGCGCACACTTTCGATGGCCTCTGGTGTTGGCTCATAGCGATTCTTCTTGCACAGCGACAAGAAGATGGCGACGAGTTCGTCGTCGGTGTAGTCGGCGAACGCGATGACCTTGGGAAAGCGCGAGCGCAGACCCGGGTTGGCGTTGATGAACTCGTCCATCTCGACGGGGTATCCGGCGGCGATGACGGCGAGACGATCGCGCCGGTCCTCGATGAGCTTGACGAGGGTGTCGATCGCCTCACGGCCGAAGTCGTTGGCCCCGCCGCGGGCCAGTGCGTACGCCTCGTCGATGAGCAGCACACCACCGTCGGCCCGGTCGAAGATCTCCAAGACCCGTAGCGCGGTCTGGCCGACGAAGCCGGCGACGAGCTGCGAGCGATCCGTCTCGACGAGCTGCCCCTTCTCGACGACGCCGAGTGTCCGGTAGATGCGGGCGAGCAGACGGGCGACCGTGGTCTTGCCGGTCCCGGGGTTGCCGGTGAAGACGAGATGGCGGCTCGACTCGATCACCGGGAGGTCGTGCTCCTTGCGCAGGCGCTGCACCTGGAGCAGGTTGGTCACGAGCTTCACCTCGGACTTCACCCCGGACAGGCCGACGAGTGCGTCGAGTTCCGCGAGCAGATCGTCGATCGGCTCGGGCGGGGGGAGCACCGGTTCGGCCGGGGGGACGGCAGCGTCGGTGGTCGTTGCGGTGGCCGTCGGTCCCGATCTCGGCCCAGGTGCGGGTGCGGGCGGCTGGGCCCGGCCTGGCCGCGGCACCCGGTTGGCCTCGAGGGCGCGGACTGCCATCGTGCGGAAGGCGTCGAGCGCGGCCAACTCGGTCATCGTCGGCTTGGCGTCGAGAGCGACGACCAGCTGGGCCATCGACATCGCGCTGGAGTAGTAGGTCCAGGCAGTGGACGTACCGTTGCGACCGTCGGCATGGAGGAGAAGGTCGAAGAGCGGCGACGGCGCGTCGAGCCATTGCTTCTTGCCGGCCAACAGACCGGAGCGGCGCACGTCGTCGGGGCTGGCCATACCGAGCTGGGTGGGAAAGCGGGGACCGAACGTGGCGAGCATGGCCCACAGCTCGTCGTCGGTGTGGCGGCCGTCGGCGTCGACGATGGCGCAGCACAGGTTGAACGCCTCGACCGTTGCGTCGTCGGTGGCCTGGTCGATCGTCGACGGCCGACCGGTGGCGAGGGCTAGCGCGTGCACCGCTTGGGCGATGGGAGCGACGAAGGCCTCGACGGTCGGCGTGAGGACTTGGGACCCGGGCGAAACCACGCACGAATGCTGGCACACGTCATCGCGCGAACAGGTCGCGGTCGGGTTACCGACCCTCGGCTCAGACGAGGGCGGAGTAGATGATGTTCTTCAGCTGGCCCCGGAAGTTGAACGTGCCCGACGGGATCAGCTGGGTGAGGAAGATCACGACCATGTCCTCCACCGGATCGACCCAGAAGATCGTCGACGCGGCGCCGCCCCAGTAGTAGTCACCGTGACCGAGGGTTCCTGTGGCCACCTCGCCGAGGGTCTGGGCGAAGCCCAAGCCGAACCCGACGCCGTCGTAGGCCGTCTCGGAGAACCCGCCCATCGACATCTGGGTGAGATCCTGGCCGCCCGGCAGGTGATTGCGTCGCATCAGGTCGATCGTGCGCGGCCCGAGCACGCGGTGTCCGTCGAGTTCACCACCGCTACGGAGCATCTCGCTGAAACGGAAGTAGTCCGCCATCGTGCCGAGGAGCCCGCCACCGCCGGACAAGAGCGCGGGCTCCGTCAGGAAGATGCTCGAGGACGGGGAGTCGAGTGGTTTGAGGGACTTATCACGACGTCGCCCGTAGCACGTGGTGAGCCGGTCGACCTTCGCCGGCTCCACCCAGAAGCCCGTGTCGACCATTCCGAGCGGACCGAGAATCTCAGAGTGCAGATAGTCGTCGAACCGCCGGCCCGAGATCACCTCGACGAGGTACGCGCACATCTCCGTGGCGAGGGAATACATCCAGCGCTCGCCCGGGTGGAAGCGAAGCGGCACGTTGGACAGTTGGTTCGCGAGTTCGGCGAGTGGCTGGTTGCGGTCTTCGCGCACCCGGAGTGCGTCGTAGACCTCCTCGACGGGATGGGGTTCGACGATCGCCCCGACGCCGGCGAGGATCGACCCGTACGTGAGGCCACTGGTGTGGCAGAGCAGGTCACGGACGGTCATCGCCCGCCTCGGAGGTTCGAGCACCATGTTCTCGCCAGAGCCCGAGACCCAGACCTTGTGGTTCTTCCAGGACGGGATGAACTTCGAGACCGGATCGTTCAGCTGGAAGTATCCCCGCTCGTAGAGCGTCATCAACGCCACCGACGTGATCGGTTTGGTCATCGAGTAGTAGCGGAAGATCGCGTCGTCACGAAGCGGAGTGGCGCTCTCGAGGTCGGCGAATCCCTGCGAATCGAAGTACGCCACCGTTCCATATCGGGCGACCAGCGTCTGACAGCCGGCGATCTTGCCGGGGTCGATGAAGTTGCGGCGGAGATGGTCGGTGATCCGCGTCAATCGCCCCGGGTCGAAACCGGCGGCGATCGGGTCGATGTCGTTGTGGGGCACGACCGTCACTCTTGCTCTCCTGCGGGCCGATTCCAAAATGGCCCGTCAGGAGATTCCGGGTCCGATCTACGCCGACAGGAGGTGGCGTTGTGCCATCATCGTGATCCTGTGACCGCCGACACCCCACCTCCCATCCTCGAGGTCAGCGACGTCGAGGTCGTCTACGGCGGAGCGATCCAAGTTCTGCGTGGCGTGAGCCTTGCCGTGCCGACGGGTTCGGTCGTGGCCATCCTGGGGGCCAACGGTGCCGGGAAGACCACGCTGCTGCGGGCGATCTCGGGGTTGTTGCCTTATCACGCAGGCAAGGTCACGGGCGGCTCGGTCGCCCTCGATGGTGTCGACGTGACCGGCGCTGACCCTGCTTCGCTCGTCAGTAACGGAATGGCGCAAGTAATGGAAGGGCGTCGGATTTTTGCCGAGCTTTCCGTCGACGAGAATCTCAAGGCCGGGGCATATACGCGCAAGGATCGCGCTGGGATCGCTGGCTCATACGAGAAGGTCATGGGGATGTTTCCCCGCCTCAGGGAGCGTCATAAGCAGACGGCGGGGTACATGTCCGGGGGTGAGCAGCAGATGCTGGCAATCGGGCGGGCCTTGATGGCCAATCCGCGAATTTTGCTGCTCGATGAGCCGTCACTCGGTCTTGCGCCTCTTATCGTCGAGCAGATCTTTGACATCGTTCGAGAAATCAATCGGTCAGGAACGAGTGTGCTTCTGGTGGAACAAAACGCAACGATGGCGTTGAAGAACGCAACGTATGGATACGTGATGGAGACCGGTCGGATCAGCAAACACGGTCCCGCGATGGAACTCCTGCAAGATCCAGACGTGCAGGCCGCCTACCTTGGTGGCGAATCGGAGCACACGTCGTATCGGGACCTGAAGTCGTACCGTCGAAAGAGGGTGCTGGACTGATGACCGTACTCGGCTTGAACGAAAAGCTTGACGGCCGTGATCGCTTTGAGGCCCCCCTCCTCGTGGTCAATTCCGTCACACTCCGTTTTGGTGGCGTGATCGCGATCGGGGATGTTTCTTTTGAGGTGCGCAACAACGAGCTCTTCGCGATCATCGGTCCGAATGGTGCGGGGAAGACGTCGATCCTGAACTGCTTGAACGCCGTGTACCGCCCTCAGGAGGGTTCGATCAAGCTCAAGGGCGTCGAGTTAGTCGGTACAAAGCCCACCTTTACCGTCGAGCAAGGAATTGCCCGGACCTTCCAGAACATTGGTCTCTTCAAGAATCTCGACGTGGTCTCGAATCTGATGCTCGGTCGCCATCATCTGATGACGGGCGGCTTTCTATCGGGTCTCCTGTACCGAGGAAAGGCGCGTCGTGAGGAGTTTGGTCATCGTCGCCGGGTCGAAGAGGTCATGGAGCTTCTTGATCTGCACTACTTCAGAGGTCAGCCGGTCGGACTCCTTCCGTACGGTGTCCAAAAGCGTATGGAGTTGGCGAGAGCGCTTTGCATGGATCCGAAGCTTCTCCTCCTCGACGAACCGGTCGCCGG
>JANOJN010000082.1:0-19919 GCA_031418775.1 Acidimicrobiia bacterium
CGAGGTCCGCAACTCCTGCGACGGCGTGTCGGAATGGTCCGCCCGGATTGTTGAACACGGTCCCGAAGGTGACATAGACGATCGGACGGTCATCGCCTTCTGCGAACTCCATGACCATGGGTTGCGTGGAGAAGTCGGTGCTGAACGGTATCGGGCGCATCGACTCTCGCCGGGTCACGTAGTCGCCGTATGGGGGTCGGAGGCTTGGCGGATAGATGTCGAGGTACAGGTGCTGATAGGCACCGGCCCACTCACGGGGTTCGAGTCCCACTTCGCGCCACAACGGTGCGACTGCATCGGAGGCGCTCCCCATCCGCTCTGGTGCGACGAGGGCCCCGAATCCTTGACACACGTTCGGAACGCCAAGGAGCGCAGCGACAATCGGTGCAGCCAACTCTCCCGCCTCATGCACGATCACGTCCGGACGCCGGTCTTCGACGACCCGTAACAGGTCGTGCAGCATCGACGGTGCCGCGATGGTGCCGAACAGGCGGGGGAACATGTGCCCGGGAAGCTGTTCGGGCGACAGTTCTCGAGCCTCTGGGAACCGACGGAAGTACTCGTCGCGACGGTCTTGTGCCGGAAGCCCCGCTTGGACCGCTCGCAATCCGGCCATCTCCACGAGCCGGCAGGCGTCGGCACCCGTAGCCCAAAGCACATCGTGGTTCGCCGCGACGAGGCTCTGCGCCAGCGGAACCAAAGGATGAACATGGCCGATTGGTGGAGAAGTCGTGATCAGTATGCGCATCCCTCATCGTACGCATCACTGCGGAACAAGTCTCGGTGTCCATCCGCGAGCACTGCCGCTCCTGCCGGGGCGACCACGTTGCTGTACGGTCGAAAGTCTCGTGACGATGTTCGAGGGAGGGCTCCATGGAAACACCCGAGGGTGCCCGGTCGTTTCTCACCTCAGGCGCTGCCTACGACGCCTACATGGGCCGCTACTCACGCCTCTTGGCCGACCCGTTCGCCGATGAAGTGGGCGTTGCTCGCGGGCACACGGCCCTCGACGTGGGGTGCGGGCCCGGCGCGCTGACCGGTGTCCTTGTCGAGCGCCTCGGAGCGGACGCGGTCTTCGCATGTGATCCGTCGGCCCCGTTCGTGGCGGAGTGTGTAGCCCGGCACCCAGGCGTCGATGTGCGACTGGGACGGGCCGAAGCCCCGCCGTTCGAAGATTGCCGGTTCGACGTCGCGTTGGCGCAGTTGGTGCTGCACTTCGTCTCCGACCCGGAGCAAGCCGCCGGTGAGATGCGCCGAGTCGTCCGGCCCGGCGGCATCGTCGCCGCTTGTGTGTGGGACTTCGCCCAGGGAATGGAGATGATGCGGCACTTCTGGGATGCTGCGCTCACGCTCGATCCGAACGCGCCGGACGTAGCCCGGACGTTGCGATTCGGGCGCCAGGGCGAGATCGTCGAACTCTTCGAACATGCGGGTCTGGAGCATGTCGTCGAGACGACGCTGCACGTAAGTACGCGCTATGACTCCTTCGACGAGTTCTGGAGCGGCTTCCTTACCGGGATCGGCCCGTCCGGCGTGTACTGCATCGGGCTGTCAGACGAGCAACGCAGCGCCCTTCGTCACGAATTGTTCCGACGTGTCGGGTCGCCGGGTGGCTCATTCACGCTCGGGGCCATGGCCCGCAGCGCGAAAGGTGTCGTGCCGGCCTGACGCGGGGTGGGCCAGTCCGGTGGTGCAGCGGTCGGCTGTCCGGGGGACGACGATGGCCGGGCGCTGCGCGGGGTGAAGCGGGACGAGGGCCCGTTCGACCGAACACGACATCGTCGGTGGCGGTCAGGCACTACGTACCGTCCTCGATTGCGCTGACCTGACCTTCTCGCCGAGTGAACCGCCGGGTTAGCAGAGGTTTGATTCGCACGAAAGGGTTCCCGGCCGCTCACTTCTTCAGATGACCATCGCCATCGTCGTCGCCGGCCAGCCATCGAGCAAGGCACCGGGATTGAGTCCGGCCGGCGGTCACCATTTGGGCTATCGAGGTCAGCGGCCAGCAGGGTTGCGGCCTCGGCGTCCTGTTCCCGCCCCAGTGCGGCACCGTGCAGGAGCGAGCGTACGGTCATCTCTTTCATCCCTGTTAGCGACGCCAGGTCGCGCAGGGTATCGGTCCACGTGGTGACGTCGGGGTGGGCGTGGCGACGTCCGAGGTCGCACTGTGCGTCGAGGATGTAGGCGTCGAGCCACACGCAGGGATCGGCCCATCGCCGGCACCTTCGGCGCGCGTCGGCGAGTATGTCGAACGCACGACTTGGATCACCATGGATATCCGCGACGAGGGCCAGCCCACGCGCCGACATGCCCTCCCAGCACGGATCGCCTAACTGGCACGCCCGTGCGAACGGCTGCTCGAGCATGGCGGCGCCCTCGTCGGTTTGGGCTGCCCGTAGGCGGGTCTCGCCCAGCAACGCCTGCGGCCACGGCAGGATCGCCAGCCAGTGGTCACGCTCGGCCAGCTCGATCGACGCCACAAGGTGTTCGGAGGCTTTCGCCAACTCGCCGCGCAGCAGCGACACGCGGCCCAGCATCGATAGTACGAAGGTCTCGCGGCGGAGGTCGCTGGCTTGCTGAGCATGGCGCTGTGCATCGACGAGCAGCTCGACCGCCCGCGGGTAGTCGCCACGGTCGCTGGCGACTGAGCCGAGATAGGTCTGTGCCTTGGCGATCATCGACGGTGCGCCATCAGCGAACTGAAGCGCTTGGCTGAGCCAGCGCTCGGCGCGGTCGTATCGGGCACGGAGGAAGTCGACGTACCCGATCTCCGAGCGAGCGTGGGCAACCGACTTGTTGTCGCCCTGGGCAAGGGCGATTTCGTCGGCCTCGTGCAGATATGCGAGGCCGTCCTCATCGAGACCGCCGACTGAGTGCACCAAGGCCTCAGCGAGGACCAGTCGCGAACGGACGCGCAAGTCGGGCGCGCCGGCAGCATCGGCCAGTCGGACGGCGTTGCGCAGTGAGAGGACGCCGGCTTCGACCGCACCCGCCGAGACCGCAGCAGCGCCGGACTCGACGATCGCGTCGATCGACGCGGTATCGGACATCGGTGGCGCGGAAACGCCCCTTCGATGGTGTGCACGTCGATGAACATCGGCATGGGTGTACTCCCTCTGTGTGACGGCGGCCCGACAACCGGGCTGCCAAGCAACAGAACATCAATGGCGTGTGACGAACCGTGTGAAGCAGGAGATCACCCAAAAGCGTCACGCACCAGCACCGCCGGCGATCACAACGGGATCGGCGCCCTCGCAGGCGTGATCCCTCCGGGTGGCGGAGTGAATCTGTCCGAAGCGAGGTCAATAACCTCGCCCGCGTGTCTCTAAAGCCTGCTGGGATCCGACGTGCAAAGATCGGTCCCGGTTAATCGACGTCGAGTGCTGGAGGGTAACGATGGAGCTTGTTCACGAGATGACGTACCACGCGATGCTTCGACCGCCGCTGGCGGTGGGTGATGGGCCGTTTGGTACCCGGATGTTCTTCGAGGCGATCAGTGGAGAGTTGGAGGGCTCTCGGATCCGCGGGAAGTTCGTGGGTGGGGGAGGCGATTGGCTGTTGGCCGGCGCGGATGGGTTCGGTCGGCTTGATGTCAGGGCACAAATCGAGACGGAGGATGGCGCCTTGGTGTACGTGCAGTACTACGGGCTGTTGGAAATGAATGAGAAGTTTCAGACGGCGATGGGTGGTGCACAGCCCACTGAGTTCGGTGACCAGTACTTCCGGATCGCACCGCGGTTCGAAACCGGCGACGCTCGTTATGCATGGCTGAATCAGTCAGTGTTTGTGGGGGAGGGCCGGCTGTATCCGGGTTTCGGCGTCGAGTACAGAGTTTCTCGCGTGGTCTAAGCCGATCCGTCCAATCGGACGGATCCTGTGGTCTACCGCGCCTGCGGGCCGACACGGCCACGCGGTCGGCATGTGACCCGAGCGGCCATGGTGGCGCCCGCTGCACTCGATCGCTGTCGATCCCTTCGTTCGGAGACGAGCTGGTTTCGTTCGTCGCTGAGGACGCGCTTGTGATCGTGCACCGCTCTGTTCGCGACGTAATGATCTCGAACCTCTCCGTCAACTGGCGGGAGCCTCTGGCTGCAGCTCTTGCGCCTCTGCTGGGCTTCGGGGTGTCAATGGCCATCTCGATTTCCCCGCCTCCCAAGCGCCTGAGGTATGCGTTCTTGCAAGTCGTCAGGATCCGAACACTGCGCGCGTGAGTTCGCTGGTGGACTGGTTCGCGACATTGCGGTGCTGCCACCTCCCGCCGTGTGCGTCGCCAACAGGCGACGAACGGAGCCGGGACGGTGCGTCAGAAGACCGTCGCCGACGGGTCGAGACCGAGGCGGTGCCGGCCGCCGACGATGTAGTGGTTGGGGCTCATGGCGACGTGCTTCGCGGCGGCACGTGCGTCACGCTCGTAGTTCGAGGAGAGACGATCTGCTGATCGAGACAGCGCCGGCCATCTCGGTCAGCAGATCGCTCGCCCACAGCGCGGTCTGGCTTGCGAGCGTGCACGCCATCCGAAACTCGACAAAGGGACCGGCGATGTCACCGCCGACGTCGTTCGCGGCAAGCAGGCCGGTCATGGCCTCTCGAAGGTGAGCTCGGCTCGCGCCGAGCCGCGCCACGATCGACCCCAGCCCGGACTGGACCAGCTCGCGCTGCGACAACTGCACGGTCTCGCTACGACGCTTGCCCGACGTGGCCATAGCAACGAACGCGGCGACCGCCCCTCGTGCGATGCCGAGCGGGACGGTCGCGACCGTCCACATGAAGATCGCAGGGGTCGGCAGCCTGTACAGCGTTGCTGGGTGCTCAGGCCGCGGCTGGAACGTGTCGACGAAGCTCGCGTCGACGACGACGTCGTGCAGTTCGAAGTCGACGCTGCCGGTGGCCCTCAGGCCTGACACGTCCCAGTTGTCGTGCAGCACCACCTGATCGCGCGGGACGTACGCCAGGACTATCTGGCCGGTGGGTGCACCGTCGACATGCACCTCACACATCGGCGCAAACCAGGTCGCATGCGGCGACCCGCTCCCGAACGCCCAACGCCCTGAGACGACGAAGCCCGCCTCGATGCGTTCGGCGCGGCCTCGTGCAGCCGTGGACGACACGCCGAAGGCATCGGGATCGTCGAAGATCCGATGGGCAGCGTGCTGATCGAGGAACGCGCCACCCCGCGACATCCCACCCCCGTTACCGACGAGCCATCCGATCGTTTCGTCGAGCGAGGCAGCCTCCTCGACGACGTCCATGAACTCCAACGCCGAAAGCCCAAGTCCGCCCAATGACACCGGCAGCCACAACCGGCCGCTCGTGGGCGGGCCGGTGTCGGCGGTCAGGTGGTGATGTTTGATGGTGCGGAGTTGGTTGAGGATGGCGGTGAAGGGTGTTGGCCCAGGGCCAGCGGGTTGGGAGGTGCAGGGTGTGGCGGGCGGGCTGATTTTGAAAATTGGGCCGGGAGCGTTCCACTTCCACTCTGATGAATAGGACTCATGTCAGCCGTCGACGGAACCGCTCAAGTGTGGAGTCGGTCTGGCCGATGAACGAGGTGCCGGAATTTTGCATTCTTCTGACGCTTGCGGGTTGTCTCGTGTTCGGGATGCGCCTGACAGCGTCCCTGATCCCTGAAGTGAGCACTGATGTCTTCGAGCACTGGCAACGTCACCGGGGCGGGTCGATCGATGCGGGATCGTCGGAGCCCGTGCCGCATGGAGAACGCCGGCGGGGTTCGTTCGATGTTGGATGGTCGGGGTGCCGGCGACAGGGAGGGTGGCGCGGCGGCGGTCGAGATGGCGCTCGTTCTTCCGTTGTTCCTCGCGTTGGTGATGGGAATTCTCAGTGGTGGTATCGCGATGGACCACAAGATCGGGATCACCTCGGCTGCCCGTGAGGCGGCGCGGTACGGGGCGTTGGTGCCGTCGGCGCAGTGCGTTGACCTGACGAAGTGTGGGGGGCGGACGTGGGCGCAACTGGTCCAGTCCGTCGCCCTGGAACGCGTCTACGGTGACATCCCGGCGTCACAGGTGTGCGTGGCTCTGGTGTCGGGGCCGGGTTCGTCGCCCGCCGCGATCGATGCCGGCCACACCACGAAGGCCGACGGTACGGCGTGTTATCGCGACTCCAGCGTCGATCCCGGCCAGCGGGTGCAGGTCACCATGACGAGGTATGCCCGCATGCAGGTGTTTTTCTCGGCCAAAGATCTCGCGCTGTCGGCCAGGGTTGTCAGCCGGTTCGAGCAGTGAAGCGCGCAGCGGCCGACGAGCGCGAGGGGGGCGCCATCGTTGTTCTTTCGGCGGTCATGCTCATCACGCTTTTGGCCATCGCGGCGCTGGTCATCGACATCGGGCTGCTTCGCTCGAACAGTCGAAGGCTGCAATCGGCGGTCGATCTTGCTGCCATCTCTGGGGGACAGGACCTTGGTAGGGCCGACCCGCTGGCGGCCTGCCTGAAGGTCATCAGCTACCTGGGGGCCAACATCGCCGACATGCCGGCGATCAACGCCTCGTCGTTCTGTACGCAGGCCGGAAACGACGTGAGCCGCACGGTGTGCACGTCGAGCACGTTCCCGGCGCAGGCTGCGCCGAGTATCACTGCCGGCTCCTACCGGGTGATCGTGCATTTCCCGGTCCCGGACGCCGAGATCGCTGACGCCAGACGGGTGGGCGCCGGGCTGAACGACGGAACGGTCTGCGAACGGATGCGGGTTCAGGTCACGGGTAAGCAGAACACGCTTTTTGCGCCAGTCCTCGGAGCCAAAACGCTCGCAACGGGCCGATCGGCCACCGTGCGCGGGTTCGTGGGAGCCGATCACAACGTGCCTGCCCTGTGGCTGCTCGACCCCTATGGCTGCACCGGCCTTTCGGTAGCTGGTGGCAGCCAACTCACCGTAGGGTCCGCAGACAATGCCGGCATCGTGGTGCTGGATTCCGACGGGTCTTCGTGCAGCAGCAACCAAGTATCGCTGTCATCGACCGGGGCGGGGTCGCTGCTCGACGCGTTGCCGCACAGCGGTGCCGCGGTCGGGCGCATCGTGCTCCGTGCCCTCAGCCCCTCGGCCACCGTGTGTACGGCACCGGGATGCGACCCGGCCGACGTGGCAGGTGGCCGGGTGAACCCGCAGCCGACCGGCAGCGGCCAACGGGCCACGAGGGCACCAGTGGACTGGAGGTACAACTGCAAATCGGCCTATCCCGACTACCACGGCATCACCGTGGCACCGTGCCCTGGTACCACGGCGCCGTACCTCGACAACCTCGTCTCCGCGATCGGCGCCGCGAACCTCGTAAGCAGCGGCTTCCAACGGTGGAGCTCGGTGAACAGTTGCAACCCGTCCGGCAACATCGTGGCCCCGGGAAACTGGTGGATCGACTGCCCCGCCGGGCTTTCGATCGGGAACGGTACCAATGTGACATTCACCGGCGGCAACATCGTGTCGGACCAGGGCCTGAAAATGACCGGTGGCTCGTTGACCGTGAACAGCGCGAACCCCATGCCGTCGCTGTTCAGCGCCTGCCTCACTCCCGCAGCGTTCACGTCATGTCTCACGGCGTCGAGCGCGACGTCAGCGTTCATCTACGTGAAGAACGGGAACTGGAGCGTCACCGGTGGCGTGATCAACATCAAGAACACGTTCGTGAACCAGGCCTCGGGCTATCTCAAGGTCGCCGGAGGTGCCCCGCCCACGTGGACTGCTCCCACCGAAGGACCCTTCGCTGGGATCTCGTTCTGGTCCGAACTCTCTAGCAGCAACTTTCAGATCAACGGGGGCGCCGGCGTGACGCTCGGAGGGGTGTTCTTCACTCCCGAAGCCAAACCGTTCAGCCTCTCCGGCGGTGGCGACTGGGGTCAGCAACACGCCCAGTTCATCAGCTATCAGTTGGCCGTCAGCGGCGGCAGTCGCGCCAATCTCGTCCCCGACCCCTCGGGCGTCAACATCCCCCCGAGACTGGCCGTACTCATCCGCTGAAACGCCAGCGCATGCCCGCGCCGGGACATCAAAAATCAGTGACCCAGATCTCTCCATCGAGCGGAGATCCGATGACGCGGGCTGCGAGGTTGACGGCGATCCCGCCGATGTCGTCATTGCGTAACTCGATTTCTCCTGTGTGAATGCCAGCGCGAATGCGAAGGTCAAGGCCTTGGAGGTTCGTGGCGATGGTTTTCGCACAGTCGATTGCGCCTTAGCGCATGACTTCAGGTCGACCTCGCTCGCGACGCGCGGGTGAACGACGATTCGCATAGCAGCACCTACCCGTGCGGCACGTGATCGGGAAGGACCGAGCAACGAGCCCGCCTGAGTGGGCCTCCGGCTCTTCCTCAGATTTCCTCGGGCGTGGCGATGACGGCTGAACCCGGTTGGGCTGCGCGGCGGGCCTCGTCGGCCAGTTGGCGCAGGGGAAATCCCGTGGCGGCCGCTGCCTTGACCAGGTCATCATGCTCGGCCTTACGCCCGTAGGGTCCGAGTTTCACCCGAATCTTGTGTCCGTGGACGTCTACGGTCGTTGTGCTTCGGCGTGCCACCTGTTTGGCGATCGCGTGCCGGCGAACTCCGAGGGTGCCGGTTTCGACGAGTATCAGAGCCGTTGCACGGTCGGCGAGCTCGGGGCTGCACAGCACGCGTAGTTCGTGGGCCGGCCGACCCTTCTTCATCACGATCGGGACGATCCAGGCATCGGCGACACCCAGCATCAAGAGTCGCTCGACGGCATGGGCTAGAACCTCGGGCGTTACATCGTCGAGGTTTGTTTCGAGCAACACCGCCGGCTCGATCCGCCAATCCGTTGGCTCGGCCTCATGCTCGAGCTCTACGGACAGTGCGGTCACGACGTTCGGATGGCTTGTCGGATCTTTCGCGCCGGCGCCGCGCGATGCGTCGCCGAGGCGACCAGCCGGAAGGGGGCCCCATCGATCTGCGATGGTCGCCAGGAGTGCCGCCCCGGTCGGCGTGCATGTCTCCATTTCGACGTCCAAGGGCCGGGTCGGTAGACCGCGCAGCAGGGCCACGGTTGCCGGGGCAGGCAGGGGCAGCAGTCCGTGGCTGGCGCGTACCGTGCCGTGGCCGAGCCCGACAGGACCCACCACCACCGCCAGATCCGGTCCACCGCGCCGCTCTCGAAACGCCTCCAGCAGCAGCCACACGCCGACGATGTCGAGGATGGCGTCGAGCGCGCCGACCTCGTGGAAGCTGACCTCGTCGATCGGCACCCCGTGCTGTATCGACTCGACATGGCCGAGGGCCTGGAAGGTGCGTCTGGCTCCGGCGACAACTGCGGGTGCCAGCTCGCTGTTCGCAAGCAGGAGGTCGATGTCGCGCCACCTTCGATGGTGACGGGTTTCGAGGGTCGTGACCACAGCGCGTTGCGCCGAGAGGCCCCCGCGAACTGCGGTCTCGAAGCGCACCGAGCATCCGTCCAACGAGAGCAGGCGAAGCGGGTCGAGGGCCCCGATGGGATCGTCGAGCAACCCGGCAAGAGCGCCGAGGAGCATGTCGCCGGAGACACCGAACGACGGATCGATCCACAGGGCGGAGACGGACACGTCCGGGGGCGTCACGTTCGCAGCCGCAGCATGCGATGGGCGGCGCAGGCTGCGCCATATCCGTTGTCGATGCCCACCGTGACGATACCGGGCGCACACGATGCCATCATCGAGAGCAGCGCGGTGGCACCGGCGAACGATGATCCGTAACCGGCCGACGTCGGTACGGCGACGATGGGCTGGGCGACGAGGCCCGCCAGAACGGTGGGTAGGGCGCCCTCCATACCGGCGATCGCCACGATGAGGTCGGACCGGTTCAGATCGGGGAGGACGTCCAGCAACCGCTGGAGACCGGCGACACCCACGTCAGTTCGCCGGATCGTGCCGTGCCCCAACGCCTCGAGCGTCAGCCTCGCCTCGTCTGCGACCGACAGGTCGGAAGTGCCAGCTGCGACGATGGCGACGGTGGCCCCCGACGGAGGCCGATGGCGCCAGGTGACCGTCGAGCCGGCAATGGCCGACGGACTCAGGCGGGCGAGTGCCTCTTGCT
This sequence comes from Acidimicrobiia bacterium, assembly GCA_031418775.1. Lineage (GTDB taxonomy): Bacteria > Actinomycetota > Acidimicrobiia > Acidimicrobiales > JANYDT01 > JANLQX01. The sequence continues at coordinate 10,025 of JANOJN010000082.1, forward strand.
GTTCGAGCGTTGCCCGGGTGGCGATGATCGGATCGGAGAAATCCGAAGGTGAACGATCGAGGAGAAGCTCGACGATCTGCACACATTGACCGACCGTCTTGCCAGCGCAGAATATGGCCTCCGGGAGGCCGATCCGCTGCGATCGGTGGTGGTCGAAGCGCACGAACGGGTCGCCAGGGATCGAGCCCTCGTCCCGAACGCCCGAGGTCATGTCGGGAGGGCGTCGTTCAAGTTTCCTGAACGCAGCCCGCCGAGATCGAGGGTGACGTACCGATAGCCGAGTGCCCGCAGGTCGGCATCGATGGCCGAGGCCTCGGCCAGGGCGCGGCCCAGATCCGGTACAGGTAGTTCGATGCGGGCGGTGTCGTCGTAGTGCCGAACCCGAACGTCCACGAACCCGCGAGCCCGCAAGCTCGCCTCGGCTCGGTCTATGCGCGAAAGCATCGTGACGGTGATGGGCGTGCCGTATGGGACCCGGGACGAAAGGCACGGCATGGCCGGGCGATCCCACACCTCGAGTTCCCAGTGACGCGCCAGTCTCCGAATGTCGGCCTTGGCGAGTCCGGCTTCGACGAGGGGAAACCGCGCTCCGCGCTCCGCTGCCGCTCGTTGGCCGGGTCGGTGGTCGGCCAGGTCGCTGACGTTGACGCCCAACGTGACCGTGGCCCCGCGAGCTCGCGCAAGGGGTTCAATCCGGTCCATGAGCGAGGTCTTGCACCAGTAACAACGATCGCCGTTGTTGGCGAGGTAGCGCGGATCCTCCATCTCTGCGGTTCGCACGGCCTGCCATGGGAGATCCCACTCGTCAGCCAGCCGACGACAGCGCTCCAGTTCGCCGTCCCCGAACGAAGCCGAGTCGGCGGTGGCCAGCAAGACCGACTCCTCCGGCAGTGCCCGCCCGGCAGCGGCAGCGAGGAGCGACGAGTCGACGCCGCCCGAGAATGCGACGACCATCGGACCCACTCCCCCGACTGCCTCGAGAAGGCGTCGTTCGAGGCTTTCGAGACTCGGGAGCACACCCCGAGAGTAAACCATTCACCCACCCCGAGCCGCTCTTCGCCCGTGACGGCGCAGGACATTGTGCCGGTTCCGTGCCACGGGGTCCAGGTGGGCTCGACAAGGGCCAAACAGAGTCCCTGTGACGTCGAAGCGTTCGTCGGAGAGCTTGGAAAACCGACGAGGAGTCAGTGTTCCTCTCGGATCTGAACACGCACCGGGATCCGAGCAAAACGTATTTGGCGATGGTGTCGTGCGCCCTGCGCTCCGTCGAGGTTCGCTCGGTGCGGTTGGCCGATGTCGACATCGGCATGCGCCGAGTGCGGGTGGTCCGCAAGGATGACCGCCAGCGGCTTGTGGCGATCGACCGGGCGTGAACTGGCCGACGTGATCGTCGCTACCGAGCCCTCAATTCGGGCGAGTTCCCAACGGCGCGGGTGCACGAGGCTGAAGAAACGCAGCCGTCGGTGTTGCCCGGCACCCGGCTGGTGGCCCATGATCTCGAATGGCCTGAGAGAGTGATCATCAGATCCTCGACGCGCTCGACCATGGCAGGTGGCAGGACCCGATCCCAGTCCTTCGGGCAAAGCTCTGGGTGAAAGGTCGGAAAGGGGGGTCAGCACGAATCTGCGTTCGACCATGCGCGGGTGCGGGATCGTCAACTCGCCAGACTCCATCTTGACATCGGCATAGAGGAGCACATCGACATCAAGAGTTCTCGGGCCGTTCCGGACGGCTCGCATTCTGCTTGCAGCTCGTTCCAGACGATGGCAGTGCGCGAGGAGAGCGAAGGGGTCGAGCCGGGTCAGGACCTCTACGACAACGTTGAGATACGGGTCTTGCCCGGACGGGCCGCCGATCGGCTCCGTCTCGTAGCAACCCGACACCCGAACCGCGCCGGGAGTGGAACGGATCGCCTCGATGAAAAAGGCTCGACGATCGCCGACGTTGGAGCCCATCGCCAAGAAGGCTCGAATGGCCGGACAAAAAAGTTGCTCAACATCATCTCCATCATCTCCGGTGCGCCCGACCCCTGATGCGTTGGCGTTCACGGTGACGAGCGAGTCCGTTAAGGCGTTGATGACGCCACTCACATCTGGCATCCTCGGGTCTGTTGTCACTGTTCTCACGGCGTGGGTTCTCCGATCGCGAATCGTACGACGACACATCGGGGACTGATCACGACCCATGCTGACAACTGGGCGGTGAAGCGATCGACTCACTCCCGCATTCTCCCTGCTGCGTTGATGTGCCGCGATCGTGGCCGATAGGTTCGCTGCGGGTTGCGCGTTGTGGTTGGTCGCTTGGCAAGGGGGAAGCCGTATCCCTGGCGGGAGGCGTTGCCCGTCGACCGGTCGGGCGCGGCGTCTGTGCCCTGTCTGTTCTCCGGTGTGGCGTCGAGCGAACAGAGCTTCACGTTCGCCTCTGGGATGGCCACGCGTCTGTCGTCGCGCCGACGGATGTTCGTCTTGGTTGAGGCGATCCAAACTGGCCGGACGAGGTGCTGTCGTGGATGACGTCACGTGGGGAAGTTATGTAGGGCTCCACGGGGACGGCCGGGCATCACCGAGGCTGTTCCGGGCAAAGCGCGACGGCGCCACCAGTCCCTATGAGTGGGCAGTTCAGGCACTCGACGCAAGTGGTCCGGTCCTCGACCTGGCGTGCGGGAGTGCCCCATTGCGGCGGCTGATTCCCGACCTGCTCTGCATCGGCATGGACTCGTCTTGGGCAGAGCTTGGCGTCGCGTCACGCGTCGCCGCAACGCCGCTGATTCTTGCATCGTCCAGCGACATTCCTCTGAGCGACAAGGCGGTTGCCGCTGTGGTGTGCTCGATGGCGCTGCAGGTCCTGCAGCCACTTGACCGAACCCTCGACGAAGGTCGCCCGCGTACTTCGTCCGGGCGGCATGCTCGTCGTCATCGTCCCGGCCGGCAGTCCTCTGTCGTATCGAGACCGGGTTCGCTACGCACGGCTGTTCATCGCGCTGCGCGTAACTCGGCTCAGGTATCCAAATGACGATGCATTGACGAGCCTGGTGTCGCTGTTGCAGTCCCACGGGCTCAACGTTCTGAGCGATGAACGCCGACGCTTCCGGCTCGACCTGACCGTGCAAGAAGGTTGTGAATCCTTCGTCCAATCGTTCTACCTACCCGCCCGATCATCGACGCGAGCCTGCGCTGCGGTCCGCGTCGCCCGACGCTGGCAGGGCAGCCACATCGGAATCCCGTTGCGACGCATCGTGGCGATACGTAGCGGCTCAAGCATCCCGTCCGCGTGGTCGATACCGCGCTCGGCAGAGTCGAACACGAATTAGCGTTTGGGGAATGACTCCGCCCCGTTGCCGATGCTGACCCGACGACGGGCGCTGTTGGCCGTCGGAACGGTGGTCTTCACGATTGTCGTGGCAGTCGGTGCCGTGACTGTGCAAAACCGTCGCGCATCCTCGCCAGGTGCTGCCCGGGGGTCCAAGGGTGGCGTGACTGGCGGAGATTTTCATTCGTTGGTGGCCGATCCGTCAACTGCCGGTCGGGTGTTCGTTGGTGGTCATCAGGCAGTGTCGGTGTCGTCCGACGGCGGAACCTCGTGGTCGGAAGTCGGCGCGCTGGCGAACGTCGACGCGATGGGGTGGGCATTCAACGGCGGCGGTGAGGTGTGGATTGGCGGCCATCCGGGCATTGTGACGTCTTCGGGCAACATCGGGTCCGTGCAAACGCGAAACGGCGGGCTTCCTGACACCGATGTTCATGCGCTGGGCGGTGCCGGCAACACGCTGTATGCGGCTGGGCCAGGTATCGGATTGCTGCGGTCCACCGACGACGGCGCTACGTGGACCGGGGCGTCGTCGTCGGTGGGCCAATCATTTTTCGGTCGGATCGCCGTCGACCCGGATGAACCGAACCACATCGTCGCTGCTGATCCAGGGATTGGTGTGTTTGCCAGTGTCGACGGCGGCGTGACCTGGAAGCAGTTGACCGCTACACCGGCGTCGTGGGTCAGTTCGCCCGATGGGCTCGACACGTTGTACGCGTCAGGTGTCCAGGCCGCGATGCGGAGCACAGACGGCGGTGCCACTTGGTCGCCTCTTCCTCTGCCGGAAACGGCGACGATGGTTGAGGCCGACCCGACCACACCACGACATCTCTACGCTGGCGCACACGACGGGGAACGAGTCCGTGTGTGGTCCAGCGTCGACAACGGTTCCACGTGGCAAGCCCGCTAGCCCGGCAGCACTGACCTCCTGGCGTCCAACGAATTCCGGGGCCGTGGAGTTCGGGGCTCGTCCCGACTGTCGCCAAGTTGCCTTACTGGGGCGCCCGCAACGGACCCGGTCGATTCAGTGAGTCGTGGGCGTTGTCAGGTTCCTGTGTAGAGGCGTTCGAGGTCGATGAGTTCGATGTCGTTGCGTTGGTCGGCTTCGTTGGTGAGGCGTTGATCGAATCCGTGGCCGGCGAAGAGTAGGAGTCGTGCTGTTGCGGCGGACGGGTGTTTTGATGTGAGGAGTGTGCGGATGTGTTCGAGGCGGTGGAGGTCGGCGAGGTTTCGTTTCGCGCCCGTGTATTTCGTTTCGCCGATGGCTAGGACCGTCGTGGATCCATTCGGGTTTCGTCCGGTGTCGACGATGTCGATTTGGTGTTGTGTCCGGCTGGCTGCGTCGTGAAGCACGGTCGTTGCGACGGCGGCGGGTCGTCCGCCGAGTGTGTGGTTGGTGAGGCGTGGCGCCGGGTGAATTCTTGGGCGAGGTGTTCGAAGTGTGGGCCGAGGATGTGGGTTCGAAACGCGGTGTTGGCGTCGGTCCAGGCGGCGGTGGTGTCTCGGTCTTCGAAGCGGGCGAGTGCAGGTCGGGTGATGAGGTGGTGGAACCGGATGATTGGATCGGTGAGCGCATAGGTGGGTCGACGGTCGCGGAGCGCGTCGTCGGTTCGGGTCACGAAGCCGGTGTCTTCGAGTGCTTTGATCGGGAATTGCACGGCTCGTTGGTCACGGCCGAGGGCTGCAGCGATTTCGCTTTGGGTGCGGCGACCGTTGGCAATTTCGGTTACGACCGAGTGGTAGAGCGCTCGGTCGGTCAGGACCCGTTCTTCGGTCAGGAGGTAGTCATCTTCGCGGAACAGCGCGCTCGACGGGTTCAACGGTCCGGCTTCCAGCCACCGGGCGATGTCGCGGGGTCGTTTCGGGGGTGGAGAGGGTAGAAGGTCGCGGTAGCCCGGGGTTCCGCCGAGAATGGCGTGAACGGTGAACGCGGTCTCGTAGTCGCTGATGCCCCAATAGAGCGCGGCGGTCCGGTAGTCGAATGCCTCGATGACGAGGTCGAGCGTTGCCCGCCCTCGTAGCGCCTGAGTGCCGGTGAGGAGCGTGGCCAATTGGAGCGGACATGAATTCTTCGAGGACAGTTCGTCGCGTGCACGGCTTCGCTCGCGGTCTTGCCGTCACTCCAAATGGCCCGACGAGCGTGGTTTGGCAGCAACCGCTCGCAGGGCCGGTCTTCGGATCGGTCCTGATTGCTTTGGTGACGGCCTGATTGCTTTGGTGACGGCTAATCGGTCGCTCGTAGTTCGCCGAGCTCCTGTGCGAGTTTCTCGAAAGCATGACCGACGAGCTGCGAGATCGTCGGGAACGGCTGGACGACATGCTGAAGCCTGCTCACGGGCCACGTTGTTTCAATGGCGAGCGTGATCAGGCTGATGAGTTCATCCATCGACGGTCCAATGCCGCTGGCCCCAACGACCGCCCCGTTCGCTCGATCGGCGAACACGGTGAGCAGTCCTTCACCCAGCTCATCGGTCGTCGGCCGAGCGATGTCTCCGTACGACACTCGGACGATCGCAAGCTCGGATTGTTCCGCTGCTTCCGATGAGGTGGGTCCGACGGCCGCGACCGGAGGATGGGTGTACACGCACCGGGGCATCACGGCGGCGCGAACCGACCGCGTACCTCCCGTGATGTTTTCGACAACAACCGATGCCTGAGCATTCGCCCCGTGGGTATACGGCGCGATCCCAGTGACGTCTCCGACGGCCCAGACACGATCGACGCCGCCGAGTCGTCCGGCGTCGTCGATCATGACGTCCGTCGGGTCGAGGCCGAGAGTCTCCAGTCCGATTCCATCGAGTCGCGGAGTCTTTCCGATTGCCACGAGTACCCGGGCGCAGGGGATGGGTGGACGTCCTTCGACCTGGACGAGGTACCCCGTGTCGGCTTCGGTGATCGCGGACAGTGCAGCTGACATCAGCACCGTGATTCCAAGACCCTCCAGGTGATGTTGGACGGCGCGGCTGATTTCAGGCTCGACCTCCTTCAGCAAGGTGTCACCTGCCTCGACGATGGTCACTGTCGTACCGAATCGCGCATAGACCTCGGACAGTTCGCAGCCGATCGGACCACCGCCGACAATGACCAGCGAGGCGGGGAGTTCGTCAGAAGACATGGCGTCCGACGAGTCCCATACGTCGTCGGGACATTCGATGTCCTGCAGCTTCTTCGGGGCGGCGCCGGTTGCCACAACGATGTGTCCCACCCGGTAGTCGATGCCATCTGCTCGCACCCGGCCCGGTCCCGTCACGGTTGCCCGTGCCCGGACGAGGGTGGCGCCGGATTCTTCGAGCTCTTTGGCATGGCCGGCGTCGTCACGTCCGTGGGTGACCTCGTCGCGGCGGGCGACAGCTGCCACCCAGTCGGGATTCGGTTCTTGGGCGCGGGAGAGTAGGACCTTCGACGGGATGCAGGCGAGGAACGGACACTCGCCGCCGACCAGGGAGGGCTCGAAGACCACGACGGACATCGGCGGTCTCGACGATGATCCCCGGGCCAGAAGGGTCGCCGTCAGTTCACCGCCTGAGCCGGCGCCCAGCACGGCGACATCGAACTCGCGCGCGTCGTCTGTTGACATCACCAAGCTCTACCCGGATCGGACACGGGATAAACGGGCGCGGACTCATCGATTCCTAGGTGTCGACGTGCATGATCGGGGGTAACGAGGACCCATGAACAACAAACGGAAAACCGCAGCCACCCCCGATCACGACACCGTGTTGGCCCACATCAACGACCCGGCACCGCAGACGGGCGAGAACGCCGAGGAGTCGAAGCGAGAAACGCATGAGCGAATCGACGACCGCACGGTGCTTGCGAAGATCAATGAGGGCCCGGCCAAGGCCGACAAACGATCGAACAAAGGGAGCTGACCGCATCTCACCGATGTGAGGCGCGAAGCTTGTCCCGGTTCGGGGTGCCGGCTCAAACGGCTCGGGAGCGCGCCCGCTGCGGCGAGCGTCGGGTGCATGACGGTCTGCAAGGGGCGCCTGCTCGGAGCGATGATTAGTCGAGGACGTGATCGGGTACGGACTCGATATGCCACTCTCTCATCGCCTCGCCCGCTCCTTCATTGCCCCGATGTTCATTGCCGACGGTTTCGACGCGCTCAGGAACCCGAACAACAAATCCAACGCCGTCGAGAAGGTTGCGAGCCAGCTGTCCGCGCTCGGTCTGCCGGAGGACCCCGTGCAGCTGGTCCGTCTCAACGGGGCGGTGCAATTGGCCGCAGGATCGCTCCTCGCCATCGGGCGGGTGCCGCGTCTTGCGTCCGTCGCTCTCGCGGCGAGTCTCATTCCCAGCACGCTGGCGGGCCATCGGTTCTGGGAGGAAACAGACCCCGCCGCGAAGGCCGACCAACGGATGCAGTTCTTGAAGAACCTCGCCATGCTCGGCGGGCTGCTGCTGGCGGCGATGGACACCAACGGGGCCCCGTCGCTTCGATGGCGGGCGAAGAAGGCGGCCGGTAAGGCGACGGCTTCGATCGGTTCGATGGGTTCGTCGATCGGCGGCCACGCCCCGCATGCCGGGTCGTTCACCGAGCACGTGAGCACCCTCTCCGACGGCGCGGGAGCGCTCGGGGAACGAGCTGTCGTCGCGGTCGGCCCACTGCTCGAACGGGTCATCGAGCTCGCCGGTTCGGCGGGCGGGAGGGCCGGAGACACCGCCACGCGTCTTGGGGAGGCCGTCAGCTCTCGGGCCGTATCGCTGGCCCATGCGATCTGAGGTCGCGATGGAACGATCTCGACGACTGACTTCCCCGTGACCATCATCCTGGGCGAAGAGGGCGCTGAAAGGAAGGGTCGGCCCTTCGAAGGCGGCCGTGATTCGGATAGTCGAACCTCGGACGGAGCACGAACGTCCGGGAGCGGGTCCGCCTATTCGTCATGGTCGGATGTTCCCTGGCGTTCGATGGTGGCGGCGGTGCTCATCGTCGCTTCGTTCCTCAGTCTGGTCCGGGCGCTCACAGCCGCGCGCCGGGTGGTCGTATGGGTACTGATTGCCGGGTTCTTCGCCATTGTGTTGGCGCCACTCGTCCGACGAGTCGAAGCCCGCCTTCGAGGCCACCGGGGCGCGGCGACAGCAATCGTCATGCTGGCTGCCACCGTTTTGTTCCTTGGTGTCGTCGCGATCTTCGTGATACCGATTCGCAGCCAGATCGTCTCTACGGTGACCGACCTACCAGGCTCCGTAGACCAGGCCGCAAGCGGCCGGGGTCCCGTGGGTCATCTCGTGAGCCGTCTCCATCTGAACAAACTGGTACGTGATCACCAGTCCGAGATCCGGGACTGGGCAGATCGCGTGAACGGGCAGTCGTTCGACATCGCCCGCAGCGTGGTGGAGGGCGTGCTGGCCTTCGTGACGATCTTCGTGACAGCCTTTGTGCTCCTCACGCAGACTTCGGCGATCGGTGGTGCCGTTCAGGGCCTCATCCCGCACCGTCGGCGTCCGGCGGCGAGGCGGGTATCGGTTGATGCCGCCGCAGCGGTCAGCGGATACATGATCGGGAATCTCCTCATCAGCCTCATCGCCGGCGTTTCGGCCTTTGTGTGTCTGCTTCTCCTCGGGGTACCGAATCCAGCCGTCCTCGCGCTCTGGGTTGCGTTCGCCGACCTGATCCCGCTCGTCGGTGCCACGCTCGGCGCCGCCGTTGCCGTACTCGCCGCCTTCTTGCAGAACACCACGGCCGGCATCATCTCGCTGGTGTTCTTCATCGTCTACCAGCAGTTCGAAAACAGCGTCCTGCAGACGACGGTCATGTCCCGGACAGTGAAGGTGAACCCGCTCGTAGTCCTGCTGAGCGTGTTGTTCGGGGTCGAACTGTTCGGGCTCATGGGTGCGCTCTTGGCCATCCCGCTCGCCGGGTCGGTACAGGTCGTGTTCAAGGAGATCCGTCGCGAAACCACCCGCGACCGCTTCGTGCTCCCCGACGAGGACAGCTCGTCGACGTTGCAGGCCCCCTGACGGATCGCGGCGCAATCCAGACAGCGCCTCAGTTCCAGGCGGCGTTTTGGGGAGTTGGGGGTTGGGTGGTCGGCTCCGGTGGGATTCGCCTTCGGGTCCGGTGAACATCAGGTCCGTGTTGGGGTTGCCGGTGACGGTCCATCGGCCTTTGTGGCTCAACGTGTGGTGGCGTCGGCAGAGAAGGCAGCAGTTCTCCACTAGTTGCTAGTCTGCCCGTTATGAAGAAGCCTCGGAGTGTTGCGGTGTACGCCCGGATTTCGTCGGACCCGGACGGGACGGAGTTGGGTGTGAATCGGCAGTTGAAGGACTGCCGCGAGCTGTGCGAGTCGCTTGGATGGGTGATCGGTGTCGAGTACGTGGATAACGACGTGTCGGCACACTCGGGGAAGAAGCGGCCCCAGTTCGAGCGGATGCTTGAGGACATCGCAGTTGGTGAACGCGACGCTGTCGTTGTGTATCACCAGGACCGTCTCGCACGCCGCCCGACGGACTTGGAGCGGTTCTTGGACGTGACGTCGACGGCCGGGGTGTCCCAGGTGCGGTTCGTGTCGGGCCCGTCGGTTGATACCGGGACGGGTGACGGGTTGTTGGTGTTGCGGTTGTTGGGTGCGGTTGCGGCGTCGGA
>JANOJN010000083.1:0-3817 GCA_031418775.1 Acidimicrobiia bacterium
GTGCGGTGTTCTTGGCCGTGATCGGATCGGTTTGATGCTCGTCGTTGTGACCCGGATACACCTCCTGGCCCTCGGTGCCTTGATTGGGACTTGTCGAACGTTCGAGTGTCGAACCCGTCCGGTCGGACAGCGTTGGCTTTATAGGAGCTTGACCATCCGAGAGTGGTTCTCGGGCGTGTCCCATCACAGTGTTGCCGCTGCTGTCTTCCCGGACGGATCCCGTCATTCCCCCATTTCGAGAAGAGGAACGCATGAGCAGTTTGGCAGAACACTTCGATGTTGTCATCGGTGTCGACACGCACCGCGACACCCACACGTTCGCAGTGCTGGTCGCAGCGACCGGCGCCCACGTCCACACGATCACCGTCACCGCCAACCCGGCCGGGTTCGTTGAGGCACTCTCGTCGATCGACACCCTGACCGAGGTCGTCCAGGCCCGGTGGTGTTGGGCTGTCGAGGGCTGCGGTAGCTGGGGTCGCAGTCTGTTCGCATGGCTCCACGACCGTGACGCGCACGTGGTCGAGATCGAACGACCGAAACGTCCACGCCGGCACATGGGCGCGAAAAACGACGACCTCGACGCCGTCCGCGCCGCACGCGAAGCACTCGCCGCCACACGACTCCCGGAACCGAAAACGCCTGGCAGTAAGGACTTCCTGGCCGCGTTGATGACCGCACGCAACTCCGCAGTCAACGCCGCAACCGACGCTGAACGTCAACTCCACGCGTTAATCACGACCGCGCCCGAGCTCATCGCCGGCCGGCTCCGCGGCCTCAAGACTCATCCGATCATCGCTGCGTGCACCAGTCCCGAGTGGGTCTTCGAAGACGCCCACACGACCGCGTATGGCGGTGTGATGACCGCTCTCGCACGACGGATCACGGCGCTGCGCGCCGAAGCTGACGGATACAAGACGATGATCGGCGAGCAGGTCGAGATCGTGAAGCCAGAACTGTTGAAAATCGTCGGTGTCGGGCCGATCATCGCTGCGACACTGTTGTGTTCGTGGGGCCAACCCGGCCGTGTCCGTAACGAGGCCGCGTTCGCGATGCTCGCCGGGACCGCGCCTATCCCAGCATCATCGGGGCTCACGACCAGACACCGCCTCAACCGCTTCGGTGACCGTCGGCTCAACGCTGCGATCCACACCGTCGCAGTCACCCGTCTGCGCTGCGACGAACGAACCAAGACCTATGCCAAAGGCCGCCGCGCCGAAGGTAAAACCGACCGTGACATCCGCCGATGCCTCAAGCGATACATCACCCGCGAACTCTTCAGAATCCTCGAAACAACCCCTTGACAAACATAGGAGCGTCCCAATCTGACTTTTCATGCGGAGTGGCGGCAACCTTTCTGGCCTCGCGTGGCTTGTCGCGACGACGGTGGCGCTTGGCGGGAACCGATGGGTTCGCGGACCGTCCGCGTGTTTCGAGTGGGCCGCTCCTACGCCCGCCGGCTGGGCCGAAGATGAGTGCTACAGGCGGACTGCTCGGGCTGAACTGGTGCGTCCGAGGGATCGGACACCGACGGGGCCTTCAGCCGGAATGCCGGTCATCGGCGGCATCGAGTGCCGCGCCGACGAGCCGTGCGGATAGCTTGATGACCACGTCCCCGGCTTCCAGCCTGCCCGGCTCTCGACCGCCAGTCCGATCAGCGCAAGCGAGCCTGCCCGGTCGCGTACGACTCGCTGCTCAGGTGTCTCATCACCGAGTTCAGCGTCGTCATCGCGCTGCCACGATAGCAAGGCCACATCCGCCAAGGAGCGAGGCACCCGGACTTCGAGGACGGTCGAGGACGGTCGAGTGCTTCGCAATGGCCACTTCGATCTCAGCCAGCACGGATGCATCGTTCGCCCATGCCAGTCGCATCTGCTCCTCGCCCATGCCTCCATTCTCGCCTACTGGACTTCACGCTGATCGGCGGGCGCTGCGAGAGACGCTGTCGCCGCCGCGATCGGTGATGAGTCCGCTGGTGCAGCTCCCATCCAAGGGCACGCAGCTCGGGCCGTGGTGCGGCGCGATTGGTCACCTTGCTGACGGGATTCTGATCGCCCGAGGTGCGGTGCTCGAGCAGTGCCAGAATGTCCGTGATGTCGGTTCCTCCCATACGGTTCCGGCCCCTTGCCGAGAGCGACCTGCCCACCCTCGTGGAGTGGTTCGCAGAACCCGAGATCACAAGGTGGTGGAACCAGCCCGCCGAGATCGAGAGCGTCCGTGCGAAGTACCTGCCACGCATCGAGCAACGCGAACCGACACAGATGTGGATCGCCGAGATCGACGATGAAGACGGCGGACTCCTCCAGAGCTATCTGCACGTGGACTACGCCGAACACAACGAATGTGTCGGCATCGCCGAGGCGGTCGGCATCGACTACCTCATTGCCGGCCCACATCGAGGCCGAGGACGAGGCCGGCTCGTTCTTCGCGCCTTCGCCGACTGGACGCTCACGCACTATCCCGATGCGTCATGCTGCGTCGCGACGCCTGCCCAAGCGAACGAGGCCTCATGGCGTGCCCTTGAACACGCAGGCTTCTCCAGAGTCGGCGAGTGCCAGCCACCCGACGAGCCCCTCGCGTACGTCTACGTTCGCGAACGCGAGGGCCATTCCACTCCACGCGGGATGTGATCGCCGTTCGGCCCGATTTCTTCGTGATCAGCGACGACACCCACATCAAGCGTCGGCTTCGAACTGACATGCCCGTGATAGTGCGGCGTCACGCTACGGGCCGGAGTATTGCGGGAGTCGACCGGGCGGAGGGCCAGTGGTGTTTCGTAGGCTCGGTACATGAGAGCCGTCGTGGGCCACATCGGAATCAACCTCTCCAACGAGGGCGAGTCCTTCGACTTCTGGAAGGGTCTGCTCACGTTCCTCGAGTTCGACATCATTCCGGACGGAAATCACTTCGATGCGACGGACGCGCGGACGTACCTGTGCGTACAGGTAACGAAGCCCGGCCATGAAACTCCGGCGTATCACCGCAAGAGGACCGGGCTTAGCCATCTCGCGTTGCGTGTGGAGACGTCGGAGATGGTTGACGAGTTCGTAGCGAGCTTTCTCGAGCCCCGGGGAATCGAGCCGCTCTACGGCGGGGCCTTGAAGCCCGCTGGCTACCCAGACGCCTACTACGCCGTCTATTTCGAGGACCCTGATCGGCTCAAAGTCGAGGTGTACGTCGAATAAGCGGGTTCCACAGTGACGCTCGTCGATTGTGGTTCGACTGGGGATCTGGCCACTCTGTAACCGGCCTCTTGTGCATGATGTCGGGCCGAGTCGCGCTCCGAGCGTTCGATCGTGGGAGAGGTGCGAGGTGTGCGACGGGTCGGGACTCCCGCGACAACTTTGCCGACGATCGGCCGTCGGGCTTTCGTCGCGACGGGCGTCGGGACCGCTCGTATGGGCCGTTCCCGAGTGGGCTCGCAGGCGCGCAGACCTGATTGCGCGACGCGCGATCGAGTGCCTTATGTCGCACACGATGACCGGAAGCACACTGCCGGCGAATGTCACCGGATTCACTTCCGCGCTGATTGTCCCGTCGCTCGGTGGTAGCGACCACGACAGGTAGGCGCACGGCACGACGAAGCCCTCGCCTGGTCCCTGAAAGCCCTCGATGGCCGACGGTTGTCTGACGCATCGCTCACTCGAAGCCGGCGGGCCTGCCGGGGCAGAGTTCAACGGCGGCCGTCGGCTCCGTTCTGTTCCTCAAAAGAGGCGTTGCACAAAAAGGTGCCGGCCGATGCTCGGTGCTCACTGCACGAGCTGGTGGCGGTGGCGGTCGGCGATCAATGCTGCGGCGCCGTGGAGCGCCGCGATGATTG
>JANOJN010000084.1:0-11560 GCA_031418775.1 Acidimicrobiia bacterium
GGCTTGTCCTTCGTTCGCGGGAGCTCTGCTGCGGTGAAGGCGACATCGGAGCCACCGAATTCGTTGGTGCCGGCCAGGTACGCCGTGCGTCCAGCACCGGATCCGGTCGGCTGATATGCGATGTTGATGCCGAAGGCGTTCTTCACGTCGACCTTGCACTGCTCCATGAAGTTCGACATGAAGGTCGAGCCCTGACCGCTCACGGTCACGTTCTTGTCGAGCGTGGCGGTCTGGGCGGAGGCCGACAGCGCGGCCAGTGGTGCGATCAGGGTGGCGGCGCCGAAGGCGACCAGGAAACGATTGCGAAGCACGGTGTTCACTCCTTGTTGGGGTACGGAGCGAACCTACGGAGCGAACCTGTCCAGTTCCGGACGCCAAGATGGACGCAGGGTGAACAGGGATCAAAGGTTGGGAGGGGGTCAACCCTTCTTGACGGAGCCCAGGGCTTTGGCGGCGAGGGCAAGGACCGACTTCGGAAGCGGTGCGTAGCCCAGGGACGTGGCCTTGGACTGACACGGTCCGAGCACCGCCGTCGCAAAAGAGGTGAGCTCCGCCGCCTTCGGCGACGTCCGGGGAACGATCAGGTAGGCGACGGCGGCAATTGGATAGACGGCCGCGCCCTTGGCCAAGGGATCGGCCGCGATCACGTTGTCCGTGGCAACCGGCGACTCGGCGATCGACTCGGTCACCGCTGCCGCGTCCGGCAGGACTGCCTTGCCCGCGGCATTGACGATCTTCCCTACGCTCAGCTTCCGCTCCCGGGCGAAGCTCACCTCCGCGTAGGTGATCGATCCTTTCCCCTGCGGCCCGGCCACGTAGTTGCCGACGCCGTCGGATCCCTTCTGGCCGATCCCGACGACAGGTGGAACCGGGAAGGTGCTCGTGGCACCCTTCGTCCACTCCTTCGCCGCGGCCTTCGAGAGATAGTTGGAGAAGACGTTCGACGTACCCGAGGAGTCGCTCCGCACGACCACCCGGACCACGAGCTTCGGAAGCTTCACACCAGGGTTCTCGGCGGCGATCAGCTTGTCGTTCCACGACAGGATCTTTCCGGTGAAGATCTTCCCCAGTGTCGGCCCCGACAACGTGAGGGTCGTCACCCCGGGCACGTTGTACATCACGGCGACGCCGCCCGCAACAATCGGTATGTACACGTAGGGCTTAGCATCAGCCTTGGGCTTTTCAGCTGCCGAGAACGGCACGTCGCTGGCCGCGAAGTCGACCGTCCCTTCGATGTAGCCGCTTCGGCCGGCGCCCGAACCGGTCGCCTGGTAGGTGACGGATGGGCCACCCGCCTTCGTGGCGTCGGCCTTGCACTGCTCCAAAAAGTTGGCGACGAACGTCGAACCCTGGCCGGAGATCGAACCCGCAGCGTCGGCCGGACCGGGAATCAGCGAAAGCGCTCCGACCACGACGACCAATGGAAGGTAGGGACGAGTCATTCGTCCAGGCTAGGCGGAGGTTTCGCCACGCTCGCATTCTGGGATCGGTGGCGACCGAGCCGAACTCGGGTCAGCCGAAGCGACCGTTGACGTAGTCGTTCGTGCGCGGATCCGTGGGGTTCATGAACATCTGCTCGGTCGACCCTGCCTCAACGATCCGGCCGGGCTGATTCTCCTCGGCGAGGAAGAACGCGCACTCGTCGGAAACCCGCTGCGCCTGCTGCATGTTGTGAGTGACGATCACGATGGTGACCTCCGCCGAGACTTCGGAGATGGTCTCCTCGACACGACGCGTCGAGGTCGGGTCGAGCGCCGAACACGGCTCGTCCATCAGCAGGACATCGGGCTTGACGGCGAGCGATCGGGCGATGCACAACCGCTGCTGCTGGCCGCCGGAGAGCGAACCACCCGGGGTGTCGAGCCGGTCGCGCACTTCGTTCCACAAGCTCGCCCGCATGAGCGCCCATTCGACGAGTTGGTCGGCGTCGTCGGACTTCTGGCCGGTGAGTTTGAGCCCGGCCAGCACGTTCTCGCGGATGCTCATCGCCGGGAACGGATTCGGCTTCTGGAAGACCATGCCGATGCGCTTGCGGACCTCACTCGGACGGAGTTCGGTGCCGTAGATGTCCTTGCCGTCGAGTTCGACCGATCCGGCTAGCGCCGCCGTCGGCACGAGCTCGTGCATCCGGTTGAGCGTTCGCAGGAAGGTCGACTTTCCGCAGCCCGACGGCCCGATGAGCGCGACGACCGTGTGTCGGGCGATCGCCAGGTTGACCCCTTCGAGGACTTTCCGCTTTCCGAACCAGCAGGAAACATCGGTCGCCCGGAGGGCGATGTCGGCGGATGCCGGATTCAGGTTCACGTGTTCCGTTCCAGGTTGCATGACGGCAGTCATTGTGGCGTCCTTTGGGGTGCGGTGTGCGCTGAGGCGACTCAGCGCGCGGTCTTGGCGTTGCGGGAGACGATGCGGGCGATCACGAACAGGATGAGGACGAGGCCGATCAGCACGAGGGCGCCTGTCCAGGCCCGCTCCCGCTGGTCCTGGGCAAGCTGCTGGAAGATGAACAACGGCAGCGCCGACTGCGGCTCGTGCAGGGCGGCTCCGGGGTTCACCACACGATCGTTGCCGAAGGCGGTCATGAGGAGCGGTGCGGTTTCACCGGCGACTCGGGCGACGCCGAGAATCACCGCAGTGATGATGCCGGACCGGGCTGTGGGGAGGACGACCTGCCAGACCGTTCGCCATTGCGGTGAGCCGAGCGCGAGGGAGGCCTCGCGTAGCGACGGATCCACAAGTTTTAGCATCTCCTCCGTCGTGCGGGCAACGGTCGGGAGCATGAGGATGCTGAGGGCAAGCGCGGCGGCCAGACCGGAGAAGCCGTCACCCGGTCCGACGACCCAGATGGCGTAGACGAACAGACCCGCGACGATCGACGGAATACCCGACATGGCATCGACCAAGAGCCGGACGATCCCCGTGAACCGGCCCTTGATCTCGGTGAGATACACGGCCGTGAGGATGCCGAACGGCACCGTCACGATCACTGCGAATCCCACCTGGGTCAGCGTGCCGGTGATGGCGTGCAGGGCACCGCCGACCTTTGGACCAGCAGACGGATCGACACCTTCGAGCGTCTTGGTGAAGAAGTTGAGCGACAGGCCGGGAAGTCCTTTTGCCACCACCGTGCCGACGATGAGCACCAGGGGCATCGCGGTCAGCGTCGCGCATGCGTACACGACCGTGGTCACGATGTGATCGATGGCGTGTTTGCGATCCATGATCCGGCGGACGATGGCGTACTGCAGGGTGACGAAGATGGCGAAGCCGATGACAACGAAACCGAGCGGACCGTCCAGCGGGGTGACGAGGAACAGCAGGAGCGTCGCAACCAGGGCGGCGCCGACGACGCCGAACGAGCGGATCGCGTCGGAGGGACGAATCCGGTTCGGGCGGCGAGGCTGGAGGGCAACGGTCATTTCTTGGCTCCCGCCGGTGCTTTGGTCCGGGCGACGACGCCCCGGGCCACGATGTTCACGAGGAGTGTCACGAAGAACAGCACGAGCCCGGCGGCGACGAGCGCACTCCGACCGTTCGTGCTGGCCTCGCCGAACTTCAGGGCGATCGTCCCGGCGATCGACGCACCGCCGGGCGAGAGGACGTTGTCAGGGATCCGGAAGTCGTTCGAGAGCAGTAAAGCGACAGCGATCGTCTCGCCTAGAGCACGGCCGAGCCCGAGCATCGAGGCGCCGATGAGTCCACCCTTGGCGAACGGCAGCACGACCTCGCGGATCATGCCCGAGCGTGTCCCGCCGAGAGCCAGGGCCGCTTCGCAGTAGACGCGCGGAACCTCCGCCATGACCGCTCGCGCGATCGCCGTGATGATCGGAATGATCATCAGCGCGAGCACGAGGCCGGAGACAAAGAGCGATGAACCAAAGATCGGAACCGTTGTCTTGAAGATCGGGATGAAGTCGAGCCACTCGGACAGCCAACGGGCCGGCCCGTCGAGCCGGGGCTGGAGAAATGCCAGACCCCAGAGGCCGAAGATCAGCGACGGGATCGCCGCGAGCAGGTCGACCATCGTGACGAACGCTGCCCGGAAACGCAGCGGCGTGTATTCGTTGATGAAGAGGGCGGCACCGACCGAGATCGGAACCGCGACCACGAGAGCGATCAACGCAATCACCACAGTGCCGAAGAGCATGGATCCGATGCCGTAGATGGCCGGCTCGTCGTCGGGTCCCCACTCGAACGTGGTGAAGAACGAGCCACCGGCTTTCGAGAGCGCCGGCCAGGCTTCCCGGAAAAGGAAGAGGGCGATCAGCCCCATGACGACGAGGCTGAAGAGCGCACCGCCGACAGTGATAGATCGATAGATCCGGTCGCCCCGGCTGAGCGGCGCGCTGAGAGCGCGGGGTTGGTCGTCCTTCGGGGCGATCGACGTCGCCGTGATGGGGGAGGTCATCGCGCCGGCACGATCGAATCGATGAGGCGCCCAATCGTTCGACGTTCGAACCGGACGGTCGGTCGGGGCTCGAGACGAAGCTGGTCACCACGGGGCACGATTGCAGTCAACCGGCTGGAGGTGGCTGACTTCTTGACGTCAGATGAACGTCAGATGAACGGCTACGGGATTCTCGTGCCCTGCGCACGTCGGCTGCGGGAACGACGGTGGGAAACCACGCAGAGGCTCAGTGGGTGGGGCCGTGCTCCCCGGTGGCGACGTATCGCATGCGATTGGCTACGTTCACGGCGTGGTCGCCGAGGCGCTCGAAGAACCTGGCGACGAGCGCCATCTC
Organism: Acidimicrobiia bacterium; assembly: GCA_031418775.1. GTDB lineage: Bacteria > Actinomycetota > Acidimicrobiia > Acidimicrobiales > JANYDT01 > JANLQX01. The sequence goes on from JANOJN010000084.1 coordinate 4,743, forward strand.
GATCGCTGTCGGGAGACGGAGTTCGGCCTCGACGATTTCGGCGATGAGCGCGACATGGAGTTCGTCGAGCTCGTTGTCGAGGTTTCGGAGTTCACCGGCTTTCGACGGATCACGCGAGACGTAGGACTCCGCAGCACCGCGCCAGAGCATCACGCCGACCCGGCCCATCCGGTCCACGAGCCCACGGATGCGCGGCGTGAGTTCGGCGCCGACCCCGCGCAGCGCGCGGTTGGCGATGTGCTCGACGAGGTCACCGCTGCGCTCGAGCTCGGGGACGATACGCAGCATCGAAAGCAGGTAGCGCATGTCGGTCGCCGCTGGCGACGCCAGCGCGAACTGGCGCTGCAGCAGCGCTTCGATGTCGTAGTAGAGCGAATCGATGAGGCGCTCACGGGCGACCACGCTCGAGGCGGTGTCGAAGTCACCGGAAAGCAGGGCGTCGGTTGCCGCGGCCAGACCCTCGCTCACCAACGAGAAGAGTTCGGTGACCTTCCGGTCGATGTCGTGGAGCTCTTGCGTCAGATCGATCCTCACCCTGCAGACGCTAACGGGTGGCACGACGGCGTTGGGGTTCGTTCAGATGAACGACGGGTGAACGTCAGCAGGTCGGCCCGATGTAGGCCGCCCTCGTGTAGCGGTCAGCAGGGCCGATGTCGAGGGCCCAGATCGACGCCTTCTGCACCCGAGGATCGACCCCGAGGTCGAGATGGTCCTGGGCCGCCAGCATCTCGATGACCGCAGGGATGATGTCGCCGTGGCTGCACCAGACCTCGGCTCGATCGAGCATCGTCCGCGCAATCGCCCGCACCCGAGTGCGCGCTTCGTCCGTCGGCCCTTCCGCGAGCCATGGTTCGACGAGCGGATGCAGCCCGGCGGCAGCTGCGTAGGGAGCGATCGTTTCGATGCACCGACGGTACGGGCTGCTGCGGAGCGTGACCTGTCCGGTCCCGACGAGGTCGAGCAGCAGCCCGGCGATGTCGGCGGCCTGGTGGCGGCCGCGTCCGGTGAGGGGACGCAACGCGTCATCGCCGGCGAATCCGGTCCGAGACCCGGCTTGAGCATGGCGGACGAGGAAGAGGGGCACCGAGGGAACGTTCTTGGAGAGACGGATCAGAAGGCGTGGGATCGGATGACGGCGCTGGCACAGAGCGCGGCTTGGGCATCGACGGACTCGTCGTCGCCGGCATCGATCTTCGTCCACCCGCCGTCGTGGGCCAGGCGCCACGCGAGGCGGTTGTCGGCGAGGAGCAGATCGAGGATCGACGCGAGCCGCTCCTGCAACCGGCGATCGAGGATGGGGACGACCGCCTCAACCCGTCGGTCGAGGTTTCGCGGCATCATGTCGGCGGAACCGATGAACCAGACCGCGTCGTCGTGCGGCCCGCCGTGTGCGAACTCCCAGATGCGTGAGTGCTCGAGGAACCGCCCAACGACGCTACGTACACGTATGTTCTCCGAGAGGCCGGGAACACCGGGACGGAGACAGCAGATCCCACGGATGATCAGATCGATCGAGACGCCCGATTGGGAGGCTTCGTAGAGCGCGGTGATGATCTCCTCGTCGACGAGGCTGTTCATCTTCATCCGGATCCGCCCGGCGCCACGGTGCTCGTTCGGCATCTCCTTGCGAATCATCGCAAGCACCCGGGGACGGAGATCGGTCGGCGCCACCAAGAGCCGCGAGAAGGCAGGCATCTTGCCGAGCCCAGTGAGGGCGTTGAACAGCCTGGTCACGTCGTCGCCGAGTTCGTGGTCTGCCGAGAAGAGCCCGAGGTCGTCGTAGACGCGTGCCGTTGTCGAGTTGTAGTTCCCTGTTGCTATGTGCACATATCGACGCAGTTCGGATGCAGCTTCGCTCCGGACGACCAGTGCGACCTTGGTGTGGGTCTTGAGACCGACCAGCCCGTAGACGACGTGCACCCCCGCTCTTTCGAGCTTTCGCGCCCATGCGATGTTCGCCTGTTCATCGAAGCGGGCCTTGAGTTCGACGAGCGCGGCGACCTGCTTTCCTGCTTCGGCCGCGTCGATGAGTGCCTTCACCACCGGGGAGTCGCCAGACGTCCGGTAGAGGGTGAGCTTGATAGTGAGCACATCCGGATCGGCTGCCGCAGTCTCGATGAACTTCTCGACCGACGCAGAGAACGAATCGTAGGGGTGGTGCACGAGCACATCGCCGGTCCGGATGACCTCGAAGAAGTCGAGCGGTTGCTCGCCGTCATGGAGATCGAGCGGCGTTCTCGGGATCCACGGCTCGTCCTTCAGATCCGGGCGGTCTATGGCCACCAGGGTCCACAATCCGGTCAGGTCGATGAGCCCGTCGATCTTGACGACCGCGTCGGCGTCGATCTCCAACTCCTCGACCAACATGAACTGCATGTCGGCCGGCATACCCGCCGCCACTTCCAGTCGCACAGCGCGTCCGAACCGGCGACGACGCAGCTCGGTCTCGATGGCCTCGAGAAGGTCTTCGGCTTCCTCCTCATCGACGTCGAGGTCGGTGTCACGGGTGACCCGGAAGGGGAAACTGGCATCGATTGCCACTCCCGGAAACAGCTCGTGAAGGTGAGCCGTGATGAGGTCCTCGACCGGAAGCCACCTGCGCTGGTCCGGAAGCGCGACGAAGCGTGGGAGCAACGGCGGAACCTTCACGCGGGCGAAGCGTCGGTGCCCGGTCTCAGGGTCGTGCATGGTGACAGCGAGATTGAGCGAGAGATTCGAGATGTAGGGGAACGGATGCCCGGGGTCGACGGCGAGCGGTGTCAGGACAGGAAACACGCGATCACGAAAGAGCCGATGCAGGTCTTCTCGGTCGTCGCCGTCGAGATCGCCCCACGACACCACGTCGATGTCGGCATCACGAAGGGCGGGTATCAGTTGATCGCGGAAGAGGGCGGTGTGTCGTTCGGCCATATCGGTCGCCGCGGCATGGATGAGTGAGAGCTGGGCGGGCGGGCGGAGCCCGTCGGCCGAGCGCGAGTTCACTCCAGCGGCGACCTGGGCGCGCAGTGCGGCGGCGCGGACCTCGAAGAACTCGTCAAAGTTCGACGCGAAGATCGCGCAGAACTTCACCCGCTCGAGCAGCGGGGCGGAGGCATCAGCAGCAAGCGCCAGGACTCTCGCGTTGAAGTCGAGCCAGCTCAGCTCGCGATTGAGCAGTGGTGATGTGACGGACGAACCGGTTCCCGCACCCGCTGCTCGCCAAGGCATGGCGGGGGAGGTCAGGCGGTGGCCTGCGAGCCGAAGTCCCACTCCAGCGTGAGGCCTTCGCGCTCTGCGTCGTGGACGACGCGGTCATGGTTTCGTCGGAACTGCGGGTCGTGGCGCGGCACGAGTTGCAGGCGCGCGAGTGTGCGCTGCCGGAACTCCTCGAGGAGGCCGCGATCGACATCGACGCTCTCGACGTCCCAATGGGGAGCGACGGGGCCGAGGTAGACAACGCGAACGTTGCCACGCGGCGTTACCTCAGTTGGGGCAGAAGAAAAGGACATCACGGGCTCCGATGGGAAGAGACAACGGCAGCGAACGCGGGGGTGCGCTCGCCGTGGACATCAAGCCGTGGGCGGCTTGGTTCCTTCGTCGTCCTTCAGACCTTCGTCGACGCCCTTCTTGAATTCTTTCGACGCCTGGCCCAGCGACTTGGCCAGCTTCGGCAGCTTCGTCGAGCCGAACAGCAAGACGACGATGACGAGCACGATGATGAGTTCTGGAGCTCCGATACCGGACATGGCGACCAGTGTACCTGCTCCCCGTGCGGACTCTCCCGGAACCTGCAGAACGGCACGGGTCGCCGGTGGGCCGGTAGGCCCCGCCCCGGTCAGGCGGTCGCGACCTCAGCGGCGCGGCGGGCCAGGGCTCGCGACCGACGGACCTTGCGCCGTTCGCGCTCGGAGAGCCCGCCCCAGATGCCGAACTTCTCGCCGTTGGCGAGCGCGTATTCGAGGCAGTCGCCCTTGACGACGCAACCCCGGCAGACCTCTTTCGCCTCACGCGTCGATGCGCCGCGCTCGGGGAAGAACAACTCCGGATCCACGCCCATGCAGTTCGCCTTGCTCTGCCAGGTGCGGTCCTCGAGGGCCTGGATTGGAGTCGTTCTCTGCATGTGGGTCCTCGTTGTGCATGGTGCGCCCCGTGGGTGCGCACTCGTGTCGGTCGGATGGATGGATGTGGCTCGAAACGGTTGGTCATCCGGCGGCTGGACCGAACGGTGATGACCGCATCGAGGCAGGCCGTCGGCAAGCCGCCGACACTTCCCCCGAGCAGGTCAGTTCCGCACGAATGCCGAATGACACATGTGTCATTCTCGCTTGTCGCCGGGCAATCCGCAAGTGGAACCTTGCATTTGCTCTCTGGCGCGGCTAAAGCAGCTTCGGGGTGTCCCGAGGCGTTGATGAGACGGGTGCCACACGATGGTCGCGTAACCGCATAAAGTGCACGGCTTGGTACCGAGATGTCCTCGGATCCATCAGGGGAGAAACACCTATGAAGAAGACTACGAGCGCCGCGCTCTTATTCGGCGCCCTGGCGATGTTCGCCGCTGGTTGTTCCTCGGACAGCGCGGATACCACCGCCGCACCGGCCGAGACTGAAGCTGCCGCTACGGAAGCTCCGGCTACCGAAGCAGCGGCAGCCGAAACGGAAGCAGCCGCCGAAACGGAAGCTGCCGCTGCCGAGACTGTCGCCGCTGCCGAAGGCGGCACCGCCGGCTTCATCCTTCCGGACTCGAAGAGCTCCGACCGTTGGGAAACCTCGGACCGTCCGGCCATCGAGAAGGCCTGCGCCGCGGCCGGCATCAAGTGCCTGATCCAGAACGCCGAGGGCGACAAGGCCAAGATGGCCACGATCGCCGACCAGATGGTGACTGACGGCGCGAAGGTTCTCGCCATCGTGAACCTCGACTCCGAGTCGAACGTTCAGATCCAGACGAAGGCTGCTGCCGCCGGCGTCAAGCTGATCGACTACGACCGCCTGACCCTCAACGGCAAGACCGACGTCTACGTGTCCTTCGACAACGTGGCCGTCGGCACCGCTCAAGGCGAAGGCATCATCAAGTGCCTCGGTGGAGCCGATGCCGCGAAGGGCAAGAACATCATCCAGCTCAGCGGTTCCCCCACGGACAACAATGCGACCCTGTTCAAGCAGGGCCAGGACGCCGCGATCAAGGATTCAGGCATCAACGTCGTCGGCAGCGAGGCCGTGCCGGACTGGGACAACCAGAAGGCCGTCCCGATCTTCGAGCAGCTCCTCACCAAGGCCGGCGGCAAGATTGACGGCGTTCTCGCCGCCAACGACGGCCTGTCGGGCGCCGCGCAGACTGTTCTCACCAAGAACGGCCTCTCCATCCCGGCCACCGGCCAGGATGCCACCGTCGATGGCCTGCGCGCCATCCTCAACGGCACGCAGTGCATGACCGTCTACAAGCCGTACCCGGCTGAGGCCGACGCTGCGGTTGCTGCTGCGGTTGCGCTCCTCAAGGGCGAGGCACCGGCCACCAACGCCACCATCAACGACGGCGCCCGCGACATCCCCTACGCCCAGGCTGCGATCCAGTCGATCTACCTGGAAAACGTGAAGGACGTGACCTCCACCGGTGGCGCCAAGCGTGAGGATGTCTGCAAGGACATCGAAGACAAGTGCACCGCCGCCGGAGTCTGATTCTCCGATAGCGCGGTTGTTGGCCCGACCGTGACCAACGGTCGGGGCAAGATCTGACGATGGCCCACCCTTCGGGGTGGGCCATCGTTCGTTTCTGGACGGCCCGACTCCAAGACGGTCCCCGAAGCACACGCAGTGGTGCGTCGATCGGCCATGGACGCACTAACGGAGGGCGACTACGCTGCGTGGTGATGGCGCGTTCACCGTTGCACCGAGACTCATCAACCCCGGGCAGCGGAACCGGACCCTCGACACCAACGTTGCGTGGGGTCCAGGCCTGGCTCGGCGTCATCGTGCTCGCGTCGTCGACGATCGTCGGGGCCGTCGCCGTCGGCATGCCGCTGGGCGAGCGAGCGACCGCGCAAACCGCAGCTCCGCTGCCACCTCCCGTCGACGAATCGCAGCCGAATACCCACACCGCGATCGACTCCTCCCAGTTGACCAAGGCCGAGGAGGACGCGCTGGTCGCCCGGGTGGAGCGCGAGGGCCTCGGTATCCGACCCGACATCGTCGCCCGCCGGTCCGGGCGGATCAGCGCCGCCGCTGCGGCTGCATCCACGGCCGCCACCACCGGGTCCTGGGAGGGCCCGTACGACTGGCCGGTTCTGGGCGTCTTCGTCACGCTTCTTCCGAACGGCAACGTGCTGGCGTACGACTCGGTGAACGACCTGCGCACCGAGGCGTCGACCGAGCACCGCTTCACGCGGGCGATGATCTTCGACCCTTCGACGAGGGCCATCAACCGGGTCGACGAGACCCTCGGATTCAACATCTTCTGCAGCGGCCTGGCCAAGCTCGCCAGCGGGCTGGTGTTCACCGCCGGCGGCAACCTCAACCAGGCGCTGGACGGCATCGATCGGAGCACCACCTTCGACTGGACCACGAACGCGTGGACAGAGGGTCCACGCATGTCGCTGGCCCGTTGGTATCCATCGGTCACGCCGCTGCCGAACGGTGAGATGTTGGTGACCGGCGGAGGCCCGGCACTCTCCGAGGTCCGCAAGTCCGACGGAACCTTCCGTGCACTTACCAACGCGTCTCAGGCGATCTGGGCGAAGCGCGAGTACCCCTGGCTGGTGCCGGCCCAGAACGGATCCGTCGCCTACATCGGCCCTGAGGACCAGATCGGCGCACTCGACACCAACGGCGCCGGCCTCTATCTGGCC
>JANOJN010000085.1:0-8525 GCA_031418775.1 Acidimicrobiia bacterium
AGGACGACTCATTCAGCGCAGCCCTCCGGTTCGATGACGGTGCACTCAGTCGCCCGGATCCACTCACCTGTTCGGGTGCCGACCGCGCCGAGTTGCTTCGAATCATTGACGGCACCCCGGATCTTGCAGGGCTGCGTGCTACTCGTCTCGCGAACCTCGGCGCGCCTTGACTTCCTTCCACGATGCGTGCTCGCTGCGCGGCGACGCGTCTCCAGTTTCGGGAGCGGTCTGCACAACTTTGGCGGCCGGGTCCAGGAGGGTTTGCCGTTCGCGTGACGCCTCGGTCGCTGTCGAGAAGCCGCGCCGAGTCACCTGGCTCCACTTGCCGGTCAGTGGGTCTTTCGACGTGCGCGCCTTGAAATACCAGCCGTTGTCATCTCGGTAGACGCCCGTGAAACGAGGCATCCCAGACCTCCCTGAAGCTTTTCGAACACCGAATGTTCTCACGCGTGTTCTCACCACGATGGTGTCGTCAACCGACACATGCCCTGACCAGGGCTTTTCGCGCGTTCGGAGGGATTAGAACCCCAACCTTCTGATCCGTAGTTCTAAGCGGATCGTCTCAGTCTAAGTCAGTGGGTAGATATCTGCTGCTCAGAAGGCTCGTGCAATCTCAGTCAGTGTCAGTAAGATGACACCGTAATGGCACCAATGGCACCAATGGCACCAAACCCGGCACCGAAGAATCAACCTTCTGACCAGCGATCAGATCGACAGGCCAACGTGGCTACGACTCCGCGTCGCTCAGCATCTGAGCGGGAGTCAGATGCTCCGCGCTCAGGATCACCCAAAACGAGGAGGGCCCGAAAGACCGAGGACGACCGGCGGCAGTACGGCTCGGGGAGCCTTCAGCCACCGTCGGAGAAGACCGGTGCCCGCTGGAAGGCCGTGATCGAAGTCTCACAACCGGGTGATCCGGTCCGGCGACGGAAGACCGCACGATTCGCCACCGAGGCCGCCGCGAAGAACTGGCTGCGGGTGCAGGGCGGACGGCGGGCCGACGGCATTGTCGCAGCACCTCCGACGAGTACCGGTGCCTATCTCGTCTCGTGGCTCAACGGGCCGTATGTGGCGTGCCTTGCCCCCTCGACGCAACGCCAGTACCGCCACGTGGTCGAGCAGTACCTTGTTCCTACGCTGGGCAAGGTGCCGATGAACAAGCTCACCCCGACCCGGATCGGCTCAGCACTCGCCCAGCTCGCAAAGCCCGGGGCGGTCCCGCCGGCGAAGGCAGGCCGAGCCCGGAACGATGACACGCTCGCACCTCGGTCCGTCAACCTCGCCCGGTCAATCCTCCGCTCGGCACTCACGAAGGCCGTGCAGAACGGAATCATCCAATCGAATCCAGCCAGCGCCGCGCCGCTTCCATGGAAGCGCGGGACAATCAGACCACAGCCCCAACCTTTGACCGACGCCGAACTCGACGCCGTCGGCCCGCTTCTCCTTACGTACCGCATCGGCCCTCTCGTTCGCCTTGCCCTCGCCACCGGGCTCCGCGAGGGAGAGCTCCTAGCCCTCCGACTCGTCGACGTTGACGCGTCAGCCCAAGTGCTTCGAGTCGAGGGTTCACTCTCGAAGAACATCGCCGGGCGCTTCGAACTGACCGACACCACGAAGACCGGGAAACGGCGCGCAATCCCGCTCGGAGAGATCGCCCTCGATGCGCTTCGAGCCGAAGGAAGCAAGCGCGCGAATGAACGCCTCGCCGCGGGCCGTGTCTGGTCCGACCACGGGCTCGTTTTTGCTTCCCCCATCGGCACACCGCTTGGTCCCCGCAACGTCCTACGCGCCTGGCACGATCTCTGCAACGCCGCCGGCATCGATCGCCGACCGTTCCATCATCTCCGGCACTCTGCCGCCACGTACCTCCTGACCGGCGGGCTCCCGATGGAAGCGGTCTCCAAGATCCTCGGGCACTCGACTCTCGCCGTGACCTCGTCGACCTACGCCGAGGTCCGAGACCGGCTCACCGCCCCCGCCGCATCCATCCTCGACAACGCACTCGGAAAGGCCATGCGCCGTGCCTGAACCCAAGCTCTACAGCAAGCTCCACAAATACTCAGCGGACCTGTTCACCGGGTGGGTGCTCGACCCGAAAGACACCGACCTCGCGTCCGACTTCAGCCGCTATGACACCCGGAGATGCCTGGTGCATTTCGTCTGTACGCCATGCCGAAACAAGATGCCCATCGCCGAGCTCTGCGACGACTACGTCACAACCGGCGTCATGATGCCACCCGACGCGATCGAGGGCCGCTCGATCGCCGAGGGCGGGCCGCAGTACTTCCAACCGACCGGCGGGTTCCGCACGATCGCATACTTCCTCGGTCAAGCGATCCAACCGGACGAGGAGAACTACGCCATTGCTCGTGCGTTCGGAAACCACGGCGCGATGCTCGCAGAGGACGACCGCGTGCTGAGAACCACGGCCGAAGTCAACGCGTTCTACAAAAGCGAGGTGGACGCAGGTCTGCGCAGTCGAAGGCCGCCGATTCCTGCCGACGAGCGCACGGTCCGTTACTTCATGCCCTTCGAGGAGAGCGGAGAGGTCGAATTTCGTATGCGCGCGCACGTTCCTGAGTACCTGCCGACTGAGTGTCTCCGTCCGACCTCATCCGGGATCGCCTCACGGCCGCCGAGATCGAGGTCCGAGACACCGCCAACGGCCCGGAATGGCTTATCGGTCAAGGGTAATTTGACGTGTCGCTTGAAACAACAGCATGACCGTATCGGCGACTAGCAACGGCACGGGCCAATAAAAAAGCCCCGAAGTCGATGCAACGCATCGACTTCGGGGCTCGAACAGTTACCGATCAGCCGGTGTAGGCGGGCTCAGCGACTACCGGCGCGGCCGGGGCGGGAGGTGGCTCAATGACCGCTCCGAGCACCTGAGCAGCCACGGTCGTCGTCGTCGAGGTGGTCGTTGGGGCCACGGTTGTTGGCGCTGCTGTCGTTGTTGGCGCAGCTGTCGTTGTTGGCGCAGCTGTGGTCGTCGGGGCAGCGGTTGACGGCGGGACGAGGAGCGGCGGGACTTGGGTGCCCGACGTCGGTGCCGGCACTGTTGTCAACGTCGCCGGCACTGTTGTCACCGTCGACACCAGCACTCCACCATCGATGCTTGCGGTGCCGGCGAGCGTCTCGATAAACCCCTTGGCGTCGGTTTCGACCACCTTGAGTGGGCTATCGGCGGGGAGCAAGGCGAACGAATTGTGGGTGGCGCAGCAGTTGGCGTCGGAATCGGTGAGTCCGAGTGAGACGCCGTATGGAGTCAGCGTGAATGGCCTTGTCACCGCGACTGCTGTCGCAGCAACTGGTACGGAGTCGTAGAAACCCGCCGTTCCTGAACCAGCAAAGTAGAGGAGTCCACCGCCGGTGTTGAAGAACGTCTTGATGTCAGCGGTGCGGAGATTGATAGCAGCTATGTCGGCGGGAGTCGCATCGCATCCTCCGCAGCTCTCGGACGAGGTGAAGACCAGGGCGCTGTAGTCATTGAAGTTGGCGGTGGCGAACGCTGGGGTGGTCGGGTTTACGACTACGAACGGGAAGGGGTTGCCGGCCCCTTCAATGGTGTTTCGAGCTTTCGCAGCGGTACTGTTGGCGGAGTTCGTTAGCTGTGTTCCGCGGGTGACGAACAGGACTGGCTTGGTCTTGACCGGGGCGTTCTGGCGCACAAAGTCAAGTGCGATTCCGAAGTGGTTACACTGCGAAGTACCGCCGTTACAGTGAAGTTCGGCATCGTGGCCGGTGAGCCAGATGTTGCCGGCGGATGCCGGAAGCGGGGCAATGACAGCAAACATTGCGAATGCGATGGCAATCGATCGACGTGAACGACGATCCCTGGTTGGCCTCTTTGTACGTTGTAGCATTCCGTCCCCCCGTTAGTAGTGAGATCACGGAGAGTAGCACTTTTGACTGAACCCGTGTTCAGTCAACGAAAGCAACGCTTGCTGCGGAATCACTGCAGGGTGAGTTGCGGTTCATCGGCACGGTAGACGATCTGCTCATCCACCCGCCCCGTCGAAGTCCGGTTCGTGAGCACAACACTGCGCGACCCAGCCCACACTGCGGCCACCACCGTGACCGTCTCACCCGGCACGAGACCATGCACAACCGCTCCCGGAGTGAGGTCCTCGAGCCGAGTCATCGAAGCCGCCACCAAGTCATCATCGCCCCCCAGTTCTTACCACCGGACCGTCAATGTAGCCAGCAGCTCTCCACGGGTCGACGCCAGCCGCAGTAGTCCGTGGGTTCGACGCTTTCACGCTGACAGCCTGTCGCTGAGGGACCTCGCACTCGTCTCTGTTTGTTCGTGGAGCGGGCCCGGGAGAGTCCCAATTCGCTCGACTACCGAATGGCGCGAGGCCCGCACCGCCACTCCAACCCATCGCCTCGGTCTCGTGCACGTCGAACGTGCACGGGGCACCACATCCCAGGCCTCGCCATCACCGCAGACCTCGGTCCGGACTCCTTGTGACTGTCTGTAGTAGCCACTACACTTGCCGGTAGTTCACGTGGACAGCTGCACCGCCCGCCGATGCGTTCACGGGCAACCCGCCGCCGCTACCCGCGACGGCCTGGAGCACACGCCCGGCACCCTTTTTTAGTGATGCGCACTGAGCGGAGACCCCGGCTCTCGCCCCGGATACCTATTAAAGAATTGTTCTCATAACTCGAATGTCTTGATCGGCTGCCGGGCGTCGTCCATGCGACGTGGGGAACTAACGAAACGAGAGGGCGAAAATGCGATTCCTGAAGTGGCGTTTCATGACGTGGGTGTTTCTCGCCTTCAACGCACTCATGCTCTTTTGGGTCATCGCCGGATCGATGGCCGCGTCGAACAGCGCTGACTGCCTCCCGGGTGATGACCTCTGCGAAGGGGCCAACGACCTAGGCACTGCGATAGGCGTCGGTTTCGTCATGGTCCTCTGGTTTGTCGGTTTCGTCATCCTCGGACTCCTCTGGATCATGACCCGATCCCGCCGCCGTGCATGCCCTGTCTGCGGACACGCCGTTAAGAATGGCATCGTCGTGTGCGCGTCCTGCGGCCACGATTTTCGCAACGTGTCAGTGCTCGCAATGCCGGCCGTGGTCGAGCCCGATCAGATCAAGACCGGTGACCCTGTGGTCGACTTCCGGGAACAGATGCGCCGGTCCGAAGCCGCCAAGCGCTCCGGTCGCCCCGGCCCCGAAGCGCTCGCTACATCCGCCCCGTCGACGGCTCAACAAGCGGATGACAAGGTCCTTGAGTTCTCGGCCGGCCTGCCCGAGATCGGTTCCACTACAGCACCTATGCCGCCAGCTCCGTCGATACGCACAACGAAGGATTGGGGAAGGTCGAAGGTGATGGGAGCTGGCCTACTCCTCCTCGCTTTCGGTATCGTGGCTGGCTACGTCGGAATGTTCGTCTACGACAAACAGACCAACGAGGTGTCGTCCATTGGCATCGAGGCGGTCGAGACTGTTCCTCCGGCGATGATTGTCGAGGGCGAGATCACTGTCGACAACTCGAACCAGGACATCGAAGTAGTTTCCTGCTGCTCTCTCAACTCGGCCACTGGGCGACTCGAAGGTGAGATCAAGGTCACGAGTTCGCTGGCGCGGCGCGGCAAGTACGTGATCGACCTGTGGTTCCTCGATGCGGATGGCGAGAGCTTGGGCAAGACCCAACTGGTGTCTGGGTTCGTTGATGTCGACGCGGTGATTCGTGGGAAGTTTTCCGCCAAGGTCGTCCGGCGTGAAGACGCGAAGGTCTTGCGCGTTGAAAACGTCGAGCGAATCGAGGAGGGGGCAACCGTTCCAGCCGACACGACTCCCGAGTCGAGTGACGCCGCGCCGATCACGGAGCCGGCGACATCAGCCAGTGTTGGCACACGCAGCGACCCGATACCGTTTGGGCAGGCGGAAACCGTGGCCCTCGGGTCGTTGGGAACTTGGGAAGTGACCGTCACGGGATGGAACCCGGACGCTACTGCTGAACTGAAGGAGGCGAACTCTTTCAACGAGCCTCCGGCGGCTGGTTTCAAACATGTCCTCGCAACGGTCAAGGTGAAGTACCTCAGTGGAACTGACCAGAAGACCGGAGTGTTCGGGCTCAACTGGAAGTTGGTGGGCTCGTCCAACAAGTCGGCGTCCACCGACGAGTGCGGAGTGGAGCCGATCTCCTCATTCTCTGACGTCGGCGATCTCTTCGTCGGAGGGGAAGCGACCTACCAGAAGTGCTTCACCCTCCCCGAAGACGAAGTTGCGACAGCGATCTTGTACCTAGACCCCCTGTTCGGATCGGACCCGGTGTTCTTCGCCGTTCAATAGACCGTTCGAAAAACCGATCCAGGTACGGGCAAAGCCAACCGAAGCGCCGCTTTGTCGATGTTCCCGGATCTAACCGTTCCTACTGCCTGCGCGGCTAAGTGCACTGCGGCATCGAGGAACGCCGTGCCTTGATCAAAGATCTTTGGCCAACGATCCGCTGCCTTGCCTGGCTTCTCCATTTGGCCTTTCGCCCCGAGGTTGAGCGAATGTCCAATCCCTTACGGAAAACGGCACCAAATATGGCACCGTTTCAGCGAGATACGCATTGCGCGAGGCCGCAAACAACCGATCACCGCTGTTCAGCGGGCATATTCGCTTGGCGCGTTCGGAGGGATTCGAACCCCCAACCTTCTGATCCGTAGTCCTCTCAGATGCAGTATCCGGTGCTATCCGGGAGGGTCACTGAGGGTCCGTAGGAGACCGCGACCGGCTTCGTTTTTCGAAGGACGACTGACCGGGAGTGACCGTGGGTGTCCGGTGCTGTCCCTTGAGAACCAGGTCATTGTTCTCAGTCGTGTTCTCATACGTACGCTTACGTTCGCGATATGACGAGACACTCGACGCCCGCTTGTGAAGCTGCGCGATCCATCAGCGCTGACCGCGTCGAGACAAGGATCGGCGCTTCAAGTATCAACGAAGCGGCAATGGCTTCGGCCGTGAGGAAGTTCACCGACGTCAGCGCGGCGACGGCGCTCATCGGCGGCACGAGGTCGCGTGGATGAAGCATCTCCACAGCGTTGGGGAGGTCTTCGAGCAGCCCGTGAACGTAGGCCCGTCGGTCATCGCTCAGCGCAGAAAACTCGCGGGTGAGCGATCCATCAACGCGTCCGGTCGAGATGGCGCGTGAAAGCCGGTAGTACCAAGAGAACGTCGTTGCGATTCCTCCCGCAGCGCGATGCGCGAGTTCGGTGGTCTCGGTGCCGGAGAGAATCTCGAACAGCAGGCGGTCGTCGACGACGATCACGAATGAAGGTCAGGATCCGATGCGGCGATCTCGGCGATCGCAGCGTCCAGTTCGCCAGAAGCGATGAGCGACTTCGCCCAGTCACCGATGACGGGATCGAGACCTCTCGAAACGAAGGGCGTCGCCTCAACGTTTCCGCGGCGCCGACGCGCAGCTCGAACAGAGCGTGCGAGTTCCGCTGGAAGGGTGTCGAGGTCGACGGTCACGGCTCCAAGGTTACCCCGAACAAGGATTCACCGAAAGGGTCCCGCGCAGCTGCTTGGTTGGCCACGAGGCGGCAACACGACGAACTTCGGCGGCGAAATGCCGCCGAATAATATCCATGAGCTTCTGAGGTTCACGAAGCTTCGCTGAGAGTCATCGCAATCGAGCACCCCAGCGCCTGCGCGTAACGCTCAAGCGTCCCGAGCCTGACATCGTGCTCTCCTGACTCCAAACGAGCGATCGACGACTGCGATGTCTTCATCAACACCGCGGCCTCGGTTTGCGTCAGTCCGAGCACAACGCGCCGCTCCGCCAATTGCCGCTGCAGGACCCGCCGGTTCGTCCGCGCCGCCACCGTCGCCGGGAACTTCTGGTTCTTTCGGGCGCGCTCGGCGATGTAGCGATCGAGATCGTCGGGGGCTTGCTTGCGGTCCACGGTTCCTATCGTGACATCTCAGAAACGAGATATCAAGAAGTAGATCGAGGACGCGCTCGGCTGCCCAGTCGGCGAGACGTGTTTCAGCAAGGGCAAGCAAGGGCCGGTCAAGCCCAAGCAACAAACGGAGACGGTCGTTCTCCGCCTTGAGAGCGGTGACCTCAGCGAGCGCACGAGCGAGACGATCGCTGTCAGTGCTCACGAGGCCTCGCTCTGGTTGGTGGCGGGATCAGCGCGGCATCAATCGGGATCGCAACGGACTGGGGCATTAAACGTCAGATCGTGTGGAGTCGGCCCAGAGCTGGCAGCGACTGGCTGAGCGCTTCGAGGACGTCCGTGGCCGACCGTGCTGGTCGGTTCATGCGCGCTGCCATTGCACGAACCACACAGGCGACGTCGTCAACGCTCTCGTCGAGGAGCCGACTGACAAGCTCATCGACGGAAAGAGCGACGAGGGCTTGATCGTTCAGTGCGGCCCAGGAGGTGAACTTCCCGACGGAGCCTCCGGCCGTTCGTTACAACGAAGTCGACGCTATGGAAGATCGCGGCCGCTACCACGTGCCGATCCTTCTCGTTGACGATCACTTCGTCAACGAACCGCCTTGGGATCGC